>NZ_JBMDWH010000091.1:0-28677 GCF_048595345.1 Allobosea sp.
CCAGCATTTCCGTCAGCGCGGTGCCGCCCAGCGGGCATTCTGCCCCCATTGGCCCAGGATCGTGTCGATCCAGCCCCTCTGTGGCGCCACCAGGACGCCCTGGCTCAACAATCCGCATTCGCGGCCGGCGGGGCCGGTCGACCAGCTGCTGATCGCGACAACGGCCGGCCCGTCGAACATGGGGCCGCCGGAATCCCCCTGGCAGGCGCCTGCCCCCGGCGCCTTGCCGCGCCCGGCGGGATCCGCCGCCCAGAGCAGGATGCGGCCGGGGCCGTAGGGCTCGATGCCCTCGAGCGCGGCGGAGCGATAGGTGCCTGTCGTGCGGGCCTCCCGCTCGCGGGAGACGCCGTAGCCGGCGAGCGTGACCGGGCTGCCCGCGCGCGGCGCGGCCCCGGCCTCCAGCGCGGCCGGCGAGAACCGTGCCGGAAGCGGCTCGGACAACCGCACCAGGGCCAGGTCGACCGATCGGCGCCGGTTGCTGACCGCGTTGGCGTTGAACTCCGGGTGGAGGACGACGGCGGCGGGCACCAGCAGCACCGGTTCCGCGCCGTCCCGCCAATGAACGCGCAGCTCGCTGCCGCCGGCCGCGCAGTGGGCCGCCGTCAGCAACGCCTTCGGCGCGATCACGACGCCGCTGCAGACGCCCCCGCGGGCGTTGAGCACCATCACGGTCGAGGCTTCCGCCGGGCCGCCTTCGCGGCCGCCGACCACCGCCGCAGCCGGCAGCGCCGACAGCGCACAGGCGAGACCCAGAGCCCAGTTCACGATGCGCATCGAACGCTCCTCCTGAGGAGCGCAGATAGCGCGTCGTCTCCCGCAATTGAACCCGCAATGGAGCGATCATGACGCCGCTTGCCCTGGAGCCGCCTGTCGAGGAGCCGGTTTCGCTGGATGAAGCCCGCAGCTTCCTGCGCCTGGACCAGGCCGACGAGTACGATCTGCTGGCGATGCTGCTGACGGCGGCGCGCCTGATGGTGGAGGCAGCGTGCGGCCGATGCCTCGTCGACCAGCACTGGCGCATCGTCGTCGATCGCTGGCCGCAGGAGGGCGAGATCAGGCTGCCGCTCTCGCCCGTCAGCGCGATCCTTGCGGCCCGGGTCTATGACCAGGCGGGACTGGCGCAGCCGATCGATCCCGCGGCCCTGTCGCTCGAGAGCCTCTCCGACCCGCCGCTGATCCGCATCGCAGGCGGCGTTCCCACCCCCGGCCGCGACCATGGCGCGATCGAGATCGATGTGGTCGCGGGCTTCGGTCCGGCCGCGACGGACGTGCCCGCGCCGTTGCGGCAGGCGGTGCTGCGCCTCGCAGCGCGCTGGTTCGAGGAGCGCGGCGACGTCGCCAGCCGCGACGCCCGGGCCCTGCCCGTGCCGATCGCCGCGCTGCTCGCCCCCTATCGCAGGGCGCGGCTGTGATGGCGGAGCGTGCGGAGGCGGCGATCGGGGCTATGCGGCGCCGCCTCGTGCTCTTGGCTCCGGTCGAGATGCCGGACGGGCTGGGCGGCGTCACCCGCAGTTTCGTCACCGTGGCCGCCTTCTGGGCCCAGGTGGAATGGCTCGGCGGCGCCGAGCATTGGCGGCAGGGGCGGCCGGAACAGACCGGCAGCTATCGCATCACCCTGCGCTGGCGCGGCGATCTCGATGCCGGCAGGCGCCTGCGCGATGGGGCGCGCCTGTTCGAGATCCGCGCCGCCGCCGATCCCGACGGCGGACGGCGCCGGCTGATCTGTCTCGCCGAGGAGGTGACGCCATGAGCGACGCGATCCTGGCGTTGCGGAGCGCCGTCCAGGCGCGCCTGGCTGCGGACGCTGCGCTGACGGCGCTGATCGGCGCCGACCGCATCTTCGACGAGGCGCCGCGCGCCGAGCGCGGGCTCTATGTGGTGCATGGCGAGGTCGAGGCGCGCGACTGGTCCACTGGGACCGAAGCCGGCTGCGAGCAGGAATTCGCCCTCGTCGTCTGGGCGGGGCAGAGCGGCTCCTCGCGCCAGGCCCTGCAGGCGGCCGGCCTGATCGTCGCCACCCTCGATGGCAGCGACCTCGCGCCGGACGGCCATGTGCTCGTCAACCTGCGCTGGCTGTCGAGCCGGCTGGCGCGCGAGCCCCGCAACGGCCTGCCAAGCGTGACGCTGCGTTTCCGGGCCGCCACCGAGCCGGCCTGACGCCAGTTCCAACCATCGAAGGAGAGCCGGATGTCGGCACAGAAGGGCAAGGACCTGCTGCTCAAGGCGGGGGACGGTGCCGGCGGCTTCGTCACGGTCGCCGGCCTGAGGGCGCGACAAATCGCCTTCAATGCCGAGACCGTCGACGTGACGCATTCGGAATCGGCCGGGCGCTGGCGCGAGCTGCTGCAGGGGGCCGGCATGCGCCGCGCCGCCATCAGCGGCTCCGGCATCTTCAAGGATGCCGACTCCGACGCGCTGGTACGCCAAACCTTCTTCGACGGTGCGATCCGGGACTGGCAGGTGGTGGTACCGGATTTCGGCCTGATCCAGGGGCCGTTTCAGCTGACCAGCCTCGAATATCGCGGCGACCATGCCGCGGAAGTCACCTTCGATCTCTCGCTGGAATCGGCGGGCGCGCTCGCCTTCACCACGCTCTGAGGAGAACACCATGGTCAATCGTCATCGCGGTGAAACCGCGCTCATGGTCGCCGGGCAAGAGCTGCCGATGCGCCTGACGCTGGGGGCGCTGGCCGAGCTGGAGCATGCCTTCGCGGTCGATTCTCTGCCGGCACTCGGCCAGCGCTTCGTCTCCGGCGAGCTGTCGGCGCGCGACATCGTCCGCATCCTGGCCGCGGGCCTGCGCGGCGCGGGGCGGGTCGTCGCCGACGAGGAGGTGGCCGGGCTCGATTTCGACGAAGGGCTGGCGGGGGCGATCAAGGCGGCCATTGCGCTGCTGGAAGCAACCTTCGGGGAAGGGGAGGGCGCCCGCCCTCCGCAGCCGCCGGTGGATTGAGCGCGCCGGCGGCTTTCCCCTGGGCGGAAGCGATGGCGTTCGGGCTCGGTCGCCTCGGCTGGCCGCCCGAGCGCTTCTGGGCCGCCACGCCGCGCGAGCTCGCCGCTGCGATGCGGGCTCACGGGCGCGGCGTGGCGGCCGGCGCGCCGGACAGGCAGGCGCTGGCCGCTCTCATCGCCGCGTTTCCCGACCCTTGAGGGGCGCGGTTGAATCATTGTCTGAGGAGTTTGCCATGGCGGAAGAGGATGCCTCCGGCTCAAGGCGCGTCGCCGATCTGCGCGCCATGGACGGATTGACTCAATCTCTGAGCCGTTCGTCGGAAAGCTTTGGTAAATCGATCGTTACCGCGTTTTCGCGCGGCGTGGTCGAGGGCAAGCGTTTCGAGGACGTGCTGCGCAGCGTCGGCAAGACGATGACCGGAAGCCTGCTCAAATCGGCTCTGAAACCGCTTCAGACGGGCCTGTCCGACCTGCTCTCCACCGGCGTGAAGGGCCTCTCGGGCCTGTTCACCGCCGGTCTCGGCGGCTTGGGTGGAAGCGCCGGCGCATCGGTCCCCGTCGCTCCCTTGGCCGCCGGCGGCATCGTCGCCTCGCCCTCCTACTTCCCGACCGGGCGCGGGCTCGGCCTGATGGGGGAAGCGGGCGCCGAGGCGATCATGCCGCTCTCGCGCGGGCCGGACGGACGGCTGGGCGTGCGCGCGGCGGGCGGTCCCGGCCGGCCCGTCGCCGTGACGGTGCAGGTCTCGACGCCCGATGCCGACAGCTTCCGCCGCTCCGAGGCCCAGATCTCTGCGGCGATCGCGCGGGCCGTCGCCCGTGGCAGCCGGGCACTGTGAGGCGGCAGCGATGAGCGATTTTCACGAAGTGCGCTTCCCGCTCGACATCGCGCGCGGCGCCAGGGGCGGGCCGGAGCGCCAGACCCAGATCGTCACGCTCGCCTCCGGGCGGGAAGTCCGCAACAGCCGCTGGGCGCATTCCCGGCGCCGCTACGATGCCGGGCTCGGCGTTCGCTCGCTCGACGCTCTGGCGGCGGTGGTAAGCTTCTTCGAGGAAAGGCGCGGCCGGCTCTATGGCTTCCGCTGGCGTGACCGGCTCGACTGCAAGAGCTGCCCGCCGGGGCAGGAGCCGGGTGCAATGGACCAGTTGATCGGGCTCGGTGACGGCGCGACCGCGAGCTTCCAGCTCTGCAAGAGCTATGGCCTCGGCGGGCAGGCCTATCGCCGCGACATCGCCAAGCCGGTCGCGGGCAGCGTGCTCGTCGCGATCGACGGCCTGGTTCAGCCCGCCTCGGCCTTCACCTGCAACGCCACCAGCGGCGTCGTGACCTTTTCGCCCGGCTTCGTGCCGCCGGCCGGCACCGCCATCTCGGCCGGCTTCTTCTTCGATGTTCCGGTTCGCTTCGACACCGACGCGATCGAAGTCGATCTCTCTGCCTTCGAGGCCGGCGAGATACCCCGAATCCCGGTGATCGAAATCCTGCCCTGAGGATCAGATGCGCGACATTCCCGCAGCCTTGGCCGCTCATCTCGAGGCAGGCGCCACCACCCTGTGCCATTGCTGGAGCCTGACGCGCCGGGATGGGCTGGCGCTGGGCTTCACCGATCACGACCGTCCACTCGCCTTTGATGGGCTGACCTTCTCCGCCGCATCCGGACTGGAAGCCGCCGAGGTCACCGGGGAGCTCGGTTTCGCCATCGGCGGCGGCGAGGTTTCCGGCGCCTTCGCGGCGACCGGCCTCAACGAGGCCGATCTGGCGGCCGGGCTCTACGACGATGCCCGCCTGCGCGTCTGGCTGGTGAACTGGGCCGATCCGGCCCAGCGCCTGCTTCTCGACGAGGGCTTCGTCGGCGAGGTGCGCCGCGGCGAGACCGTCTTCACCGCCGAGATCCGCAGCCTCGCGAAAGCCTTCGACGAGGAGCGGGGCCGGCTCTATCTGCGCGGATGCGACGCCGAACTCGGCGACCGGCGCTGCGGCGTGGCGCTGACGCCGCTGGCCGCGAGCGTGGCGCAGACCGATGGCCGCCTGCAGATCACGGCCCTCGGCCTTGCCGATCTCGCGGACGGCCACTTCACCGCGGGCCGCCTGCTCTTCACGGATGGGCACAATGCAGGCTTCGCCTGCGAGGTGAAGCGCCATGGTCGCGAAGGCGCGAACGCGACCCTGGAACTCTGGCAGCCGCCTGCCTCGCCCATCCTTCCGGGCGATGGCTTTCAGCTGACGCCGGGCTGCGACAAGAGCTTCGCCACCTGCCGGGCCAAATTCGGTAACGGCGCCAATTTTCGCGGCTTCCCGCATATGCCGAACAGGGATTTTATCATCGCCGGCGTGCGGCCCGGCGATGGCGTGCTCGATGGCGGGAGCCTGTTCCGATGAGCCGGGCGCAGATCGTCGCCGCCGCACGGCTCTGGCTCGGCACGCCCTATCATCATCAGGCCTCGCTGCGCGGGGTGGGCTGCGACTGCCTCGGGCTCGTGCGCGGCGTGTGGCGCGAGATCTACGGGCCGGAGCCGGAGGCGCCTCCAGCCTATACGCCGCTCTGGACCGAGAGCCTGGGCGAGGAGACGCTGGCTTGCGCCGCCCTGCGGCATCTGCGGGCCTGCGACCCGGATACGGCCGAGCCGGGCGACGTGCTGCTGTTCCGCTGGCGCGAGCATCTGCCGGCCAAGCATTGCGCTATCCTGAGCGAGCCTGGCCGCATCATCCACGCTCATGACGGCGCCGCCGTGACCGAGGTCGCGCTGACCGGCTGGTGGCGGCGCCATCGCAGCCATGCCTTTTCCTTTCCCGGAGTCTGCGACTGATGGCGACGCTTCTTCTCCAGGCGGCGGGCTCTGCGATCGGCTCCGCCCTGGGCGGCCCGATCGGCGGCGCCATCGGCCAGGCGCTCGGCGGGCTTGCCGGCGCCAGCCTCGACCAGGCCTGGCTCGGCGGCTCGGGCGGCAATCGGATCGTCGAAGGGCCGAGGCTGAAGGAGATCAACGGCCTCGTCGCAACCGAGGGCGCCGCCATCCCGCGCCTCTATGGGCGGGCGCGGCTGGGCGGACAACTGATCTGGGCGACGCGCTTCGAGGAGGAGATCAAGCTTTCGATCACCCGCACCAAGAGCGGCGGCAAGGGCGGCAAGGCGCAGAAGACCTACGAGACCACCTACAGCTACGCGGCCAATCTCGCGATCGGCCTGTGCGAGGGCCCGATCGCCTTCGTTCGGCGCATCTGGGCGGATGGGCGGGAGCTCGATGTCGCGACGGTCTCGCTGCGCGTCCACCGCGGCGAGGACGATCAGGCGCCCGACCCCTTGATCGTTGCGAAGGAAGCGGGAGCGGCGCCGGCCTATCGCGGGGTCGCCTATGTCGTCTTCGAGCGCTTTCCGCTGGCCGATTACGGCAATCGCATCCCGCAATTCGAATTCGAGGTTGTGCGGGCCGTCGAGGGCCTTGGCGGTATGATCAAGGCGGTGACGCTCACCCCCGGCGCCGGCGAATTCGTCTATGAGTCGCGTGCCGTCAGCCATGAGCCTGATCCTGGCGTCACCGAGAGCCTGACCCGCCACCAGCTCTATGGCGGCTCTGATATCGAGACCTCGCTGGCGCAACTGCGCGCGCTCTGCCCGAATCTGCGCCGCGTCGCGCTGGTGGTCTCCTGGTTCGGCGACGATCTGCGCGCCGGACACTGCACCGTGGCGCCGAGGGTCGAGGTGTCCCACAAGCCGACCGTCGGCGCGCAATGGTCCGTCGCGGGCCTGTCGCGCGAAACCGCGCGCCCCGTCAGCCAGGCGGCGGGCCGGCCGGCCTTCGGCGGAACGCCGAGCGACGAGAGCGTCGTCGCGCTGATCCGCCGTCTGCGCCTGGAGCACGGGCTGGAGGTGGTGCTCTATCCCTTTCTGATGATGGACATTCCGGCCGGAAACACCCTGCCGGATCCGCATTCCGGCGCTGCCGGGCAGCCCGCCTATCCATGGCGCGGGCGCATCAGCTGCGATCCGGCGCCGGGGCGCGCCGGCACGCCCGAAGGAACGGCGGCTTTGGCCGCCCAGCTCGACGCCTTCATCGGTTCGGTCGCCCCGGTCGATATGTCGGTGATGGGCGGCGCCATCGCCTGCGCGAAGCCCGATGAATGGTCCTTCCGTCGCCTCGTGGTGCATTGCGCGGCGCTGGCACGGCAGGCCGGCGGTGTCGAGGGATTCGTGATCGGGTCCGAGCTGTTCGGCCTGACCCGGCTGCGAGACTCCTCCGGCTACCCGATGGCCGCCCATCTTGGTGCCATCGCCGCCGATGTAAAAACCCTGCTGCCCTCGGCCACGCTGACCTATGCGGCTGACTGGACGGAATATGGCGCCGACAGCCGCAATGGCGGGCGGGATGTCGATTTTCCGCTCGATCCGCTCTGGGCCCATCCTGCGATCGGCGCCATCGGGATCGACTGGTACCCGCCGCTCTCGGATTGGCGCGATTCGGGCGGCCATGCCGATCTCGCCATCGCGCGCGGCCCGGCGGACCAAGGCTACCTTCGCGACCGGCTGTCGGCCGGGGAGGGCTTCGACTGGTATTACGCCGATGCCGCTGCACGTCTGGCCCAGCAGCGCCTGCCGATCACGGACGGCGCCTCTGGCAAGCACTGGTTGTTTCGCCCCAAGGATCTGGCCAACTGGTGGAGCCAGCCCCATATCCGGCGCGTCGATGGCGTGGAGACCGCGCCGACGGCCTTCCAGCCGGGTGCCAAGCCGATCTGGCTGACCGAGGCCGGCGTTCCGGCGGTCGACAAGGGCGCCAATGCGCCCAATATCTTCCCGGATCCGAAATCAGCCGAAGGCGGGCTGCCGCCCTTCTCGACCGGCGCGCGCGACGATCTCGTGCAGGCCCGGGCGCTCGGCGCGATCCTCTCCGGCTTCGATCCAGGCCAGCCCGGTTTCAAGCCGGCGCTGAATCCGATCGATCCGGCTTCGGGTCTGCGCATGGTCGATCCGGGGCATGTCTTCGTCTGGAACTGGGATGCGCGGCCCTTTCCCGCCTTTCCCGACCTCGGCACCATCTGGGCGGACGGCAGCCATTTCGAGACGGGCCACTGGCTGAACGGACGGCTCGAAGGCACGTCTCTGGACCGGCTCCTGACCAAGATCCTCGCCGATTTCGACCTGCCGCCGGCCGATCGTATCGCCGTGGACGGCTTTCTCGACGGCTATGTTCTCGACAGGCCGCTCTCCGCCCGGCAAGCGCTCGAGCCCCTCGCCCAGAGCTTCGGCTTCGACGCCGTGATGAGTTCCGGCGCGCTGCGCTTCGAGGGGCGCGATGCCGGTCCCGTGCGGGCGCTTGACAGCGACGATGTCGTTCCCGGGCGCGAGACGGAGCCCTTCGAGATCCGCCGCACGCAGGAAAGCGAATTGCCGCGCGAACTGCGCCTCGGCTTCTGCGACGGCGATGACGGCTATCGCAGCGCCGCCGTCCGCTCGCGGCGGCTGGCCGGGGCCGCTCGCCGCGAGGTCGCGGTCGAGACGGCCATCGTGACCCGCCCGGCCGAGGCCGCCAGGCTCGCCGAGCAGCGGCTGCAGGAGGCCTGGGCCGCCCGCGAGACCTTCGATGCCGAGCTCTCGCCGCGCTGTCTGTCGCTGGAGCCCGGGGATGTCGTTTCGGCACCAGGCGGCCCGCGCGAGCGGCTGTTCAAGGTCACGCGAATCGCTGACGGGCCGACCCGGCGCGTCAGCGGCCGCCTTGTCGAGCCCGCGATCTATCGTCCCCCCGCCGCGCCGGCCCGCGAAAAGCCGGTTCGCCAGCCGCCGCCCTTGCCGGGCCGCCCGCTGGTGATCCCGCTTTCGCTGCCGATCGCCTCCGGCACGCCGCCGGTTCTGCTGTCGCTCGCCGCCTTCGCTTCCCCTTGGCCGGGCGCGCTCGCCATCTGGCAAGCCGGCCCGAGCGGCGCATTCGAGCTGCGAAACCTGGTCAATGCGCCCTCGATCGTCGGCGAGACGATGACCGAGCTGCCTCCCGGCCCGCTCTGGCGCACCGATCCTCGCGCCATTCTCGATGTCCGGCTGCGGGGTGGCAGCCTCGCTTCGGTCTCTGCCGAAGCCGCGTTGGCCGGCGCGAATGCTCTGGCCCTGATCGACGCGGCTGGCACGATAGAGCTGGTCACCGTCTCTGGCGTCGAACTGATCGGGCCGGGCCGCTTTCGGCTCTCCGGTTTCCTGCGTGGGCTTGCCGGGTCTGAAGACGCCGCTTCGCGACTTCTGCCGGTCGGCTCGCGGGTGGTGGTGCTGGACGGCGCGGCTTTGGCGCTGACGGCGGATCTGGCTGAGATCGGCCGGACCCTGCTGTTGCGCGTCGGGCCGGCCCGGCACGATGTCGGCGATCCGACCATGGCGGAGCTCTCCGTCGCGGTCGATGGCTCGGCCCTGCGCCCGCTGGCGCCGGTGGGCCTGAAGGCCCGGCGTGTCCCGGCCGGTGTCGAACTCTCCTGGCTGCGCCGAACCCGGCTCGACGGCGACAGCTGGGATCTGGCCGAAGTCCCCCTCGGCGAAGAGAGCGAGAGCTATGTTCTGGATATCGTCTCGGGGACGACGCCGATCCGGAGCGTCATCCTGGACCAGCCCGGTTGGACCTATCTCGCCGCGCAGGAAAGCGCCGATTTCGGCGCTCCCTTGAACGAGATCGACATCGCGGTCCGGCAGATCAGCGCCGTGGTTGGGCCGGGGAAGGAGTGGCGTGGACGGCTGCCCGTCCGTTGAACTACTCTGGCACTCGCTCGCGCGCATTCATGGCGTGTTCAGCGCCGGGGGAATAGCCCCATGTCGATGATGCCGGTCGAACCCCTTCTCGCCTTTGCCTTGCTGTCGGCCCCGCCGGCGCCGATCCTGCGCGTGGACGATCCGGCTCCGATTTCGTGCCTGTCCTCGGAGGACACGCGCGACGTCCTGGCCGACGGCAAGGTGATTCAGCCGGCCGAAGCCTCGCGCAATGCCCGCCATGCCGCGCCCGGCGAGGTTCTTCGCATCCGCCTTTGTCGACAGGGCGACGACTATGTCTATGTCGTCACCACGATGAAGCGTGACGGAAGGGTTGCGCGGGTGACGCTGGAAGGCCAATCGGGCAAGGTGTCGACCGTCCGCTGAGGCGGGCCGCATTCGCAACCGGGAGCGCGAAGACCGTGAGACTGCTCGTCGTCGAGGACGACAAGGACCTGAACCGCCAGATCGTCACGGCGTTGGAAAACGCCGGCTATGCCGTCGACAAGGCTTTCGATGGCGAGGAGGCGTCCTATCTCGGCGAAACCGAGCCCTACGATGCCGTCATCCTCGATCTCGGCCTGCCCAAGGTCGATGGCGTCGCCGTTCTGCAAAGCTGGCGCCGCGCCGGAAAGGTGATGCCAGTGCTGATTCTCACCGCACGTGACCGCTGGAGCGACAAGGTCGGCGGATTCGACGCCGGCGCCGACGACTATGTCGTCAAGCCATTCCATGTCGAGGAACTGCTGGCGCGGGTGAGGGCGCTTTTGCGCCGCGCCGCCGGCCATGCCACCTCCGAACTGGTCTGCGGCCCGGTCCGGCTGGACACGCGGGCAAGCCGGGTCGTAGTGGACGGCAATCCGGTCAAGCTGACCTCCCACGAATACCGCCTCCTCTCATACCTGATGCATCACCAGGGCCGCGTCGTCTCGCGCACGGAGCTGGTCGAGCACCTCTACGACCAGGATTTCGACCGCGACTCCAACACGATCGAGGTTTTCGTCGGGCGGCTGCGTAAGAAGCTCGGCGTCGACGTCATTGAGACCGTGCGCGGCCTCGGCTATATCGCCGCCCCTCCGGCCAAAGCTTGATCGCGGGCGATGCCCCTCCGCAAACGCCGCTATTCGCTCGGGGCGCGGCTGTTTCTGTCGGCGGCGTTGAGCTGCATCCTGATCCTGGTCCTGGCCGGCCTGGGCCTCACCACCTTCTATCGGCGCTCGGCCGAGCGCGGCTTCGACGAGCGGCTCTCGGTCTACATCAAGGAGTTGGTCGCCGATCTCGCCGCTCCTCCCGAGACCGAGCGTCAGGCGATCGGCGATCTCGGCGAGCCCCGCTTCGACCTGCCGCTCTCCGGCTGGTACTGGCAGATCGTCCGGCTGGACGGCGACAAGCCCAATATCAGGGCTTCGCGTTCGCTGGTCGGCGGCCAGCTGCCGAGGCTGCTCGACCAGGGGCTGACGCCCAATAACCGCGGTCTGCGGGAAAGCTATGTTTCCGGCCCCGACGACCGGATGCTGCGCGTGCTGGAGCGGGAGATCGATGTCGGCGAGGATGGCCGCTTCACGGTCGCCGTCGCGGCCCCGGCGGACGAGATCGAGGGAGACATTCAGGATTTCCGCTTCGCTCTGACGATGACCTTCGTGCTGCTCGGCCTGATCCTGGTGTTCTCGACGCTGATGCAGGTTCGCTTCGGCCTGCGCCCGCTGGTTCGCCTGCGTGCCGCGGTGGGCGCGGTGAGAACCGGGGAGGCCCCGCGCATCGCCGGCGAATATCCGCCCGATCTCGCCCCCTTGGCCGGCGAACTCAATCAGCTGATCGACGCCAATCACGAGATTCTGGAGCGGGCCCGCACCCAGGTCGGCAATCTCGCCCATGCGCTGAAGACTCCGCTCAGCGTCATGCTGAACGAGGCGGAGGCGGATCGCCAGCGCAGCCATCTCGCCCAGACGGTCGGCACGCAGGCCGCGATCATGCGCGATCAGGTTCAGTATTACCTCGACCGGGCGCGCGCGGCTGCGCTTTCCGGCGCCCTCGGCGGGATGACCGAGGTTGTGCCCTCTCTGGAGGCGCTTCTGAGGACTTTCATCAAGATCACGCGCGACAAGGGCGTCGCCGGGTCTCACGGCGTCCCCTCCACGCTGCGTTTTCGCGGCGAGAAGCAGGATTTCGAGGAGATGCTGGGCAATCTTCTCGACAACGCCTTCAAATGGGCCGTGTCTCGCGTCGATGTCACGCTGGAGGACGGCACGGGCACCGACGGCGAACGGATGGCTCTCCTCATCGACGATGACGGCCCCGGCCTGCCCGACGAGGCGATGGCTGAAGTCCTCAAGCGCGGCCGCCGGCTGGACGAGACCACGCCCGGCTCGGGCCTCGGCCTTTCGATCGTGGTGGACCTCGCCAAGCTCTATGGCGGCGAGGTGACGCTGCATCCGTCGCCGCTGGGGGGGCTTCGCGCCCGACTGGCGCTGCCGTCCATTTGAGCGCGACGATGCGTGACCCTATGTCGCCATGAATCGGCAGCTCCAATTCGATAAGAACGCGCCATGATGATCTGGGCGATCCTTGCGGCGATGACGGGGGCGGCGGTGTTCGCCCTGCTCTGGCCGTTGCGGCGCGATGGCGCGCAGGCTTTCGCCGATGCCGCCGATGCGCGCAGCCTCTATCGGTCCCAACTGAGCGAGATCGACCGCGACCTCCAGCGCGCGCTGATCGGCCCCGCCGAAGCCGAGGCCGCGCGCGCCGAAGCGGGCCGGCGGCTTTTGCGGGCGGTGGCCGCCCAGCAGGAGCCGGCGGGAGAGAGCGAACCCTCCCTGCGCCGTCGCCGCGCGAGCTCGGCCCTGATGCTTTCGGTGGTGCCGCTGCTGGCACTGCTGGTTTATGGCGTCTACGGCTCGCCGATGCTTCCCGACCAGCCCTTGGCCGAGCGAATGGCGCAGGCCGGGCCGCGCCAGGATTTCGCCATCGCCTTTGCCAAGATGGAGGCGCATCTGGCGAGCAACCCCACTGACGCCAAGGGCTGGACGTTGATCGCGCCGCTCTATTTGCGGCAGGGGCGCTATGACGATGCCGAGCGTGCCTTCGAATCCGCCCTGCGCCATGGCCAACCCGATAGCGAGCTCTATGCCGGGCTTGGGGAGGCGCGGGTGCTGGCGGCTGCCGGCGTCGTGACCGCGGCGGCGCGAGCGGCTTTTTCCAGTTCGCTGCGCCTGGAGCCGCGCAACCCGCGTGCGCAGTTCTATCTGGCCCTCTCCCAGGAGCAGGACGGCGACAAGCCCGCCGCCATAGCGGCCTTCGGCGCGCTGCTGGCCAGCGCGCCCCCGGGTGCGGAATGGGCGCCGATGGTTCAGGCCAAGCTGCGTAACCTCCAAGGCCCATCGGCGGGCGACGCGATCGCGAGCCTGCCGGCGGATCAGCGCCAGGCGGCGATCAGGGGCATGGTCGACGGTCTCGCCGAGCGTCTGAAGCCCTCAGGCGGCACGCTGGAGGAATGGTCGCGCCTCGTGCGGGCGCGCAGCGTGCTCGGCGAGAAGGCGCAGGCCCGCGAAGCGTTGGCGACGGCGCGCGAACGCCTCGCCACCGACCCTTCCGCCCTTGCGACGCTCACCGCTCTGGCCAATGAACTGGGGCTCGAGGAGCCCAAGCCATGACCGTCGCGCCACAGATTCGCTCCGCCACGCCGAAGCGACGTCTGACCCGCAAGCAATTGCGGCTGACGGTGATCGCGGCCTGCGGCCTCGTGCTGGCCCTCGCGCTCGGTCTGGTGCTTTTCGCGATGCGGGACACGATCGTCTTTTTCTACGGCCCGACCGAGATTGCCGAGAAGGGTCTGGCGCCAGGCTCCCGGCTGCGGCTCGGCGGTCTCGTCGAGCAAGGCTCGGTGAAGCGGGGGCCGGGCCAGCTGGTCTCCTTCGCGGTAACCGACGGCAAGAGCCGGGTCGACGTCAGCTATTCGGGACTGCTGCCTGATCTCTTCCGCGAGGGGCAGGGCGTCGTGACGGAAGGCGTTCTGGAAGGCGCGGGCCGCTTCAAGGCCGATTCCGTCCTCGCCAAGCATGACGAGAAGTATATGCCGCGCGAGGTCGCCGACACGCTGAAGAAGCAGGGCCATTGGCAGGGCGAGGCCGGCGCTGCCGCCCCGGCGAAACCGTGAGCGGCCGATGATCGTTGAAATCGGCCATTATGCGCTGGCTCTCGCGCTGGGTGTCTCGATCATCCAGGCGCTCGTGCCCCTCTGGGGGCTGTCACGCCATGATCGGGCCTTGGCCTCGGTCGCATCCAATGCCGCGCTGGTGAGTTTCGCGCTGGTGGCGCTCTCATTCGCGGCCTTGGTCACCTCCTATGTCCGCTCGGATTTTTCCGTCGCGAACGTTACCGCCAATTCCCATTCGGCGCAGCCGCTGATCTACAAGCTGACCTCGGTTTGGGGAAACCATGAGGGCTCGCTGCTTCTCTGGGTCCTGATTCTCACGCTGTTCGGCGCGCTGGTGGCGCTGTCGCGCGAGTCGCTGCCGCCGCGCCTGCGTGCCGGCGCCCTGGCCGCGCAGGGCCTGATCGCGACGGCCTTCCTCGCCTTCACGCTGCTGACCTCGAACCCGTTCCAGCGGCTGCTGCCGGCCCCGGCCGAGGGACAGGACCTCAACCCGATCCTGCAGGACCTCGGCCTCGCGATCCACCCGCCGCTGCTCTATGTGGGCTATGTCGGGTTCTCGATGACCTATGCCTTCGCGGTCGCCGCCCTGATCGACGGGCGCATCGACGCGATGTGGGCGCGCGCTGTCAGGCCTTGGACGCTGCTCGCCTGGGTGTTCCTGACGCTCGGCATCGCGATGGGCTCCTATTGGGCCTATTACGAGCTGGGCTGGGGCGGCTGGTGGTTCTGGGACCCGGTCGAGAATGCGTCCTTCATGCCCTGGCTCGCCGGCACCGCGCTGCTGCACTCCATCGTGGTCATGGAAAAGCGCGATGCGCTGAAGGTCTGGACCATCCTGCTCGCGATCCTGACCTTCTCGCTGTCGCTGCTCGGCACCTTCATCGTGCGCTCGGGCGTTCTGACCTCCGTTCACTCCTTCGCCAGTGATCCGGCCCGCGGGCTCTTCATCCTGCTGATCCTCATCGCCTTCGTCGGCGGTTCGCTGGCGCTGTTCGCCTGGCGCGCGCCGCTGTTGCGGCAAGGCGGGCTGTTCGCGCCCGTGTCGCGGGAGAGCGCGCTGGTCGTCAACAACGTTTTCCTGGCGACGGCCTGCGCCACCGTCTTCATCGGCACGCTCTATCCGCTCGCACTGGAAATGCTGACCGGCGACAAGATCTCGGTCGGCGCGCCCTTCTTTGATTCGACCTTCGTTCCGATCATGGTGCCGCTGCTGCTGATCCTCCCGATCGGGCAATCGCTCGCCTGGAAGCGCGGCGACCTGCTCGGCGCGGCCCAGCGCAACGCCGCCGCCTTCGGGCTCGCGCTGCTGGCGGCGCTGGCACTCATCGCCATCACGCGCGGCGGGCCGGTGCTGGCGCCTCTCGCGGTGGGGCTGGGGTTGTTTCTCGTCCTGGGCGCGGGCTTCGATCTCGGCGAGCGCATCGTCTCGCGGGCCAGCGGCTGGCAGGCCGTTTTCTCCCGGGCCAAGGGCCTGCCGCGTTCCGCCTGGGGCACGGCCCTTGCCCATGCCGGCGTCGGCCTGAGCATCATCGGCATCGCCGCCTCGGCCTGGAGCAGCGAGGCGATCGGCACGCTGAAGCCCGGCGAGAAGCTGACCGCGGGCCGCTACACCGTGGTGCTGGAGACGATCGTGCCCCGCAACGGCCCGAATTTCCGCGCTGAGGTTGCCCGCTTCCGGCTCTACGATCACGGAACCGAACTCGACCCCGTCGAGGCCTCCAAGCGGGTCTATACCGCACGGGCGATGCCGACGACCGAGGCCGGTATTCGCACCCGCTCGCTGAGTCAGGCCTATGTCAGCCTCGGCGAGGTGCAGGATGGCGGGCTGGCCGTGCGCCTCTACGACAAGCCGTTCATTCTGCTGATCTGGATCGGCGCGCTGATGATGGCGGTCGGCGGCACGCTTTCGCTGACTGACCGGCGCTTTCGCCTTGCCGCTCCCCGCCGCGCCGCCGTGCCGGTCGCGGCCCAGCCTGCGGAGTAGGGGCGATGCGCCGGCTGTTAGCGATCCTCGTCCTGCTGTCGCTCACGCTCTCTTGCGCTCATGCGGTGCAGCCTGACGAGGTGCTGAAGGATCCTGCACTCGAGCAGCGCGCGCGGGCGATCTCCAGCGGCCTGCGCTGCCTCGTCTGCCAGAACCAGTCGATCGACGATTCGAACGCGCCCCTCGCGCGCGATCTGCGGGTTCTCGTCCGCGAGCGGCTGGTGGCGGGCGACAGCGATGCGGCGGTGACCGATTTCGTGGTGCAGCGCTATGGCGACTTCGTTCTGCTGAAGCCCCCATTCAACGCGCATACGGTTCTGCTCTGGAGCGCGCCGTTCCTGATCCTTCTGGCGGGGGCGCTGTTCGCATGGAGCCGCGCCCGCCGCCTCGCTCCGGCACCCCCCGCGGCGGCTCTGACGCAGGAGGAGCGCCGGCGTATCGATGCTCTGCTGGCCGACGAGGCTGGTGCGGGACAGGGTCGGTCCTGACCTTACGAAATCGTCATCTTCAGGCCAAAGCCGGGTAAGGCGCCCGGCCGCATGGTCAGCCTCACGAGCAGGGAAGAACCCTGTCGCTGAACGAGGTTCTGAAGCCATGACGACACAAGACACCCCCCGGAAGACCCTTCTGCGCCGCGGCGCCCTGTTGGCCGGAACGGCCATTCTCGGCATCGGCCTGGCGGCCGGCATCGCCGACAGCGCCTTCATGCAGAACGACCATGCCTATGCCCAGCCGATCGAGCTCTCGGGCACGCAGTCGCAGCTTCCCTCCTTCGCCAACCTCGTCGACAAGGTGAAGCCGGCGGTCGTCTCCGTCCGTGTCAAGGCCGAGGTCGCGGCCGCCGCGGACCGCGATGGCCAGAGCCTCGATGACCTGCCCCCGCAGCTGCGTCGCTTCTTCCGCGATTTTGGCGGCGAGGAGGGCGGCGGCCGCCAAGCCAAGCCGAAGCCGCAGATGGCCATGGCGCAGGGCTCCGGCTTCTTCATCAGCCAGGACGGTTACGTCGTCACCAACAACCACGTCGTCGAGCACGCCGTCGAGGTCCAGCTCGTCACCGACTCCGGCAAGACGCTCGAGGCCAAGGTGATCGGCACCGATCCCCGCTCGGATCTCGCGCTGCTCAAGGTCAAGGATGGCGGCGACTTCCCGTATGTGAAGCTCGCCGACGGCAAGCCGCGCATCGGCGACTGGGTGCTGGCGATCGGCAACCCCTTCGGCCTCGGTGGTACGGTGACGGCCGGCATCGTCTCGGCCCAGGGTCGCGATATCGGCTCCGGTCCCTATGACGACTTCCTGCAGATCGATGCGCCCATCAACAAGGGCAATTCGGGCGGGCCGACCTTCAACGGCAATGGCGAGGTCGTCGGCGTCAACACCGCGATCTACTCGCCGTCGGGCGGCAATGTCGGCATCGCCTTCGCGATCCCGGCCTCCACGGTCAAGCAGGTGGTCGACCAGCTCAAGAACGGTGGCAAGGTCGCCCGTGGCTTCATCGGCGTGCAGATCCAGCCGGTCACCGACGAACTGGCGGCCGCCATCGGTCTGGACAGCCCGCGCGGTGCCCTCGTGGCCGAGGCCCAGTCCGGCGGTCCCGCCGCCAAGGCCGGCATCCGCCGCGGCGACACCATCGTGGCCATCAACGGCGAGCAGGTGAAGGATGCCCGTGACGTCTCCCGCCGGATCGCCAATGTCGCGCCCGGTTCCAAGGTGTCGCTGACCGTCCTGCGCGAAGGCCACACCCGGGATGTCAGCTTCGAAGTCGGCCGCCAGCCGGCCGCTTGACGAACGATCCTCGGTCCGGGCGGCTTGACTGCCCGGACCACTGGTGAAGCCGGCCGTCTCCTCGGGTTCCCTGTCGCCCCAGCCCGGGGAGATCGGCCGTCGCGGCGGCAGGCCGGAAGCGTATCCTCCGGCCTGCCGTTCTTCCGTTTCCTGCGCTAAAGTCCAATCATGCGACTCCTGATCGTCGAAGATGACGCCGAGGCTGCGGCCTATCTCACCAAGGCTTTCCGCGAGGTCGGCCATGTCGCCGACCATGCCGTGGATGGGCTGGAAGGCTATGCCATGGCCGAGGGCGGCGGCTATGACGTGCTCGTCATCGACCGCATGCTGCCGCGGCTCGACGGCCTGTCCCTGATCCGCTCCCTGCGCGAGCAGAAGGACGAGACTCCCGCCCTGATCCTTTCGGCACTGGCGCAGGTCGACGATCGCGTGAAGGGGCTGCGCGCCGGCGGCGACGACTATCTGCCCAAGCCCTACGCCTTCTCCGAATTGCTCGCCCGCGTCGAGGTGCTGGCCCGCCGCCGCGGCGCGCCGGCGTCCGAGCCCACGACCTACAAGGTCGGCGATCTGGTGCTGAACCGCCTGGCGCATCGCGTCACGCGCGAGGGCAAGGACATCCTCCTGCAGCCGCGCGAATTCCGCCTCCTCGAATATCTGATGAAACATGCCGGCCAGGTGGTCACACGCACGATGCTGCTCGAAAACGTCTGGGATTATCATTTCGACCCCCAGACCAACGTCATCGACGTGCATGTCAGCCGCTTGCGTTCCAAGGTCGACAAGGGTTTCGAGCACGCGATGATCCACACGGTTCGCGGCGCGGGATACATGGTTCGTGACGGCTCCCGCTGAGGCCCCGGTGCGTCGGCGCCCCAAATTCCTGCCGACGCTGGTGCGGACCACCGCCTTCAAGCTGACGGCGGTCTATCTCCTCATCTTCGCCCTGTTTGCCGCTTTCGTGCTGGGCTATGTCGCCTGGAACGCGCAGCGCCTGATCACCGACCAGATCCGCTCCACCATCGACGCGGAGATCCAGGGGCTGGCGGAGCAGCAGCGCGTGGGCGGCATCCGGCGCCTCGTCAACATCATCGAGCAGCGCTCGCGGGGGCCCGGCGCCTCGCTCTACCTCGTCACCACGCCGGTCGGGGAGCGGATCGCCGGCAATGTCGAGGCGATTCCGCCCGGCACCCTCGACAGGCCCGGCGAGAGCGAGATCGAATACGCCCGCACCAAGGACGCCATCGAGGCGCCGAACCATGCGCTGGTGCGCGTCTTCGTGCTGCCGGCCGGCTTCCGGCTGCTGGTGGGGCGCGACCTCGAGGAGCGGCAGCGCCTGCGCGCGGTGATCGGGCGGGCGATCGGCTGGTCCTTCGCGCTGGTCTTCGTTCTGGGCTGTTTCGCCAGCTGGTTCGTCGCCCGCCGGGTGCTCAGCCGTATCGACGGCATGACCGAGACGGCGCATGCCATTATGGAGGGCGATCTCGAGGGCCGGCTCGCCATCACCGGTACGGGCGACGAGCTCGACCGGCTGGCGCTGAACCTCAACGCCATGCTCGACCGCATCGGCGAGCTGATGGCCGGCATGCAGCAGGTCACCGACAACATCGCGCACGATCTCAAGACGCCGCTGACGCGCCTGCGCAACCGCGCGGAGGAAGCGCTGCGGAGCGCGACCTCGCAGGACGAGCTGCGCGCCGCTTTGGACAAGGCGATCGAGGAGGCCGACAGTCTCATCCGCGTCTTCAACGCCCTGCTGATGATCGCGCGGCTGGAGGCGGGCAAGATCAGCGACAATATCGGCGAGCTCGACCTCTCCGAACTCGTCTCCGGCATGGCCGAGCTCTACGAGCCCCTGGCGGAGGAGGCGGGCCTGGCGCTCATCGAGGAGGTCGCGCCCGGGCTGCAGGTGATCGGCAACCGCGAGCTGATCGGCCAGGCGCTGGCGAATCTGATCGACAACGCCTTGAAATACGGTCAGCCCGAAACGGCTGGACCGCGCACGGTCACCGTCGCAGCCTGGCGCGACGGGAGCGACGTGGCGCTGTCCGTCGCCGACCATGGCCCGGGCGTGCCCGAGGCCGATCGCGCGCGGGTACTCGACCGTTTCGTTCGCCTGGAGGCCAGCCGAACGAAGCCGGGCTTCGGCCTCGGACTGTCCACCGTGGCCGGTGTCGTCCGGCTCCATGGCGGGCAGCTCAGGCTGGAGGACAACGCTCCGGGCCTCCGCGTCGTCATCACCCTGCCTGCCGCGCAGGCTCGCCTCGCAGCGCCGGCGAAGCTGCTCGCGCCACCCCAGCCTGTGGACATGCCGGCCGCTCCTCCCGCTGCTGCCTCGACACAGACGCCCAAGCCTGCTCGCTTGCCGTCCGACTGAGGAGGATGCGATGTCCGGGCCGCTCTGCGAACGCCTGACCGCGGCGCCGGTGCTGCCGGCCCGCATGAAGGCCGATGCGTTGATCGCGCGCGAGCTGATCGAGCGTCTGCGCGACGAGGAGGCGGCTGCGGAACTGGCTGCGCATCTTGCCGCCCATCCCGCCAGCGCCGCGCTGCTCGCCGGGATCCTCGCCCATTCTCCGTTTCTGACACAGATCATGCGGTTCGATCCGCGAGGCCTGCTCGCCAGCCTGGCCGAGGCGCCCGAGCAGCGTCGCGACGCGCTGCTCGCCGGCATCGAGGCCTTTGCGCGCGCCGGCTGCGAGACGGCGGATCTGATGCGCGAACTGCGCCGTCTCCGGCGCGCCATGGCCTTGCTGATCGCGCTGGCCGATATCGGCGGCGTCTGGGATGTCGAGACCGTCACCTCTGCATTGACCGCGACGGCCGACACCGCCGTGCGGCTGGCGACGAACCATGTGCTGCGCCAGGCGGCCGATCTGGGACGCATCGCGCTCGCGGACCATGACGATCCCGGCCGCGACTCGGGGCTCGTCGTGCTCGCACTCGGCAAGCATGGCGCCTGCGAGCTGAATTATTCGTCCGACATCGACATCGTCGTCTTCTTCGATCCCGAAGCGGCGGAGGCGGCGGGCGTCGCCGAGCCGTCGAGCTTCTTCGTCAAGCTCACCCAGCAGATCGCCCGCATCATCCAGGAGCGCACGCCGGACGGCTATGTCTTCCGCGTCGATCTGAGGCTGAGGCCCGACCCGGCATCGACCCATGTCGCGGTCTCCCTGCCCAGTGCCTATGCCTATTACGAGACGGTCGGGCAGAACTGGGAACGCGCGGCCATGATCAAGGCCCGCCCTGTCGCCGGCGACATCGCGCTCGGCCGGCGCTTCCTGACCGATCTTGCCCCCTTCGTCTGGCGCAAATATTTCGACTTCGCCACCATCGCCGACATCCATGCGATGAAGCGGCAGATCCAGACCGTGAAGGGCCATGAGAGCATCGCGGTCGCCGGCCATAATGTGAAACTCGGGCGCGGCGGCATCCGCGAGATCGAGTTCTTCGTCCAGACCCAGCAGCTCGTCTTCGGCGGCCGGCGGCCGGCCCTGCGCGGGCCGCGCACGCTTGACATGCTCCAGGAACTCACGCGCGAGGGCTGGATCACGCCGCAGGCACGCGACGAACTCTCCGAATCCTATCGCTGGCTTCGCACCGTCGAGCACCGATTACAGATGCGCGACGACGAGCAGACGCAGACTCTGCCCAAGGCCGCCGGCGAGCTCGGCGCCTTCGCCCGCTTCTGCGGCTATACCAGCGCCGCCGCCTTCGGCAAGGCGCTGACCGGCCACGCCCGCCGGATCGAAGGCCATTACGCTCTGCTCTTCGAGGAGGGGCCGAGCCTCGCCTCGGAGGCGGGGACGCTGAGCTTCACCGGCTCCGAGCCCGATCCGGAGACGCTCGAGACCCTGCGCAAGCTCGGCTTTCGGGATGCGATGGCGGCCGTCGAAACCGTGCGCGGCTGGCATTTCGGCCGCCGCGCCGCCGTCACGAGCGCCCGCGCCCGCGAGGTGCTGACCGAACTGACGCCGGCCCTGCTCGTGGCGCTCGGCCGCACGGCCGATCCGGACGGCGCGCTCGCTCATCTCGACAATGCCTTCATCCGCATGCCGGCGGCCGTCGAGCTGTTGACGCTGCTGCGCTCCCACGATTCCCTGCTGACCCTCTTCGCCGAGATCCTCGGCAGTGCGCCGCGCCTCGCCAGGGTGGCGGCGCTGCATCCGCATGTTCTGGACGGGGTCATCGACCCCGCCTTCGGTACGGCCGATCTCGACGCAGCGACGCTGGAGCGGCGCATGCGGGCCCATGTCGGCGAGCCGCCCCCTAGCGTCGAGGACGGTCTGGACCGGCTGCGCGATGCGGCCCGGCAGGAGAATTTTCTGGTCGGTGCCCGGCTGCTCTCCGGCGTCTACGGCGCCCCGGCCGCCGGCGAGGCCTATGCGGCCGTGGCCGAGGCCTGCCTGAGGATCGCCTTCGCCGATACGCGGGCGGCCTTCGCGGCCGATCACGGGGTGATCGCGGGGGCTCAGACCGTGGTCCTCGGCCTGGGGCGGCTGGGCGCCGGGGCGCTGACCCCCTCCTCGGACCTCGATCTCATCCTGCTTTACGACCGGCCGGAGGATGCCGGTCCGAGCGACGGCGCCAGAAGTCTCGACCCCGTCACCTGGCATGTGCGCTTCACCCAGCGTCTCGTCGCGGCGCTGACGGTGCCGACCCGGCGCGGCACGCTCTATCAGATCGACATGCGGCTGCGTCCCTCCGGCAACAAGAGCCCGGCGGCGACGCAATTCGCCGGTTTCGAGGCCTATCACGCCGGTGAGGCCGAGATCTGGGAGGAGATGGCTCTGACTCGCGCGCGGGTGGTGGCGGGGGATGCGGAACTCGCCGAGCGCGCCGCCGCCGCGATCCGCGCCATACTGAGCCGAAGGCGCGATCCGGCCCGCGTCGCAACGGCGGTCGCCGAGATGCGCGCCCTGATCGCGCGCGAAAAGGGGGAAAAGGACGGCTGGGACCTGAAGCTCGCCGCCGGCGGTCTGACCGAGCTCGATTTTCTGGCGCAGTTCCTCGTGCTCGCTCATGCCGCCGATCATCCGGCGCTCCTGGCCGAGGATACGGGCGCCGTCTTCGTCGAAGCGCGCAAGGCGGGGCTTTTGTCGGATGCGGATGCGGCGGCGCTCGGCGAGGCGCACCGGCTGATCAGCGATGTGCAGCTCTGGCAGCGCTTCACGGTCGAGGAGGCGTTCGACGTCAAGCTGGTGCCGGCCCGCGTCCTGCGGCGCGTCGCCACGGCGGTCGGCCGGCCCGATGCAAAGGTGCTGAAGGCCGAGCTGGACGAGGTCAGGGTCGCCGTCCGCACGATCTTCACGCGCGTTCTGGGCGAGGCCCGGAAGGGCTGAGAAGCCTCAAGCCGCCTGCTGCATGACACGCCCGGCGCCGCCGTCGAGAGGCAGATGGATCATCACGATCGTGCCGGCGCCCATGGCCGAGCGGAGCCTGAGCGAGCCGCCATGCATCTCGGCCAGCGAACGGGCGATGGCGAGACCCAGGCCCGAGCCCTTGTAGCTGCGGACCAGATCGCCCTCGACCTGCTCGAAAGGCCGGCCGACGCGCTCCAGCTTCTCCTTGGGGATGCCGATGCCCGTATCTTCGATGAAGATGTTGATCGCGCCCGGCACCAGCCGCGTGCGCACAGCGACCCGCCCGCCTTCCGGCGTAAACTTTGCGGCGTTGTCGAGGATATTGCCGAGGATCTGGTAGAGCGCGTGGGGATCGGCCTCCAGCCGGGTGTCGAGCGGGCCTTCCAGCGAGAAGACGAGCTGCTTGCGCTCCATCTCCGGGCGAACCTTGGCGACGGCCTCTTCGAGCACGGGGCCGATGGCGACCTCGCTGCGCTCCAGCCGCATCTTGCCGGATTCGATGCGCGACATGTCGAGGATGTCGTCGATGATGCCGAGGAGATAGCCGCCGCTGGAGCGGATGTCCTTGACGTAATCGGTGTATTTGTCGCCGAGGGGGCCGAACAGGCCGTTCTCCATGATCTCCGAGAAGCCGATGATGGCGTTCAGCGGCGTGCGCAGCTCATGGCTCATATTGGCGAGGAATTCGGATTTGGCGCGGTTGGCGCTTTCCGCCGCGGCCTTCTGCTCGAGATAGCGCTCGGCGAGGTCGGCGAGCTGTTGCGCCTGCGCTTCCAGCTTCTGACGCGAGGCCTTGAGATCGGTCACATGCATCAGGAGCTGATGCTCGGATTGGGTGAGGCGTTCTTCCTGCTGCTTGAGCTTGGTGATGTCGGTGCCGACCGAGACCGAGCCGCCATCCTTGGTGCGGCGGCCGTTGATCTGGAGCCAGCGGCCATCCGAAAGGCGCGCTTCGTAGGAGGCGGAGCCGCGCTGCGAGCGCACCGGCTCACGGTCGATCTGGGGCTGGATGCTCGCGGCCATGATCTCGGCATGGCCGGTGCCGGGAACGAGCAGATCGCCAGGGAGCTGGTGCAGCTGCTGATACTTGGCGTTGCAGAGCACGAGGCGGTTGTCGCCGTCCCAGAGCACGAAGGCTTCGGAGATGGCCTCCACCGCGTCGCGCAGGCGGGCATCGGCGGTGGCGGTGCGCTCGGCCATGCGGCGCTGCTCGGAAATATCGACCACGATGCCGACGAGATGGCGCGAGCGGGTGCGCCGGTCGATCACGAGCTCGGCACGGGCCTTGAGCCAGATCCATTCGCCGGACGCGGCGCGGACCCGGAATTCCTGGTCGAGATAATTGGCTTCGCCGCGGCTGATCGCATCGGCGACCGCGTAGAGATCGACGTCCTCGTGATGGATGAAGCCGGTCACCTCGCCGAAGGACATGTATTCGCCGGCGCGGTCGTAGCCGAGCAGGGCATACATCGAGTCCGACCAGTAGATCCGGCCCCGGGCGAGATCCCAATCCCACAATCCGCAATGGCCGCGATTCAGGGCGGTGTCGATGCGCTCGCGCACGCAGTCGCAATCCTGATCGGCCGCGCTGGCGCGCTTGGACTGCAGCAGGAAGGCCAGAGTGGTGACGGCCAGGACCAGCCCGGCGGCGCTGAACAGGATGCCGAGGCTGGTGCTGCGCTCGCGCCAGAGCGAGAGGGCCCGCGAAACCGGTTGCAGCACCGCGACCTGGCCGAGCGGGGCGGCGAGGTTGCGCACGGTCGCCAGCACTTCCTGTCCCCCGGGGAGTGCGATCCGCATCACGCCGGCCCGGTCGCCGAAGACGGTGAGCGGCTGTGAGGGGCCGAGAAAATCGACGAGGCTGCGCGGCGTTTCGCCGATGGAGGGCTCGGAGGCCATGAGACGGCCATCCGCGCCGCTGACATAGACCACGCGGCCCTGGTCCGAGAGATGACGGGCCGCCAGCGAGGCCAGGACGGCGCCGGGGGCCTGCCCGGCTCGGCTGCCGCCTTCGAGGTCCCGCGCGATCAGGGCCGAAAGCGTCTCCAGATCGGACGCCGCGTCCAGCAGGGCATCGTCGCGCAGCGCCGAGGTCTGCACGAGCGCACCAGCACCGAGAATGACGATGAAGAAGCCGACCAGGAGGGGGATCGCCCTGCGAAAGCTCGGCTCGAAGCTCTCGAAGCGCTGATAGAGCGGATGCGTCAGTGACCGAGCCACACCCAGAATCGTATCGGCGCGCACAGATGTGCACTCCGCGTTGGCACGCGACATGCCCGCTCCCCCTTCGGAAACCTGTACCGTCAGCAAGATCGGGAGACGTGCCGCATCCCCGCGAATCACTGTCAGTTGAATCCGGGCGAGTCCGATTGTCCAGCCTTGAGTTGAGTCAGGAGTGAAGAATTCTCCTTAAGGTTGTGGTGGTTATGGAATGAATCCTGCGCGCGTAATGAAACGTTAATGTTTGCGGCCGGCGCCGGTTAACGCCTCAGGCGAGCGCTCTTTCGGCGATGTCCGAGACGTCGCGCGAGAGCCCCGGCGTACGGGCGACGAGGCTCAGCGCCTCCTGCGCGAGGCGCCGCCGCACGGGCTCCAGCATGCGCCAGCTCTTGAAGGAGCCGAGCAGCCGCGAGGCCACTTGCGGGTTGGCGCGGTCGAGCGCGACGACGATATCGGCGATGAAGGCATAACCCTCTCCGTCGAGCCGGTTGAACTGCGTGAGATTGGCGGCAAAGCCGCCGATCAGCCCACGCACGCGGTTTGGGTTGGTCAGCGAGAAAGCGGGATGCTGCATCAGTATTTTCACCCGCTCCAGCGTGCCCGGCTCGGGGATCAGGGCCTGCGCCATGAACCATTTGTCGAGAACCAGCGGCTCGCCCCGATAGGCGGCGGCGAAACGCTCGATCAGGCTCTCGCGGGCCTCGCCGGGGACGAGCGTCATCGCCGCCAGCGCCGCCAGCCTGTCGGTGAGATTGTCGCCTGTCTCGAACTGCTCCGCGCACTGGTCCGCCGCTCCGGCGGGGTCGGCCAGCGCCGTGAGGCCGAGCAATTCGTTGCGCAGCGCCCGGCGGCCGGCTGAGGCGGCATCAGGGTTGAAGGGGCCGGCGCCGGCGAGAGCCGCGCGCAGCGGGCCGAGCTGCGGCTTCAGCGCCGAGGCGAGGGCGAGGGAAAGAGCGCGGTGCGCGGCGAAGATCGCGTCGGGATCGACATCGCGCCCGATCTCGCGGGCGATGTCGGCCGGAGCTGGCAGGCGCAGAACCTGCGCCGCGAAGGCGGGGTCGGCGAGCGCGTCCCGCTCGAGAAAGCCTGCCAGCGCATGACCGAGCTCTGCGGCCGTCACGGCGAGGGCTGCCCGGTCCGCCTGCAGCCGGCCGGTCTGGACGAGCGCGCGCGTCGCGACGCTCTGGAGGGCCTGCCAGCGGTTGAAGGAATCGCTGTCGCGGGCGAATTGCCGGACGAGATCGGAATCGGACAGGTCGAGATCGAGCCGCGCCGGAGCCGAGAAACCGCGCAGCAGGGAGGGGATCGGCGGCTCGCCGACATCCTCGAAGGTCACCGAGAGGCAGGGGCTGTCCAGCAGCAGCAGCCCGTCGCCGAGATAGGCCGGAGCATCGGTCTTCAGCGGCAGATCGCCGCCTTGCCCGACGAGGCCGAGCCGCACCGGCAGCACCATCGGCTCCTTGTCGGGCTGGCCGGGCGTCGGCGGCGTGGTCTGCGCCAGCTCCAGCGTGTAGCGCCGTGCGGCGGCATCGTAGCGGCCCGAGGCGACGATGGTCGGCGTGCCGGCCTGCTCGTACCAGCGTGCGAAATGGGTGAGGTTCCGGCCCGAGGCTTCGGCGAAGCAGGCGAGAAATTCCTCGATCGTCGCGGCCGTGCCGTCGCAGCGCGCGAAATAGAGATCCATGCCCCGGCCGAACGCCGCCTCGCCGATCAGCACCTTGAGCATGCGGATGATCTCCGCGCCCTTCTCATAGACGGTCGGCGTGTAGAAGTTGTTGATCTCCTTGTAGGCTCGCGGCCGCACCGGATGGGCGAGGGGCCCTGCATCCTCGGCGAACTGCGTCGAGCGCAGCGTGCGCACATCGGCGATGCGCTTTACCGGCCGCGAGCGCTCGTCAGAGGAGAATTCCTGATCGCGGAAGACGGTGAGGCCTTCCTTGAGGCACAGCTGGAACCAGTCCCGGCAGGTGATGCGGTTGCCGGTCCAGTTGTGGAAATACTCATGGGCGATGATCGCCTCGATCGAGGCGTAGTCGCCATCCGTCGCGGTCTGCGGATCGGCCAGGACATATTTGTCGTTGAAGATGTTGAGGCCCTTGTTCTCCATCGCCCCCATGTTGAAGTCGGACACGGCGACCACGTTGAACACGTCGAGATCGTAGTTGCGGCCGAAGACGCGCTCGTCCCAGCGCATGCAGCGCACGAGGCTGTCCAGCGCCCACCCGGCGCGGCCCGCCTTGCCCGGCTCGACATAGACCGCCAGTTCCACCTTGCGCCGCTCGGCGGTGACGTAATCCTGCTTGACATGGTCCAGCGCGCCGCCGACCAGCGCGAAGAGATAGGCGGGCTTGGGGTGCGGGTCGTGCCAGACCGCGAAATGCCGATCGCCGCCCGGCAGTTCCGCTGCGGCGACGAGGTTGCCGTTGGAGAGCAGCACCGGTGCCTCGGCCTTCTCCGCTTCCAGCCGCACCGTATAGATGCTCATCACGTCGGGCCGGTCGAGGAAATAGGTGATCCGGCGAAAGCCGTCCGCCTCGCACTGGGTGCAATAGACGCCCGACGAACGGTAGAGCCCCATCAGCTTGGTGTTGGCGGAAGGGTCGATCTGCGTCTCGATCGCGAGCGTGAAGGACCGCTGCGGCGGCGCATGAACGGTCAGGCGCTGCGGGCCTGCCTCGTAATCCGTTGCGGCGAGCGGCGCATGGTCGAGTGCGATGGCCTTGAGAGCCAGTTCGTCGCCGTCGAGAATCAGGGGGGCACCGGCGCGCCCTTGCGGGTTCGGCCGCAGGGAGAGCAGCGCACGCACTTTCGTTGCTGTCGGATGGAGAGCGATGTCGAGATCGACCGTGTCGATCAGCCAGTCGGATGGGCGGTAATCCTCCAGCCGGATGAGCGGAGCGTCTTCGTTACGCATGGTGACCCCGGCGAATGCGGCGTGGCGGGCAAATCCTATCTCTAGCCCCTGCGGCGGCGCCCCGGAACCCCATGGCCCGGCTCGCGTCTCCTACCTGACCGGGCTTGCCTTGGCGGGCGGGCTCGTCCTGTATGGCGCCCCGGCCGGCGCCCCGCTTCATCGGGAGCGGCGCGATGCTTCAAGCCCCACGAGGACGAACGATGCGATATCTCCACACCATGGTGCGCGTGACCGATCTCGATCAGGCGCTCGATTTCTACGTCACCAAATTCGGAATGGTCGAAACCCGCCGGATCGAGAACGAGAAGGGCCGTTTCACCCTGGTCTTCCTCGCCGCCTCCGACGATGTCGCCGAGGCGAAGGCCGGCGCCTCGCGCGGGCGCCCGACGCTGGAGCTGACCTATAATTGGGACCCCGAAACCTACACCGGCGGGCGCAATTTCGGCCATCTCGCCTATGAGGTCGACGACATCTACGCCACCTGCGAGAAGCTGATGCAGGCCGGCATCACCATCAATCGCCCCCCGCGCGACGGCAACATGGCCTTCATCCGCTCGCCCGACAACATCTCGATCGAGCTGCTCCAGAAGGGCGAC
>NZ_JBMDWH010000092.1:0-4780 GCF_048595345.1 Allobosea sp.
GGCGTGGTCTCGCTGCCGGAAGGCACGGAGATGGTGATGCCGGGCGACAACATCTCGATGGAGGTGACGCTGATCGCCCCGATCGCGATGGAAGAGAAGCTGCGCTTCGCCATCCGCGAAGGCGGCCGCACCGTCGGCGCCGGCGTCGTCGCCAGCATCATCGCCTGATCTCTGCGATCCGGCTGAATTCGGGAAAGGGCGGTGGCGACACCGCCCTTTTTCCGTTTGTGCCGTAAAGCCCGCTGCGCCGCCGCGCGAAGAGCGTTATCCGACGGTCACGCCGGGCCGCGATAATTTTGACTTGAAATGCGTCACGCCTTGGGGCACATGACGCTCACCTGCAGGGGTGTAGCTCAGTTGGTAGAGTACCGGTCTCCAAAACCGGTTGTCGTAGGTTCGAGCCCTACCGCCCCTGCCAGTCGTCCCGGCGCCAGTGTTCCTTCGCCCGGCTGACGACCTCGTGATCTCCGCGACAATTCGGTATTCCGCGTTGCTGCCGCCGTTATAGGCTCGGCTCGTTCGTCCTTTTCCAAGCGGCTTTGCGAGATTGTCATGCGCCCGTTCCTTGCCCTGCTGGTCCTGTCGTCCATCCTCGCCTCGGCCAGCGCGCAGGCTGCCGAGATCAAGGTGCTGACGGCCGGCGCGTTCAAGCCCGTCGTGCTTGCCACGGCGAGCGCGTTCGAGGCGCAGAGCGGCCACAAGCTCGTGGTCGAGAACGATACGGCGGGCGGGCTTCTGAAGCGCATTTCCGATGGCGAATCCTTCGATGTCGCCATTCTGACCCCAGCAGCCGTCAAGGAGCTCACCGCCAAGGGCCGGATCGCAACCGGCACGGTTGCCAATCTCGCGCGGACCTCGGTCGGCGTGGCGGTGAAGGAAGGGGCGCCCCTGCCGGATATCGCGACGGTCTCGGCGTTCAAGGCGGCGCTGCTCTCGGCAAGGAAGGTGGCCTATATCGACCCTGCCGCAGGCGGATCGAGCGGCATCTATTTTTCGAAGCTGCTCGAGACGATGGGCATTGCCGATGTGGTGAGGGCGAAGGCGGTGCTGGTCCCGGGCGGGCTCGTCGCCCAGCGGCTGGTGACAGGCGAGGCCGATCTCGCCATCCACCAGATCAGCGAGATCCTGGCGGTGAAGGGGGCGGTGCTGGTCGGCCCCCTGCCGGCCGAGATCCAGAGCTATACGGTCTATACCGGCGGCCTTGCCTCCGCAGCCCGGGACACCGAGGCCGGGAAGGCGTTCCTCGCCTTCCTGCGCAGCGATCAGGCTCGGCGCATCCTCGCGGAAAAGGGCATGGAAGAGGCTCCCGAATAAGGCGGAGTCGCTGACGCCAGCTCAAGAAGCCGCTTGGCGAAAGCGCGACATCGTTGTAAAGACGCCGTCATGTCGGCGCGCGACCCAACCGGGTCCCGCGCCGCGAATGTTTCAGGACGACCGATTCGGCGCCGCGGCGAGGGCTGCGGACCGGTCGGAAGCCGAGGTGGACGATGGCGAAATCCAATCCCTTCCAGTTCCTTCAGGACGTGCGCACGGAGGCCGGCAAGGTCACCTGGCCGTCGCGCCGCGAGACGCTGATCACGACCGGCCTCGTGCTGGCGATGGTGGTGGTGTCCAGCCTGTTCTTCCTCTTCGCCGACACCGTCATTCGCTTTGGCCTCGGCCTCATCCTCGGCGCCCGTTGAACGGAATCAAGAACGTGAGCACCCGCTGGTACATCGTCCACGCCTATTCCAATTTCGAGAACAAGGTCGCCCAGTCGATCCGCGATCAGGCGCAGCAGCGTAACCTCGCCGAGAAGTTCGACGAGGTGCTGGTCCCGACCGAGAAGGTCGTCGAGGTCCGCCGCGGCCGCAAGGTCGAGGCCGAGCGCAAGTTCTTCCCCGGCTATGTGCTGGTGAAGTGCGAGATGACCGACGAGGTCTACCACCTCATCAAGAACACGCCGAAGGTCACCGGCTTCCTGGGTGCGGACAAGGCCAAGCCCATGCCGATCCCCGAGGCTGAGGCCATGCGGATCAAGGGCCAGGTCGCCGAGGGCGTCGAGCGTCCCAAGCCCACGATCGTCTTCGAGGTCGGCGAGCAGGTGAAGGTTGCCGACGGCCCCTTCGCCTCCTTCAACGGCGTCGTCGAGGATGTCGATCACGGCCGCGCCCGCCTCAAGGTCGCCGTCTCGATCTTCGGCCGCGCGACACCGGTCGAGCTGGAATACGCTCAGGTCGAGAAGCTCTGATCGCTGCTTAGAGCTTCGCGCGTCCCGACGGACGCGGTCGCGATGCTTTCCCGGAGCGGCGCTGAGCCCCGCTCCGATTTGCCCTTAAACCGATCTTAAGGGATTGCCTCTAGGGTCTTTCGCCAAAACAATCTCATTTTGGTGGCCATGGTCCCGCGGTGTTTCAAGGCTACGGTCGGCCACCGCATGGTGCTCTGGGGCGTTCTGCTCAGCGCCGTCATCGCTGTCTATATCGGTCATGAATTCGTGCGCTCGGAGCGGATGGACCGGATCGCGGGGGCACTATCTGCGAGCGGCGCCGCGCTTGTGCGCATGGAAGAAGCGGCAACGATCTTCGAAACGATGAAGGCCTCGCTGGAGGCTGATCCGGCGATGCCGCCCGATCTGGACGCGATCGACCGAATGGCTCGCGCCGCAGGGGACATCGCCCGAGCGACCGATGGCGCCGTGCAGGCCAAGGCCCTGGAAGCGGAGCGGCAAATGAGCGCGGCGAGCCTGGCCGCTCGCGAACGCGGCGAGGTCGGCCCGCTCCTGAGGCTCTGGCCGGACATCCACGAAGGGCTTCATCTCGAGCTGAACCGCGTTCTGGTCGATGTCGGGTCGGAGCTGAAGGCGCATAACGACGCTTCTGAGCGGCTCGAGCTGTCGATCGGACTGTTGTGCCTTTTGATCCTGACCCTGATCGTGGCCCTGGAATATCGCTGGCTCGTCCGGCCGATCATCGGGATGGCGCGCACTTTGAACAAGGAGGCCGAGGGCTCCGCCTGGCTCGCCGGGATCGCGGCGCGAGGCGACGAGGTCGGCGCGCTGGCCCAGGCCCTGGCCCTGCATCTGCGGGAGCAGAAGGCCGGGCAGGAAGCGGCTCGCTCCAAGGTCGAAGCGCTGTCGGAGGATCTGCGTCAGCGCGAGGAGTTGCAGGCCCAGAGCATCGCCTTCCAGGACCGCATCGCCATGATCGCGACTGCGCTGGAAAGCCATGCGGCAAGGATGTCGGATGCCGCTCGGGAGCTCGGCGGCTCTTCGGAGGAGGTCGACCGCCGTGCCAGCGCGGCCGCGCTGTCGACGCAGCGTGTCTCGACCCATATCGGCGACGTGGCCGTCACCATCGCCGATATCGGCCATCTGGTCCGCGACGCAGCGAGCGAGGCCCGCCGCAGCGCGGAGGTGAGCATCGGCGCCAAGGAACTGGTCGGCGAGGCGAAGGCCGATACCCACGCCCTCCACGCGGCCGTGGAGCGCATCTCCGGCATCCTCGCGCTCATTTCCACCGTCGCCAGCCAGACCAATCTCCTCGCGCTGAATGCCACGATCGAGGCAGCGAGGGCGGGCGAGGCCGGTCGCGGCTTCGCGGTCGTGGCTGGGGAGGTCAAGCAATTGGCGCAGCGCACCGCGCAGGCGACGCTGGAGGTCCAAGGCGGGCTCAATGATATTCGCGTCGCGGCCGGGCTCCTGACGGGCAGGGTGGGGGCGCTGGTCGATTCGATCGACGATGTCGAAGCGACGGCCGACTCCATCGCCGAACTCACGCGCCGGCAGGAAGACCGTTCCACTGCGATCGCCGACGGCACCGGACAGACCGCCGGCGATGTCCGGCTGGTCGCCGAGCAGGTCGAGCAGCTCGCGGCGATGACCGTGACCTGGCGGGGGACCGCCAAGGCGGCCATGCTCGCTTCTACCGACCTCTCTCAGCAGGCGGTCGAGCTGCGGAACGTCGTCGACGACTTCATCGCGCAGAGCCGCGGCGCCGCCTGACATCAGGTTGCCCAAGATGGTGACGAAGCGTCCTGGGCGCGCGCCGCTGCCGGCGCCGCTCGCCGACGCGCATGCAGGCCCTTCCCATCGGCAGCCGAATATGTCATAGGGCGCGCCTCAACCGCGTGGGAGGCGTGCCGGTCGCCAGCCGGATCACAGGCGCCGCACCACGCACTGCAACCACCCCGGCCCCGCTGGACAGCGTCCACGGGCAGGGGCGTCGTCGTTTCGCCAGGCAGCGAAGCGGGCGACAGGAGCAGCCATCATGGCAAAGAAGATCACGGGCTACGTGAAGCTTCAGGTGCCGGCCGGCGCGGCGAACCCGTCGCCCCCGATCGGTCCCGCGCTCGGTCAGCGCGGTCTCAACATCATGGAATTCTGCAAAGCCTTCAACGCGCGCACCGCGCAGATGGAGAAGGGCACCCCGATCCCGGTGATCATCACCGCGTATCAGGACCGGTCCTTCACCTTCGAGATGAAGCAGCCGCCGGTCACCTTCTTCCTGAAGAAGGCCGTGGGCCTGAAGATCGGCAAGAAGCCGGCCTCCGGCTCCAAGACCCCGGGCAAGGGCCCGACCGTCGGCAAGATCACCGAGGCGCAGCTTCGCGAGATCGCCGAGAAGAAGATGCCCGACCTCAATTGCCACACCGTCGACTCGGCGATGGCGATGATCGAGGGCTCCGCCCGTTCCATGGGCCTCCAGGTGGTGGATTGATCCGATGCCGAACATTGCCAAGCGCGTGCGTGCCTCCCGCGAGGGCATCGATCGCACCAAGCTCTACCCGCTCGCCGACGCCG
>NZ_JBMDWH010000093.1:0-4663 GCF_048595345.1 Allobosea sp.
GTGCCGACGTGTTCGATTATATCGAGCGCTTCTACAATGCCGTTCGCAGGCACTCGACCATCGGCTACATCAGCCCGGTCGAGTTCGAAAAGAAGGCCGGGTTAGCTTAACTGAGCGTCCACGAAACCGGCAGCAGGCCAACATTCCAAGACGAAAACATGCGGGGCGACTCGCCACAATTTGCATGAGAATTCCGACGAGAGCGGCAGGGTTACACGGCGGTTGCAGGTTAAGCGGTTCCAGGGCCTTCGAGATCGGCGAGCGCCTGCAAGTTCGGCGAGCCCGTTCAATTTGAACGCAGACGCATCTAACCAGTCAGAAACGCCAACGTTAAACGCGCCCAGGATAGCGAAACCGAAGGATAAATCGCTTGCCAAGGTTGGGGTCGAGGGTTCGAATCCCTTCGCCCGCTCCAGACAATCTCCCCCATGTGACGGTCCGGTTCGAGCCAGTCAGGGCCTATGGTCCCCTGTCGGGGTCTGCGGCGAATCGGGTCATGAAGAGCCGTTTGGCGCCTGCGTCGGCAGTAAGGTTCGGATGCCCGCCTTTCGGCAGTCTGACGTTATATGCGCCGCGCGCGTCGCAGCCCCCGAATCGATGTCGAGGCCGCGCGGGTCTGCCGCGCCCAGGCGTGCCACGCCGCTGCCACTCCTCTGCCAGGGTTGGCCCGTTTCCTGTATAGACGAAAGTCGATGGTCGAGGCGCGCCCGCTGTGTGGCGCGCGCCTAGGCGATCCCATCGCCGCGCCGGATACCATGACCTGGCCGAGGTCCAACCGGTGCGGCGAAGCGAGCCAATGCAGGAAATGTCGCCGATGCCACGCAGGGCTTCCGCCCTCCACCTTCTCAGGAACGACCCCGGCCCCAGGCTCAGACGCATGGCCCGGTGGCTGGAACTGCGGTCCTTCGGCCTGACGCCGGATCAGTTCAGCCGGGCGGAAGGATTGCGCGCGATCGTCGCCGTCGCGCTGCCGCTGCTGCTGGTCCTCATGACGGGCCGGCACGTCTTCGGCTGGGCCGTCTTCGCCGCCTTCTGGACCTGTCTGTGCGACATTCCGGCCGCCCACCGGCTGCGATGCCGCCTGCTCGCCGTCTTCGTCGTCGGGGGCACGATGATCGCCTTCCTGGGGTCCTGGGGCGCGACGCTCCTGCCTGGAGCCGCGCTGATCGTCGGCCCGCTGCTCGTCTTCGCCACGGCTCTGCTGCCTGCGCTTCTCGCCCATGCCGGCATGCTGTCGGTCCTGCTCGGCGCGGTCGCCGTCGTCTCGGTCGGTTTCCCCCTGCCGATGCACGAGGCCGGGTTGCTGGCATTGTCCTTCCTGATCGGCAGCTCCTGGGCCTTTCTGCTGATCGCGGTGTTGTGGCGCATCGACGATGCGCGCCCGCTCGAAGCGGCGGCGGCGGCCGCGCTCGACCACCTCTGCGACATGATCGTCGGATTGGCCGCCATGGGCGAGACGCCGCATCGCGACGCGGTCTGGCATGCCGAGCATGGCGAGCATCGCCGCACGGTGCGGGCTGCCCTCGAAAGGCTGCGCGGCTTGCTCTCGCGCTACCGCGACAAGCCGGCGGCGGCGCTGAAGCCGACCGTCGCGCTTCGGGACGCCACCGAACTGCTGTTCAGCGCGGCCATCGCGCTGGAGCATGAGTTCATCACGCGCGAGGAAGCGCTCGCCGACCGCAGGACGGCGGCAAAGGCATTGCTCCGCGCCGTGGCCGCTCTGCGCCAGGTCTGCCCGAAGCGCGGCCAGGCTCTCCGGATCGAGGCCGAGAGCCTGGCCGAGCTGGCGGCCGCCATGCCGCCCGGATCTGCGCGCGGCTGTGTCCATGGCGCTGCCGAAGCGCTTTTTCGGTTCGGGCGCGAGACCGGCCCGGCGCCCATGGGAACGCTCTCGCCTGTTCCCGATTCGGCACCGGCGGCATGGCCCGGCGCGCTCCGGCAGGCGCTCCGCCAGGCGGTCGGCGTGCTCGCCGTCTATGCCGCCGCCTTCTTCTTCGGCCTCGGTTATCCTTATTGGGCCGCGATGGCGGCGGTCGTGGTTCTGCAGAGCGCCACGCGCATCACCTTCACCCGCGCGGTGGAGCGGGTCTGCGGCAGCTTGCTCGGCGGGGCGCTGGCGCTCGGCCTGCTGAGCATCGGGCCGACCCATCCCGTGCTCGCCGTCGCGGCGACGATCCTCGCCGGGCTGACCATCGCCTTGCGCGGCGTGAACTACACCGTCTTCGTCCTCTTCCTGACGATGCTCTTCATCGTCGTGACGGAAATTCTGGAGCCCGGCGCCGGCATCGCGTCGGCACGGATGCTCGACAACACTGTCGGCAGCATCGCGGCGCTTCTGGCGGCGCTATTGCTCTGGCCGGATTTCGGACCGCCGCTGAACCGGATGATCGCGGCGGGGCTCGAGGCGAACCGGGCCTATCTGGACGCGGTCGAGGCCGATGCCGACGAGGCGGCCATCCATGAGGCGCGCCGTCGGGCCGGGCTCGCGAGCATCGCGGCCGAGATCGGCCTGCATGATCTCGGCGGCTTCCGGCGCCGCTGGCAGCGCCTGCCCCGGGACGAGGCCGCCTCGCTGAAGGAGCTGCGCATGCTCGCCGGCCGGGCTGCTGCCGCGTGGCATCGCCGCCTCGCCGAAAGGGCGCTGAGCCGGCCTTGACCGGCTGGGACGAGGCCTCGCGCAAGGCTGGATCCCCATTGATCGGCCGTGGCGCCTCGGCGAGCCTGCACCTTCCGACGGATTTACATCGGCGCCGCCATCCGGATGATCGCGCACCTCCCGAGGCGGGATTCGCGCGACTGTTCGCGAGCGCTCGCCGCTCCCGCTCATTTGCGCAATCGCGCCGCCTTTCCAGAAGGTCCGATCATGACCATCGACATTCGCCAGGTTTCGCATCCCGAGGCCGTCAGGAGCTTCGACACGGCCGCGCTGCGGCGCCACTTCCTGATCGAGACGCTGTTCGTGCCCGGCGAGGTCCATCTGACCTACAGCCATCTCGACCGTGTCATCGTCGGCGGCGCGATGCCCACGACCGCTGCGGTGACCCTGCCGACGCCCAGGGCGGTCGGCACCGACGCCTTCCTGAAGCGCCGCGAGCTCGGGATCGTCAATGTCGGCGGTGCCGGCACGGTGCATGTCTGCGGCAAGGATTACAGCCTCTCCCGGCGCGACGCGCTCTATATCGGAAAGGAGGCGGGCGAGGTCTCGTTTTCCAGCGAGCATGCGGACGAACCGGCGAAATTCTACCTGCTCTCGACCCCGGCCCATGCCGCTCATCCCACGAGGGTGATCCGCGAGACCGATGCGAAGACGCTCCATCTCGGCGAGCCGGCGACGGCGAACAAGCGCACCATCCGGCAATACATCATCCCCGGGATCTGCGAGACCTGCCAGCTGGTGATGGGCGTGACCACGCTCGAGGAAGGCAGCATCTGGAACACGATGCCGACCCATACCCATGACCGCCGCTGCGAGATCTATCTCTATTTCGACCTGCCGGCCGACGCCCGCATCTTCCACCTGATGGGCGAGCCGCAGGAGACCCGCCACCTCGTCGTCGCCAACGAACAGGCGATCCTGTCGCCCGGCTGGTCGATCCATTCCGGCGTCGGCACCAAGGCCTATTCCTTCATCTGGGGAATGGGCGGCGACAATGTCGACTATACCGACATGGACATGGTCGCGACCGGAGATCTGCGCTGATGGCTTCGCCCTTCGACCTCACCGGCCGCACCGCGATCGTCACCGGCGCCAATACGGGTCTCGGACAGGCCATCGCGCTGGCGCTGGCGCAGGCGGGCGCCGGCATCGTCGCGGTCGGCCGTTCGGCCATGGCCGAGACGAAAGCGCTGGTCGCGGCCACGGGCCGGCCCTTCCACGAGATCGGCGCCGACCTCGCGACGCTGGAGCCCATCGGCCGCATCGTCACGGAGGCCGAGGCCGCGGCGAAAGCCGATGGCTCGCGGCTCGATATCCTGGTCAACAATGCCGGCATCATCCGCCGCGCCGACGCCATCGACTTCACCGAGGCCGATTGGGACGCGGTGATGGATGTGAACCTGAAGTCGACCTTCTTCCTCACTCAGGCCGTGGCGAAGCGCATGCTGGCGGATGGGCAGGGCGGAAAGGTCGTCAACATCGCTTCGCTGCTCTCCTTCCAGGGGGGCATCCGCATCCCCTCCTACACCGCCTCCAAGAGCGGCCTTGCGGGGCTGACGCGGCTTCTCGCCTGCGAATGGGCCAGCAAGGGCATCAACGTCAACGCGATCGCCCCAGGCTATTTCGAGACCAACAACACGCAGGCGCTGCGCGCCGACCCGGCCCGCAACGAGGCGATTCTCGCCCGCATCCCGGCCGGCCATTGGGGTCGGCCACAGGAGCTCGGCGGCGCGGCGGTCTTCCTCGCCTCGGATGCTGCGGCCTATGTCCACGGCGTCGTCCTGCCGGTCGACGGCGGGTGGCTCGCCCGCTGAGCCGCCTTGACCATGCCGCGATTTTCGCCCGCAATGGCGCCCTTCCCCACCTGACAGGTCACGCCGCATGAACGCCCATCAGCCGCCGCACGCCATCGACCCCGTTAAGCTGGACAAGCTGGCCGAGGTCGCGATTCGCGTCGGTCTCAATCTCCAGCCGGGGCAGGATCTCTTTCTGACGGCGCCGGTCGCG
>NZ_JBMDWH010000094.1:0-1643 GCF_048595345.1 Allobosea sp.
GCTGTTCGAGGCCGGGCGCTCCGGCCGGGTCTCGAAGATCCGCCTGGAACCGCAGCCGGACGATGCCGTGCCGCGCTTCCAGTACGAGGACCACATCCGCGCGCTGGTGGCCGACCGCGTCTGGCCGGATTCGACCCGCGCGATTTCGCAGCTCCGCCTCACGCTGGAATATGAAAGCGCCTCCGGCTGGGGCCGGCTGTTCTCGCCCGGCAAACTCTCCATCGACATCGTCGATTATCCCGGCGAATGGCTGCTCGATCTTCCCCTGCTGGCGCAGGATTACCGGACCTTCAGCGAAAAGACCGTCGCACTCGCGAGCTCCGGTATCCGCGCCGAGCTCGCCCGCGACTGGCTGGCCTTGTCCGCGACGGTCGATCCGGCGGCCGATGCGTCGGAGGCGACGGCCCGGGCGCTTGCAGAGGCCTTCACCGCCTATCTGCGCGCCTGCAAATCAGATGAGCGCTCGCTCTCCACCCTGCCGCCGGGCCGCTTCCTGATGCCGGGCGACCTGGAAGGCTCGCCGGCGCTCACCTTCGCGCCGCTGCCCGACCTTGCCAAGGGCAGCCCCGCACGCGGTTCCTTGCAGGCGATGATGGAGCGGCGCTACGAGGCCTACAAGTCCCATGTGGTGCGCCCGTTCTTTCGCGAGCACTTCGCCCGCCTCGACCGGCAGATCGTGCTGATCGATGCGCTCCAGGCGATCAATCGCGGCGCAGAGGCCGTGCACGATCTGGAACGCGCGCTCGGCGACGTGCTGGATTGTTTCCGTGCCGGCTCGAACAGCTTCCTGTCCTCCTTCGTTACGCGGCGCATCGACCGCATCGTGATCGCCGCCACCAAGGCCGATCACCTGCACCATGAAAGCCATCCGCGTCTGGAGGCCGTCACCCGCCGCCTCGTCGAGCGCGCCATCGAGCGCATCGGCATGAGCGGCGCGGGCATCGAGGTGATGGCGCTCGCCTCCGTGCGCGCCACCCGGGAGGCCACCGTCAAGCATGGCGGCGAGGACCTGCCCGTGATCGTCGGCGTGCCCATGGCGGGTGAGACAATCAACGGTGAAATTTTCGACGGCGAACGCAAAACCGCTATCTTTCCCGGGGACTTGCCGAAGAATCCGGATTCACTTTTCGAAGCGCTTGAATCGGCTCCTGAAGGCGAACACCTGCTCAACTTCGTGCGCTTTCGCCCGCCCCATATCGAGGAGACCGGCGGCGGGCTGAAACTGTCGGTGCCGCACATAAGGCTCGACCGCGCGCTGCAATATCTGATCGGAGACCGGCTCGCATGACCGACCGTCCGCGCAAGCCCGCCGCCTTCTCCCTGCCGGCAGATGCAACCACCCGGCCGGAGAGCGAACGCACCCGTCCGCCTGCCGCCTTCGACGCACCCGTCAGGCTGACACCGGACGCAGAGGACCCCTTCATCGACACGACGGCGGACCTGCCCGATCTCACGCCTCCCGTCGCCGCACCGCGCCCGCGTCGCGTCACGCTCGGCCGCACCGTCTTCGGCGCGCTGGGCGTTCTCGTGTCGCTCGCCGTGGGCCTCTGGGTCGATGCGCTGATCCGCGACCTGTTCAGCCGCAACGACTGGCTGGGCTATCTTGCCCTCGCCGCCGCCTTGGTGGCGGTCCTTGCCCTTCT
>NZ_JBMDWH010000095.1:0-3639 GCF_048595345.1 Allobosea sp.
CGCACATGTCCATGTCGTGGCCGGCGTCGCCGATCTCGGCGCCAATGCCCGCCTGCCGGATTCGCTGGTGACGGCGCGCTCCTTCGTCATCATGCGCGAGATGCTGATGCGCGGCTTCACCACGGTGCGCGATGTCGGCGGCGCCGATTTCGGCCTGAAGCAGGCGACGGAAGAGGGGCATTTCCCGACGCCGCGGCTCGTCATCTCCGGCAAGGCGCTGAGCCAGACCGGGGGGCATGCCGATTTCCGCGGCCGCTACGATGATCGGCCGAGCGTGATCGAGCGCCATCGGCTCGGCGCACTCGGGCGCATCTGCGACGGCGTGCCGGATGTGCGCCGCGCCGCGCGCGAGGAGCTGAAGGGCGGGGCCGACTTCATCAAGATCATGGCCAATGGCGGCTGCGCCTCGCCGACCGACCCGATCCATTTCCTCGGCTTTTCGGTGAGCGAGCTGGAAGCGATCGTCGAGGAGGCCCGGATGGCGGGCACCTATGTCTCGGCGCATGTCTATACCGACGAGGCGATCCGCCGTTGTGTCGAGGCCGGCGTGCATTCGCTGGAGCATTGCAACCTGATCCAGGCCGAGACGGCGAAGCTCGCCGCGAGCAAGGGCGCCGTCGCGGTCCCGACGCTCGTGACCTATGACAAGCTGGTTTCGGACGGGCCGGGGCTCGGCTTCCCGCCGGATTCGGTGGCCAAGGTCGATGTCGTGCGCGCGGCCGGCATGGAGTCCCTGCGCATCATGCAGAAGGCCGGGCTGGCGATGGCTTATGGCAGCGACCTGCTCGGCGAGATGCACCGCTACCAGTCGGAGGAATTCGTCATTCGCGGGCAGGCGCTGCCGGCGCAGCAGGTCATCGCCTCCGCGACTTCGGTCGCCGCGAAGCTGCTGAAGCTCGAAGGCAAGATCGGCGTGGTGGCGCCGGGCGCCTATGCCGACCTCGTGGTGGTCGACGGCGATCCGCTTCAGGATCTGTCGCTGCTGACCCGTCAGGGCCGGCACATGCCGCTGATCATGAAGGGCGGCGAGTTCGTCAAGCGCTCCAGCCTGAACTGAGCGGCGCAAGGCCGTCGACAGGCTTGCTGCGGCGTGCGTAATATATCACGAAGCGACAGGCGGTTCGCGTGGCCGGCTGGGGGAGGCGGATCATGACGGCTTTGCACTTCAAGAACTTCGCTTTGCTCGAGCCGGAATTCGGCGAATTGCGCGGCGGCTACGCATTGCTGGTCGAAGGCGACACGATCCGCGAGCTCTCGGACAGGCCGATCACGTCCGCGAGTGCCGATGTGATCGACTGTGGCGGACGCACGCTGATGCCCGGGCTGATCGACAGCCATGTCCATGTCTTCCTCTCCGAGGTCTATATCCGCACCATGGAGAGCATGCCGCTGACGCTGATGACGGCGCGCGCCGTCCGGCTGATGAAAGGCATGCTCGATCGCGGCTTCACCTCGGTCCGCGACACCGGCGGCGCCGATTGGGGCATCAAGGAAGCGGTGGAGAAGGGCGACGTCGCAGGGCCGCGCCTGTTCATCGCCGGCGCCGCGATCGGCCCGACCGGTGGCCATAGCGATCCGCGCCGGCGCACCGATTTCGGCGCGCGCTGCCATTGCTGCAACGCCATGGCTTATACGATGAACATCTCGGACGGCGTGTCCTCCGTCCGCAAATCGGCGCGCGAGCAGATGCGGCTCGGCGCCGACCATATCAAGATCATGATGTCGGGCGGTGTCGCCTCGCCTTACGATCCGCTGGATTCGATGCAGTTCAGCGTGGACGAGGTGAAGGCGGCCGTCGAGGAGGCGAAGGCCTTCGGGCGCTATGTCTGCGCTCATGCCTATACGCCGGAGGCGATCACGCGGGCGGCGGAATGCGGGGTGCGCGCCATCGAGCACGGCAATCTGATCGACGACGCCTCGGCCAAGCTCATGGCTGAGAACAACATGTTCCTGACCGCCAATCTCGTCGCCTATTACGCGATGAAGGAGCGGGCGGCCGAGTTCGGCATGACCGGCGACATGCTCGCCAAGAACGACCTCGTCATCGACGGGGGCTTGCGCTCCCTGGAGATCTGCAAGCGCGCCGGCGTGCCGGTGGCCTATGGGTCCGATCTGCTCGGCCAGTTGCAGGTCGAGCAGTCGCGCGAGTTCCTGCTGCGCCGCGAGGTGCTCTCCGCCATCGACATCATCCGCTCGGCGACGACGGTCGGTGCCCAAATCCTGCGCATGGAGGGCAAACTCGGCACGCTGCAGGCCGGTGCCTTCGCCGATCTCATCCTCGTCGATGGCGATCCGCTGAAGGATCTCGGGCTTTTCCAGGAACAGGGGAAGCATCTGGCGGCGATCATGAAGGGCGGCATCTTCCACAAGACCGCCCTGCATTGAAACGAACGTATCTGCCTGTCTCTTGGTCAGGCCATGGATAAGAAACCGGCTTGACTGTTTGTAAATCGAGCCGCAGCTTCACGATACGGAAGGATCGGGTTTTGGCGATTGTGGCGAGCGTGATCGGCAAGGGAGCAGCGCCATGCCTGTGCTGCGGGGCGGCGCGGTGAGCGCGGTTTCGCTGCGCCTGGGACGCTATGCGCTGAACGGGGCTGCGGGGCTCTCGCTCGGATTCATTCTGCTGCCGCTGATCTTCGTGACTTGGCTCGCCTTCTTCCGGCAGGAAATCCCGTCCTTCCCGCCCGAGGGCTACTCGCTGCAATGGTTCAAGGCGGCGGCGAACAACAAGGCCTTCATCGACGGTTTCGGCCTCAGTCTCCAGGTCGCTGTCGCCTCCACGCTGATCGGGCTCGCGCTCGGGGTGCCGGCGAGTCTCGCTCTGGTGCGCCATCGCATCCCGTTGGGAGGGGGGATCTCGACCCTGCTGCTGTTGCCGCTGGTGATGCCGGGCATCGTGCTGGGCACCGCGACCTATGTCTTCCAGATCGAGGTCGAGATCGGCACGCAGATCCCGGTGATGGGCTCGCTCGGCGGGCTGATCGCCGCGCATACGCTCGTGGTCATTCCCTGGGTGGTTCGGCTGGTGACGGCGAGCCTGGCCGGCTTCGACCGCTCGATCGAGGAGGCGGCGCAGAACCTCGGTGCAGGGCCGGTCCGGACCTTCTGGCGGGTGACACTGCCGAGCATTCGGCCCGGGCTGGTGGCGGCCTCGCTGTTCGGCTTTGTCACCTCCTTCGGCAATCTGGAGATGAGCCTATTCCTCGTCGGGCCGGGGCGCACGACCCTGCCGATCGCGATCCTGCAATATCTCGAATGGAAGATCGATCCGACCGTGGCCGCGGCCTCGCTGATCCAGATCATCCTGATCGGCGCGGCAATGATCGTGACCGATCGCTACGTCAAACTGAGCCGGGTGGTATAGAGATGGCGCGGCTCTCGATCTCGCATCTGAAGAAGAGCTATGGCGATCTGACGGTGGTCGACGATGTCGACATCGCCGTCGCGGATGGCGAGTTCCTCGTGCTGCTGGGGCCGTCCGGCTGCGGCAAGACCACGACCTTGCGCATGATCGCGGGATTCGTGCCCCCCTCGGCCGGGCAGATCACCATCGGCGAGCGGGATGTGACCTATCTGCCGCCCTGGAAGCGCCATTGCGGCCTCGTCTTCCAGAGCTATGCGCTGTTTCCGCATATG
>NZ_JBMDWH010000096.1:0-22725 GCF_048595345.1 Allobosea sp.
CTCGGCCTATGGCGGCGTCGGCAAGGTCGGCGGGGCGGTGATCGGCGCGCTGATCATGGGCGTGATGAACAACGGCATGTCGATCATGGGCATCGGCATCGACTACCAGCAGGTGATCAAGGGCATCGTGCTGCTCGGCGCGGTGTGCCTCGACGTCTACAACCAGCGCCGGGCCTGAGCCGACGCAGCGTCGCTTCGAGGCCCTAGAGGGCGGTTGCGCGGCATGCGTCCCCTGGCGCATTGCAATCGCCCGGCGGAAAAGCCATACTTATTCCCACATCTTGAAAACATTGACGAATTCGCGCTCGGCGCAGTCGTCCTGGGGCCATCGGACAGGTGCATTCGACGAAGGTATAAATCGATTTAGCAACGTGAGGCCGGGCGCCAAAGACCCGGACCCGCAGGGAGGAATGACATGCTGTTGACTCGCCGTGGTTTCACTGCCGCGCTGACCGGAGCCGTCGCCGCTCCGGCCATCATCCGCAGCTCCTTCGCGCAGGGCGCGACCGTGAAGATCGGCATGGTCACGCCCAACACGGGCGCCGCCGCCGAATCCGGCTCCTTCGCCCAGACCGGAGCCAAGATCGCCCTCGAACAGGTCAACAAGGCCGGCGGGGTTCTCGGCAAGCCGCTGGAACTGGTCTTCGAGGACGATCAGACGACCAATCCGGGCGCGGTGCTCGCCTTCTCCAAGCTCGCCAGCCAGCCCGACATCGTGGCCTTCATCGGCTCCATCCGCTCGACGCAGATGCATGCGATGGCGCCGGACATGCTGAAGGCCGGCAAGCCGGTGGGCTTCGGCGGCACGGACCCGAACCTGACCAAGCTCGGCAATCCCTGGCTCTTCCGCTTCCGACCCAACGATTCCTATTCGGGCAAGGTCATCGCCCAATATGGCAGCAAGGAACTGGCCAAGAAGAAATGGGCGATCGTCCATTCGACGGACGCTTTCGGCACCGCCGGTGCCAAGGCGCTGGAGGATTCGCTCGGCGAGAACGGCGCCACTCTGGCGCTCAAGCAGGGCTATGCCAATCAGAGCCAGGACTTTACCCCGGTCGTGCTGGCGGTGCGCCAATCCGGCGCCGATATCCTGGGCACTTACTTCACCTTCGAGACCGATCTCGGCATCTTCGCCCGCCAGCTGCGCCAGCTCGGCGTCAACATTCCCTGGGTGGGCTCGCCCTCGATCGTCAACGTCTCGGCGCTGAAGCTGGCGGGGCCGGCGCTCTACAACACCTATGGCGTCGCCGACTATGCCGAGGATTCCAGCGACGCCTCCAAGGCCTTCGGCAAGGCCTATCGCGAGGTGCGCAAGGTCGCGCCCGACAACCAGTCTTCCTGGACCTTCGACGCCGTGACCTGTCTCGCCATGGCGATGAACAAGGCGGGCACGACGGAACCCGAGAAGGTGCGTCAGGCGATGCTCGCCATCCGCGGCCACAAGGGTGCCGAGGGCGAATATAATTTCGACAAGAACGGTGACGGCCTGCACGGCTACAACATCGTCAAGAACGACAAGGGCGAGATCAAGTTCGACAAGCGGATCGACTTCACGCCCAATCTCGGCTGATCCGGCCACCGTCGCGGCCCGCGCGCCGCGCTTCCCAGAACCATCGGCCTCCCCGCGCTGCGGCGGGGAGGAACAGGCTCCCTGCACAAGCGGATACCAGATGGATCTCGTCCTTCAGCTTCTCTTCACTGGCATCGGCATCGGCTCTGTCTATGCGCTGGTCGCGCTCGGCTTCGTGCTGATCTTCCGCGCCACCAATGTCGTGAACTTCGCCCAGGGCGAGTTCTCAATGGTGGCCGCCTTCCTGATGGTCGTCTTTTCGGTGAAGGTCGGGCTGCCCTATTGGGTGGCCTTCATCTTCGCGCTGCTCGGCATGGCCTGCCTCGGCGCCGTGTTCAACCTGGCGGTCTATTATCCGCTGCGGCACCGCACCTATCTGCCGGTCATCATCTCGACGATCGGCGCCTCGATCTTCATGGCCAACACCACGCTCGCGGTCCACGGGCCGGAACCGGAGGTGCTCTCGGGCTGGTTCGATACGCCCGGCTTTATGCTCGGCCCGGTCTATCTCGACAATCAGTATGTGCTGATCATCGTCGTCACCGCGCTGCTGGTGGCGCTGCAGTACTGGTTCTTCGAGCACACGCTGCTCGGCAAGAAGCTGCAGGCGACCTCGCAGGACAAGGAGATGGCCTCGCTGCTGGGCATTCCGGTGGCGGTGATGATCATGATCACCTTCGTCTATTCGGCGGTGATTGGCGGCATCGCCGGCATCCTGGTGGCGCCGGTTCTGTTCGTCTCGATCGGCATGGGCGCGACGATCGCGCTGAAAGCCTTTGCGGCGACGATCATCGGCGGCTTCGGCGACGTCACGGGCGCGATCATCGGCGGGTTGGCGCTCGGCGTCATCGAGACCTTCGGTGCGGCCTATGTCTCGGTACCCTACAAGGACGGCTTCGCCTTCCTGGTGCTCATCGCCTTCCTGATCTTCCGGCCGCAGGGCATCTTCGGCGAGCGCGTGGCGGAGAAGGCATGAGCATGAGCGCGACCACCGAGGGGGCCGCGATGCGCCCCCGCCTGCGCTGGGGCGTTCCGGCCTATGTCGTGCTGGTGCTCGCCGCGATCGTCTTCGCGCTCGTGGTGCCGAAGACAGGCTATGTCCTCAACATCTCGCTCCAGGCGACGACCTATGCCATCGCGGTGCTGGGGCTGACGATCGTGCTGGGGCTCTGCGGCCAGATCAATCTGGCGCAGGCGGCCTTCTTCGGCCTCGGCGCCTATGCTGTCGGCCTCGGCCAGACCGATTACGGGCTGAATTTCTGGGTCTGCCTGCTGATCGGCAGCTGCCTCGCCGCCGGTTTCGGCGCGCTGCTCGGCGCCTCGACGCTCAGGCTCGGCGGGCATTACCTCGCCATGGTGACGATCTCCTTCCAGCAGATCCTGACGCTCGTGCTGATCAACTGGATCCCGGTCACCAAGGGGCCGGACGGGGTGCGCGCGATCCCTCGGCCAGGCTTCCTCGCCGACGGCTCGACCTATCTCGCCTTCTGCATCTTCATGCTCGGCCTGCTCGGCTTCATGGTCTGGAAGCTGCGCGACACGCGGCTGGGCCGGGCGATGCGGGCTGTGCGCGACAACGAACTCGCGGCGGGCGTCGCGGGCATCGACGTCTACCGCACCAAGGTCACGGCCTTCGCGCTCTCGGCCGTGCTGGGCGGCATCGGCGGGGCGCTGTTCGCGGGCGGCTTCGCCTATGTCAGCCCGGACCAGTTCTCCTTTGCGGAATCGGTCGTCTTCCTGACCATGGTGCTGCTGGGCGGCGTCGCCTCGCCGATCGGGGCTGCGATCGGCACCGGCCTCCTGATCCTCATCCCGGAATGGCTGCGCTTCCTCAAGAGCATTCCCGGGCTCTATCTCGCCATTTACGGGGCGGCGGTGATCCTGATCGTGCTGTTCATGCCGGACGGCATCTGGGGCTTCCTGCGGAACCAGCTCGATCGCTTCAAGCGCGCGGCCGGATCGGTTCTCGCCGGCGACACTTTGCAACTCTCCGGCGGCGGGACGGGCTCGGACACGGTGATGGAGGTGCGCGGCCTCTCCAAGCATTTCGGCGGGCTGAAGGCGGTCGACGGCGTCGATCTCACCATCAGGCGCGGCGGCGTGCATGCGCTGATCGGGCCCAACGGCTCGGGCAAGACGACGACGCTGAACGTGCTCTCCGGCCTCTACAAGGCGACCTCCGGCACCATCATGCTGAACGGCAGGGACGTGACCGATCTGCCGCCGCATGCGCGCACGGCCGCCGGGCTCGGCCGCACCTTCCAGAACATCCGGCTCTGGCGCTCGATGACGGCGCTGGAGAACGTGATGGTCGGGGCGGAGCGTCCCGGCAATCCCGTCGGCGGGGACGCGGCCGCGCTCTTGGCGCGCGCGCGGGCAGCGCTCGCCTTCGTCGGGCTGGAAGAACGCGCCGACGAGGTGGTGGCGAATTTCTCCTATGGGCACCAGCGCGCGGTCGAGATCGCCCGCGCCCTCGCGGGCGATCCGGCATTGCTGCTCCTCGATGAGCCGGGCGCGGGCCTCAACTCCTCGGAAAAGGTGGAGCTGCGCGATCTGCTCAAGCGCATCTCCGCCCGCGGTCTCACCATTCTCATCATCGACCACGACATGACTCTGGTCAGCGAGGTGGCCCAGCACATCACCGTGCTGAATTTCGGCCGCCGCATTGCGGACGGCTATTCCGCCGATGTGCTGAAGCATCCAGATGTGATCGCGGCCTATCTCGGAACGGCTCCCGATGTCGCTGCTTGAACTGAAATCCCTGGTCGTCCGCTATGGCGAGGTCGAGGCTGTCGACGGCATCTCGCTCACCGTCGAGGCCGGCGAGGTGGTGACACTGCTCGGCTCCAACGGGGCCGGCAAATCCACGACGCTCAGGGCGATCTCCGGCCTCGCCAAGCCGGCTTCGGGCGATATCCTGTTCGAGGGGCAGTCGATCGCGGGGCTCAAGCCGGAGGAGATCGTCAAGCGCGGCATCGCGCATGTGCCGGAGGGGCGGCGCGTCTTTCCCGGCCTGTCGGTGCGCGAGAACATCATGCTCGGCGCCTCCAACCGCAAGGGCATCGCGACGGCACAGATCCGGCGTGAGGCGGACGAGATGTTCGATCTCTTCCCCGATATCCGCCGCTTCGCCGATGCGCTGGGCTGGACGCTTTCGGGCGGCCAGCAGCAGATGGTCGCCGTGGCGCGCGGGCTGATGGCCAAGCCGCGCATTCTGCTGCTGGACGAGCCTTCGCTGGGGCTTGCGCCGGTGATCGTGCAGGCGGTCTTCGCCATCATCTCCGAGATCCGGCGGCGCGGGACCACGGTGCTGCTGGTCGAGCAGAACGCCCGGATGGGGCTGTCCGTCGCCGATCGCGGCTATGTGCTGGAAACCGGCAGGCTGGTGCTCTCCGGCGCCCCGGACCAGCTCTGGTCGAACGAGGAGATCCGCGCGGCCTATCTCGGCGGGCGGCACGCGGCGGCCTGACGGCGAGAGGGCACGCCTCAGCGGAGGACCAGCCGCGTGACATGGGCCGAAGCGTCGGTGTCGTGGCTCGCGAGAACCACGATCCTCTCGCGCGCATGGTCCAGCAGACGGGCGAGAATCCGGCGGCCCTGGGCCTGGCCGAGATGTTCGGTCGGCTCGTCGAGCAGCAGCAGCGGCTTCTCCGACAGCCAGGCACGCGCGAGGTTGAGCCGTTGTGCCTCGCCGAGCGAGAGCGTGTCCTGTGCGATCCAGCCATCGAGGCCGCCGGCCCGCCGGATGCGCTCCGTGAGCTCGACGGCGGCCAGCGCTTCCCACAGGGCGGCATCGTCACGGCCGGGCGCGAAGAGATTGGTGCGGATCGTGTCGGTCAGGACCGCCGCATCGTGCGGACAGACCATGGCGAGCGCCCGACGGTCGGCCGCGCCAAGGTCGGCGCCCGCGCTGACCATCACGTCGTCGCCGAGCCAGCCGCCGATCTGCTTCAGGAGACTGGTCTTGCCGATGCCGCTCGGCCCGGCGAGCAGGGTCGGGCGTCCGGCGGCGAGGGCAATGTCCAGCGGCGCGCCGATCGGCCGGCCATCCGGTGTGCGGCGCTGCCAGCCGCGTGCCGAAAGCGCCTCCGGCCGGGCGTGGTGACGGCGGGCGGGTGCTGGCCCGGCCGCAGCGGCGGTCCAGCCGGCGATCTGTCGGCCCGCCGCATCGCGCCGGATGGCGGCGACGAGCATGCGCGAGACGCCCTGCGCGCTCTCGCCGAGAGCGGTCCAGGAGAAGGCCACGAAGAGCGCCGGCAGCAGTTCGTGGAGACGGGCGCCCGCGCACCAGGCGGCGCCGACCACGCTCAATGCCGCAAGCGGGCCAAGCAGAGCAGCGAGCGCATCGCTGCGGGCCTGCAGGCGCCGGAGCGTCCGAACCGTCTCGTCGGCGGCCGAGAAGGAACCGAGGGCTTCGGTCAGGCGCGCCCGCCACTGCCCCTCGGCCTGCAAGGCAACGACGGATGGCAGGATCGCGCCGACCCTCTGCGCGCCCTGGCGTCGCTCGGAGCGGATGACGTCGCACAAGGCGGGGCCGCGCCGATCGAGCGCCCGCAGGCTCAGCGCGACGGCGCCCAGCCCCAGCGCGATCGGCGGCAGGGCGAGCGGAGAGACGGCTGCGGTGGCGAGGAGGCTGCCGACAAGGCCGCAAGCGAGCAGGCGCGCCGGCAACCGGGCCCTCAATCGGGCGAAATCGAGATCCTCGACATCGTCGAGATAATCGGCGAGCCGCGCCTGATCGGCGAGCTGCCAGCCGGCAGCGCGCACATCCGGGGCGCGGGCCATCGCCGCGAACAGGCCGATGCGGCGGACCGTCTGATCGGTCAGCGCCGCCTGATGCCCGAGCAGGCGCTCGCCATAGCGGCTGGCGGTGCGCCCGAGGGCGAAGAGGCGGACAAGGGCGGCCGGGACGTGGAAATTGAAACTCGCCGCCGCGGCCGAAAGCCCCGCCAGGGCAACCGAGCCGAGAAACCAGGCCGAAAGGCCGGCGAGCAGCAGGGCGCAGCCGAGCGCGGCCCCGGCCAGCAGGGCGGTCAGGCGCCAAAGCCGGGCCGCATCGTGGCGGGCGGACAGGGTGCGGTTCATGCGGCGATTCCGTCCAGCGCGGCGCCCAGCGCGACATGGCGATCGGCCAGCGCGATCAGCGCCGGATCGTGGCTGGCCGCCGCGACGAGGCGAGTGCGGGCGATCTCGCGCAGCGCCGCGCGAACGAGGCGGGCGTTGCCGGCATCGAGCTTCGCGGTCGGCTCATCGGCGATCACGCAACCTGTGCCCAGCAGCGCGCGGGCGACGGCGATGCGCAGACGCTGACCGCCGGAGAGATTGGCGCCGCCGGGCGCGATTTCGGCGGCCAACCCACCCGGCAGGAGCGCGTCGTCGAGCAAGCCGATCTGCGCGGCCGCGCTGGCGACCCGCTCGGGGCTCGCCATCGGTGCGTCGCGGCCGATGGCCTCCGCAAGGGTGCGGCCATCGACGACGCTGTCCGTGCCGACCCAGTGACGCGGCCCGTCCGGCAGGTGTCCGGTCTGCTCGCCCGCCTGCTCGATGCCGGCGAGCCGTCGCAGCAGGGTCGATTTGCCGGCCCCGCTCTGCCCGCTGACGACGACGAGCCCCTGCGCCGGCCAGGCTTGCGGTTCGGCGAGGGCGCGATCGACCTGCGGCAGGGCGGGTGCGGCGGGCGCGGGAACGAGAAGCGCATCCAGCCCCTCGGCGGCGGCCAGGCCCTCGGCCTTGGCGTGATACTGCTCGGAGAAGCGGCGGAACGGCGCGAAATATTCGGGCGCGAGCATCAGGATGAACAGGCTCTGCCAGAGCGAGAGATGGGCGAAGCCGGGCATGGTCGGCAGACCGAGATGGCCGAGGCCGAGGAAAACAGCGAGCATCGCGATCGACAGCGAGGCGAAAAAGTCGATCAACCCGGCATTGAGGAAGGCGAGGCGCAGCACGCTCATGGTGCGCGCGACATAAGCGTCGAGCCGCTCGGCCAGCCTCTCCTGCTCCGGCGCCAGCGCATCATTGCCGAGGATGGTCGGCAGGCAGCGGATGCGATCGGCGAAATGCGCGGCCAGATGGCCGAAGCTGCGCTCCTGTGCCTGGGCGCGGGCGCGGATCGCACCACCGACGAGCGCGAAGAACAGGATCATGATGGGTGTGAGAGCCAACACCAGCAGGGCGGCCTGCCAGGAGACGAGTGCGAGCGCTCCGGCGGCGAGAAGCGGGCCGAAGACCATCATCGCGGTCGCGGCCTTGTGCCCGATGACGAGGGCGGCCACGGCTTCTGGGTGGCGCTGGAGCGCGACGGCGGCCCGGCCCGCCGACAGACCGCGCAGGGACCCGGCGGGCGCGGCAGCGAGTTGGTCGCGCAGCCGGTTGCGCAGTGTCACCGCCGCATCGGCTTCGGCATCGGCCTGGAGCCGGTCGCAGGCCAGCCCGGCGGCGATGGAGGTGAGGACGAGCCCGAGCGCGGCGATCACCGGCATGGCCGTGACCGGCTCGCCCATGATCACCGCGCCGAACAGCAGGGCCATGCTGCCGGCGGCGGCGAGGCGCAGGACCATGCGGCCGATCAGCAGCGCGAGCAGGCCGCGCAGCGCGAGCGCTGCCTGCGCCTGCGCCTGGGCGAGGGCGCCCGAGCCGTCCCGGACGGTCGGTGCGATCGGCGCGGTGGCGGTGCGTTTGCTCTGGGTCATGCGCTTCTGTCGCATGAGGCGCGCGGCGACGACTTGATTCAAATCAAGGGCGCTGGCGGGCAGGGGGTCTAGACCGGGGGCAAGCCTGAAAGGACCCTGCCCATGGTCGATCCGCTGCTCGTCGATCTGTCGCGCCTGCAATTCGCGTTGACGGCGCTCTATCACTTTCTCTTCGTGCCGCTGACGCTCGGCCTGTCGATCCTCATCGCGATGATGGAGACGGTCTACGTCATGACGCGCCGCCCGATCTGGCGGGACATGACGAAGTTCTGGGGCGTGCTGTTTGGCATCAATTTCGCCCTGGGCGTGGCCACCGGCATCACCATGGAATTCCAGTTTGGCATGAACTGGGCCTATTACTCGCATTATGTCGGCGACGTCTTCGGCGCGCCGCTTGCGATCGAGGGGCTGATGGCCTTCTTCCTCGAGGCCACCTTCGTCGGCCTGTTCTTCTTCGGCTGGGACAGGCTGTCGGCCCGCGCGCATCTGGTCGTGACGTGGCTGATGGCGCTGGGCACCAATTTCTCTGCGCTGTGGATCCTCGTCGCCAATGGCTGGATGCAGAACCCCGTCGGCTCCGCCTTCAACCCCGACACGATGCGCATGGAGGTGACCGATTTCGCGGCGGTGATCTTCAATCCCGTGGCGCAGGCCAAATTCGTGCATACGGTTTCGGCCGGCTATGTCTGCGGCGCCGGCTTCGTGCTTGGCGTATCGGCCTGGTATCTGCTGCGCGGGCGGCATCTGGAACTCGCCAAGCGCTCCTTCGTGATCGCGGCGGCCTTCGGGTTGGCCTCGGCGCTGTCGGTCGTCGTGCTCGGCGACGAGAGCGGCTATGCGCTCACCGACAACCAGAAGATGAAGCTCGCCGCGATCGAGGCGATGTGGCAGACCGAGCCGGCCCCGGCCGCCTTCACCGCCATCGGCCTGCCCAGCCTGAAGGATCGCGAGACGCATTTCGCGATCCATGTTCCCTGGGTGATGGGGCTGATCGGCACGCGCTCGTTCGACAAGCCGATCCCCGGCATCGAGGAGCTCGTCGGCAAGGCCGAGGAGCGCATCCGCACCGGGCTCATCGCCTATGACGCGCTGGAGCGCATCAAGGCCGACCGCAAGGACGGCGTCGCCAGGGCCGCGTTCGCGGAGCATCAGGCCGATCTCGGCTACGCGCTGCTGCTGAAGCAGTTCGTCGCCGATCCGCGGCAGGCCAGCGCGGCGCAGATCAAGGACGCCGCCTGGTCGACGGTGCCCGGCGTGCCGCCGCTGTTCTTCTCCTTCCGCCTGATGGTGCTGTGCGGCTTCGTCATGATCGGCGTGTGCGGCCTGTCGCTCTGGCACACGGCGCGTGAGCGCGAAGTGCCGCGCTGGCTGTTCCGCATGGCGCTGCTGGCGCTGCCTCTGCCCTGGCTGGGCGCCGAACTCGGCTGGTTCGTGGCGGAGTTCGGCCGCCAGCCCTGGATCATCGAAGGCGTGCTGCCGACCTTCCTCGCCACCTCCGAGCTCGGCGCCTGGAATCTCATGGTCACGATCGCCGGCTTCACGCTGCTCTACGGCGCGCTGGCGGTGATCGAGGTGAAGCTGATGCTCGCCGCCATCCGCAAGGGCCCGGACATCGCCTCGCTCATCGACACCGCTGCACCCGGCCCCATCGCCGGCGCGCCGCAGCCCGCCGAGTAAGCCGGCAAACAAGGATCGAGAATCATGATCGAGTTCCTGTTTTCATACGACACCCTGCGGGTCGCCTGGTGGCTGCTGCTGGGCGTGCTGCTGGTGGGCTTCACCGCGATGGACGGCTTCGACATGGGCGTAGGGGCGCTGCTGCCCTTCGTCGCGCGGAACGATCTGGAGCGCCGCGTGGCGATCAATACGATCGGGCCGGTCTGGGAGGGCAATCAGGTCTGGTTCATCCTCGGCGGCGGGGCGATCTTCGCGGCCTGGCCGGCGCTCTACGCGCTCAGCTTCTCCGGCTTTTACCTGGCGATGTTCCTGGTGCTCGCGGCGCTGATCTTACGGCCGGTGGGCTTCAAATATCGGTCGAAGAGGCCGGACCCGGCTTGGCGCTCGCGCTGGGACTGGGCGCTGTTCATCGGCGGGGCCGTGCCGGCGCTGATCTTCGGGGTCGCCATCGGCAACACGCTGCAGGGCGTGCCCTTCCACTTCACCGCCGATCTGCGGCCGATCTACGAGGGCAATCTCTTCGGCCTGCTCAATCCTGCCGCCCTGTTCTGCGGGTTGGTCTCACTGTCGATGATCGTGATGCATGGCGCGGCCTGGCTCGCCTTCAAGGCGGACGGGGCGGTATCGCAGCGGGCCAAGCGCTTCGGCCTGCGGGCCGCTCTGCTCACCGCGCTGCTCTTCGCGCTCGGCGGCGTCCTGCTCGCGCAGGGCTGGCTCGGCGGCTATCGCATCACCTCCGCCATCGTCTGGAGCGGCCCTTCCAATCCGCTCGGCAAGACGGTCATCGCCGATGGTGGGGCCTGGCTGGCCAATTTCCGGGCCTATCCGCTGCTGTGGCTGGTGCCGGGGCTGGGCGTCGCCGCCCCGCTGCTGGCCGCGATCGGCTTCAAGGCCGGGGCGGAGGGCCTGACCTTCCTGGCCTCCAAGCTCGCCGTGGCCGCGATCATCGCCACGGTCGGCTGCGCCATGTTCCCGCTGCTGCTGCCCTCGAGCAGCCATCCGGACCAGTCGCTCGCCGTGTTCGACGCCTCGTCGAGCCAGGCGACGCTGCGCAACATGCTGATCGCGACGGTGATCTTCATGCCGCTGATCCTCGCCTACACCGCCTGGGTCTACCGGGTGCTGTGGGGCAAGGTCAGCGAGAAAAGCGTCACCGAAGCCGGCCACGCCGCCTACTGACACCGCGAAGGAGCCTGACCATGTGGTATTTCGCCTGGGTTCTCGGTCTCGGCCTCGCCGCCACCGTCGGCATCCTCAACGCGCTCTGGTACGAGCTGCGCACCGTGCGCGAGGAGCCGGCGCATCCGACGGTGCGCCTGCCGACGCCGTGATGCGCCCATGACCAGCGCGCGGCCGAGACAGGATGACGGCGCTGCGGCGGCAGGCTTTCCGCCCCGCATCGACATGGAGCGCGGCCATCGCCGCCTGCTGCAGGCCTGCGACGCGCTGGAGGCCCTGGCCGACCAGTTGCCGGGCGATGTCGACCGGCTGGGCTGCCTGATGCTCGCCGGCACGCTGATCCCGCTGCTGGACGCCTGCCACGGCTTCGAGGAAGCCGTGGTTCTGCCGGCTTTCGGGCGCACCGAGCGCGGCGCCGCGATCTGCGCGCGGCTCACCGCCGAGCATCTTCAGGATCGCTGTGCCGCGGAGGACCTGACCGAGGCGCTGCTGGCGCATGGTCATGGCCGGCTGATCACCAATGCGGAAGCCTTCGGGTACATGCTGCGCGGCTTCTTCGATTCGATGCGCCGCCACATCGCCTTCGAGCGCGACCATGTGCTGCCGGCGCTCGAAACGCCGCCCCCGCGCGAGGGATTGGCCTGAGGCGAGGCTCGCCCTGCTCTGGCGCGATGCCCCGTTTCAGTCCCCGGCGCGGGCCGCCAGCAGGGCCATGTCGGCGATCCGGACATGGCGGTTGTGTTCGATGCCGATCACCGCATCCGAGCGCAGCCGGGTGAATTGCCGGCTGACGGTCTCGATGGTCAGCCCCAGGAAATCCGCGATTTCCCCGCGCGAGAGCGGCAGGTCGAAGGACACCCCGCGCTGCGTCGGAGCAGCGGTGGGGTCGATGTTGCGGGCGATCATCAGCAGGAAGCTCGCGACCTTCTCCGCCGCCGTCTTGCGCCCGAGGGTCACCATCCAGTCGCGCGCCTGGTCGAGTTCCTTCAGCGTCTGCTGCAGCAGCTTGTGCTCCAGATCCGGCTGCTCGCCCATCATCCGTTCGATCGCCCGGCGCGGAAAGGCGCAGAGTTCGACATCGGTGGCGGCCTCGGCGCTCAGGGTGCTCTCGACCTTGAAGGGGCGGCCGAGGAAATCAGGGGCAAATTGCAGGCCGACGATCTGCTGGCGCCCGTCCGACAGCATCTTGGTCAGCTTCACCACCCCGGAGAGGACATTGGCGTAGCTGTCGATGCTCTCGGCATCGCCGACCAACTCCTCGCCGGCGGATGCCTTGCGCTTGGTCGTGGTCTTCGAGAGCGTGACCAGCTGGTCGGGCGTCAAGGCGCCGCAAATGCCGCGATGCCGCGCCTCGCAGGAGGCGCAAAGCACGGGAATCCCGGTGCTGTGGACGTCTTCGCGGATCATTCATCCGCTATATCGTGCGGCCGAGCCGCGGCCAATAAGCCCTTCGGTCACATGTTGCCGCAGGCCCTCAGCCTGAAGCGTGCGCGGCCAGATGCTCGCGGATCAGGGCGGTCAGCCGGCCCGGCTGCTCGGCCGGCGGAATATGGCCGCAGCCGGCGATCGGCTCGAAGCGGGCACCGAGAATGCGCGAGGCGGCTTCGCGCACCAGCTCCGGCGGGGTCGACTGGTCGTCATCGCCGCAGACCCCGCGAGTCGGGGCGGCGATGGCGCCGATGCTGCCTGTGAGGTCGGCATCGCGCAGGGCCTCGCAGGCGGCGATATAGCCCTGCGCCGGCTGGCGCAGCAGCATGGTGCGCCAGCCGGCGAGGTCGTACGGCCTGCTTTCGTGGAAGGCGGGGGTGAACCAGCGCTGCATCACCGCATCGGCGATGGCGGCGAGCCCGCCTTCCTGCACGGCCGCGATGCGCGTGGCCCAGCTTTCGGCGGTGCCCACCTTGGGTGCGGTATCGGCCAGCACCAGCGCCGAGAGACGGCCGGGATGGCGGCTGGCGAGGTCCTGGCCGATCAGCCCGCCGATCGACAGCCCGACCAGCGAGAAGCGCCGCAGCCCGATCTGGTCGGCCAGAGCCAGCAGATCATCGGTGTAATCGGCGATGCGGCAGGGGCCGGCGGGACAATCGGACAGACCATGGCCGCGCTTGTCGTAGCCGATGACGCGCCAGGAATCCGAGAGGCCGGCTGCGACCTCGTCCCAGAGGCGGCAATCGGTGCCGAGCGAATTGACGAGGACGACAGGCGGCGCATCGGGCGGGCCCGCCTCGCGCCAATGCGTGATCCCGCTTGCGATGCGTGCGAACGCCATGGGCTGCCTCCTTCACTGCCGCGTCTTGCCTGCACCGTTATGCGTCCTGCGCGCGGCCTTGTTAAGGTCGCCGCGGCGCTTCGATCGGCGAGCGCTCGCGACCATCGGGAACCGCGGCAGGCCGGCGGAATTGTCCTCTCGCCCCGCCGTTCCCACTTGCCGCGCCGCATTGTCGCGCCGACTTGCCGCCCCAGACTTGCCGCCTTTGCCACCCAGCCTATATGCCCCTCGCCATGACGATGCCGACGCCGATTCCCGTGACGAATTTCATCTTCCCAGGTGTCCTGAACTCCAAGCAGCTTCTGGTCGCGGAGGCGGTGCAGGCGCGTGCCTGGGCGGCGCTGGAGGAGGAAATCCGGCTCGGGCTCGAAACCGAGGCCGATGCCCGCGACCGGCTCGGCCGCATCGTGGTGAAGCTCATCGGCGACCGCTATGCCTCCGTCACCGATCTGGCGGCGGCCGCGGTCGAGGCCTTCCGGGCCGCGCGCCCCACGGTTCCGCAGCGGCGCTGATCCTGCCGGCGGGTTTTAGCCGATCACGCCAAAGGCAGCCGATCGCGCGCCGAAATCCGCCAAAGGTCGGTGCGGCCGGATGCGGATTTGGTTCGATCTTCCACGCCGATCGTGCATCATCGGTGCTCAGGGGAGTTCCGATGCCAACGATGACAAGCGACAAAAGCACGCCCGCCGATCCGCGCCTGCCGTTCCTGGCGGATCTGGAAAAGAAGATCCTCTGGCTCGCCTCCTGGACGATCCACAACGCCAACCATATCCGCCCCAACGCGGACGGCATGAAGGTGGGCGGGCATCAGGCCTCCTCGGCCTCGCTGGCCACGATCATGACGGCGCTCTACATGGCGGCGCTGAAGCCGCAGGACCGGGTGGCGGTGAAGCCGCACGCCTCGCCGATCTTCCACGCGATCAATTATCTGATGGGTCTGCAGACGCGCGAGAAGCTGGAGAATTTTCGCGGCTACAAGGGAGGGCAGAGCTATCCTTCGCGCACCAAGGACATCGACGACGTCGATTTCTCGACCGGCTCGGTGGGTCTCGGTGTCGCCCAGACGCTCTTTTCCTCGCTGACGCAGGATTACGTGAAGGCCCATGGCTGGGCCAAGGATCTGCCGGAAGGGCGAATGGTGTCGCTGATCGGCGATGCCGAGCTCGACGAGGGCAATATCTTCGAGGCCCTGATGGAGGGCTGGAAGCACGGCCTGCGCAACACCTGGTGGGTGATCGACTACAACCGTCAGTCTCTCGACGCGGTCATCCGCGAAGGGCTCTACGACCGCTTCGAGACGATGTTCCGCAATTTCGGCTGGGATGTCGTGACGCTGAAATATGGCCGGCTGCAGCAGGCCGCCTTCGCGGAGCCGGGCGGCGAGCGGCTGAAGGCCTGGATCGATTCCTGCCCGAACCAGCTCTACTCGGCCCTGACTTTCCAGGGCGGCGCGGCGTGGCGCAAGCGCCTGATGGACGATCTCGGCGATCAGGGGCCGGTGACGCAATTGATCGAGGCGCGCTCCGATGCCGAGCTGTCGGCGCTGATGTGCAATCTCGGCGGGCACGACCTGCCTTCGATCCTCGAAGCCTTCGAGAGCATCGACCATGACCGGCCGGTCTGCTTCCTCGCCTATACGGTGAAGGGCTTCGGCCTGCCTCTCGCCGGGCACAAGGACAACCATGCCGGGCTGATGACCAAGGAGCAGCTCGACGGCTTCCGCAAGGCCTGCAACATCCGGCCAGGGCATGAGTGGGAGCCGTTCGAGGGCTTGAGCCTGCCCGAGGGCGAGGTGCGCGCCTTTTTGGATTCGGTGCCGTTCTTTTCGCAGGGCCGGCGGCGGCGCGTGGCGCCGAAGCTACCCGTGCCGGCGAAGCTGGAAGCCGGGATCCAGCCGGTCATGTCGACGCAGATGGGTTTCGGCAAGGTGCTGGACGAGCTCGCCAAGGCGGGCGGGCCGCTGGCCGACCGGATCGTCACGACGGCGCCGGACGTCACGGTCTCGACAAATCTCGGCCCCTGGGTGAACCGGCGCGGACTCTTCGCCAAGGCGTCGATGGCGGACACCTTCAAGGACGAGCGCATTCCCTCGATGCAGAAATGGGAGTTCTCGCCGCAGGGCCAGCATGTCGAACTCGGCATCGCGGAGATGAACCTGTTCATCAATCTCTCGGCGCTGGGCCTGTCGCATTCGATCTTCGGCGAGCGGCTGATCCCGATCGGGACCCTCTACGACCCCTTCATCTCGCGGGGGCTCGATGCGCTGAATTATGCCTGCTACCAGGATGCCCGCTTCATGGTGGTCGCGACGCCGTCCGGCGTGACGCTCGCGCCGGAAGGTGGGGCGCATCAGTCGATCGCGACGCCGCTGATCGGGATGAGCCAGGACGGGCTCTGCGCCTTCGAACCGGCCTTCGTCGACGAGCTGGCCGTGATGATGCGCTGGTCCTTCGAGTACATGCAGAAGGACGGGGAAGGCGATCCGGACGAGCGGACCTGGCTGCGCGACGAGACCGGCGGCTCGGTCTATCTCAGGCTGTCGACGCGGCAGGTCGAGCAGCCGAGCCGGGCGATGACGCCGGAGCTGGAGCGCGACATCATCGACGGCGCCTACTGGCTGCGGAAGCCGGGCCCGAATTGCTCGGTCGTCGTTGCGTATATGGGGGCGGTGGCGCCGGAGGCGATCGAGGCCGTGGGCCTGCTGGGCGAGGATCGGCGTGATGTCGGGCTGCTCGCCATCACCTCGGCTGACCGGCTGAACGCCGGCTGGCAGGCGGCGGAAAGGGCGCGCCAGCGGGGCAACCATGCCGCGACGAGCCATGTCGAGCGGCTGCTCGGGGGGCTGTCCCGCGATTGCGGAATCGTCTCGGTGCTGGACGGCCACCCGGCGACCCTGGCCTGGCTGGGCAGCGTGCATGGGCACAAGCAGAAGGCGCTCGGCGTCGAGCATTTCGGCCAGACCGGCACGGTGGCCGATCTCTACCGCCATTTCGGCATCGACGCGAACGCGATCGTCCATGCCGCGAACGCGGCTGCGGCGGGCCGGCCGGTGCGCTATCTCAAGGCGCTGCCCTGATCGGATCGGGGGGGCTCCGGGCGGATCGGAGCCCCGGTCGACTTCAGTAGCGCGGCGTCGCGAAGGTGTTGGCGAACGGATTGGCGCCGGCGCCGATCCGGCCCGGCAGCGCACCTTCGCCGAAGCTGTCGCCCATGCTGGAATAGACCGGCGAGGCGTAGGAGGCCTGCGTCGCATAGCGGTTCAGCGAGCCGACCGGGACCATGTTGCCGGGGTTGAGATAGCTGCGCTTCTGCACCGTGACCTTCAGCGGGCCACGGCGGTTCTGCGCCTCGGCAAGCGTGGCCAGAGCGGTCGATGCCGCCAGAGCGAGAGCGACAGTGAGCGCGAGGCGCTTGGACGAGGTCATGGCGAGGTCTCCGGAGAGCGGCGGTTGAGCGAGATAACAATGCGCGAGGGTTACGAAAGGATAGCGCGCCGCGATTAACAACTTCGTTAGGCGTCGCCCTGTCCGGCCGCCCGGCCGCGCGCGCCGAGTTTTGGCGGCTTCTTGCGTGGCGTGGGCAGGGAGCGCTGCGGCTCCGGCGCCGCAGTCTTGTTCCGCAGGGCCGGCGCTGCCGTCTGGGCATCGAGCCATGAGGCCTTGCGGCCGGTGGCAGCGAGGTGAGGGCGCTCGCAAGCCGGCTGGCGGCGCAGTTCGCTGGCGGCGAAGGCGGCGCGCAAGGCCTGGTCATCCGCCGCGTTCACGAGGTCGGTCCGGTCGATCAGGCAGGTGAGCTGGCGCCTGTCGCTGGGCCGGCCGGCGGCGCACCACCAGCCGCGCAGCGCGAAACCGGCCTCTCCCGTCACGGAGCGAAAGGCGATGCAGCCGCGCGTCTCGCGGCCATCGCCGAGCACGACATCGGCCGTTTCGACGCGGCCGAAGCGCGTCTCGATCGCCAGAGGCAGGCTGCTGCGGCTCACCGAAAGAGCCTGGGCCGCCGCTTCGCGCGCGATCGCGACGGTGAAGGGTCGCGGATCGGCGTCATCGAGCCGGCCGGTGCGCAGGACGAGCACCAGATGCGGACCCTCTTGGCCGAGGCCGCCGAAGCTGAGCAAATCCTCGCGCAGCCCGGCCGCGGTGCGCGCGGCGCGCTGCGGCGGCGAGCGACCGAGTTCGGGCGCCGACAGATCGAACATCGCGATCGGCCGCTGCACCGGCGTCCAGCTCGAGGGACCGGCGGAGACCGCCGGGGCGGTCTGGCCGATGGCGGCGACGGAGAGGGGGGCGGAGGGGCGGAGCGCAGGCTCGTCCTGGGCCGAGAGGCCGGTGACGAGGGCGGCGGTGCCGCCGATGCCGGCGAGCGCCGCCGTCGCCCGCCAGGCGAGCGCTCCGGTCAGGCCCAGCGCGCGGCGCGGGGCCAGCCAGCGCAACAGCCGAAACAGACGTCGCGCAACCTGCTCCAGCCGGTCGAGGGCGGCGATCACGGCGGGTACGGCATCCAGCCGGGCGAGGCGCGAGAGCGCGAGGCGCAGCTGCGCCCGCAGCTCATGCGCAAGGGTCGGCACAGGGCTATGCCCCTCCGCCGCCGGCATCAGGCGCGCTTGGCTGTCTTCCGGGCCTCGCTGCAAGCTGTTCTCCCGGCGGGCCGCAGGGCCCGCACCGCGTCGTCGATGCCGCGCAGGCTGACGCGCAACTCTGGCCTGCCGGTTACTGGGCGGCGGGAAAGCTTCGGCAGCGTGAACAGCCGGTCAAGAAGCAGGGTTAACCGCGCGCATACGCTGCTGTGGCGATTGACTTTTCGCGTGCGCGGGTGTTCTCAACGAGACACGGCGCTCCTTGCGCCGGCCTTGCGAAGCTTCAGCCCTTCGGGATTGGTTCCGTGACCCTGCGTCCGACGACGAAACGCACGACCAAAACGACGTCCGGGAAAGCCGGTACGTCGCGCTGACGCTTCGCCTCGGTTCCGGGTTCATCTCCCCCCGGCGGGGGCAGATCGCCGGACCGGCCCGCAAACGCGGCCGGGCGGCTCCCAAAGGGAGATCCGAACCGTACCATCCGCAAAGGATCTGATCAGATGAGCTTCAAGGTCGCAGTCGCCGGGGCCACCGGCAATGTGGGCCGCGAGATGCTGGACATTCTCGCCGAACGCGCTTTCCCCGTATCCGAGGTCGTGGCGCTGGCCTCCACCCGCTCGGTCGGCACCGAGGTCTCCTTCGGCGACAAGACGCTGAAGGTGAAGGCGCTGGAGCATCACGATTTCTCCGACACCGATATCTGCCTGATGTCGGCCGGCGGCGAGGTGTCGAAGGAGTGGTCGCCGAAGATCGGCGCGCAGGGCTGCGTCGTGATCGACAATTCCTCGGCCTGGCGCACCCATCCCGATGTCCCGCTGATCGTGCCCGAGGTGAACGCGGCCGCCGCCGCGGGCTTCACCAAGATGAACATCATCGCCAACCCGAACTGCTCGACCGCGCAGCTGGTCGTGGCGCTAAAGCCGCTGCATGAGCGCTTCGGCGTCAAGCGCGTCGTCGTCTCGACCTACCAATCGGTCTCCGGCGCGGGCAAGGAGGGCATGGACGAGCTCTTCAACCAGACCCGGGCCGTGTTCTCGGCCGGCGAGGTCACGACCAAGAAGTTCCCCAAGCGCATCTCCTTCAACCTCATTCCGCAGATCGACGTCTTCATGGAGGACGGCTTCACCAAGGAAGAGTGGAAGATGATGGTCGAGACCAAGAAGATCCTCGACCCGAAGATCAAGCTGACCGCGACCTGCGTGCGCGTGCCGGTCTTCATTGGCCATTCCGAGAGCGTCAACATCGAGTGCGAGAAGCCGGTCACCGCCGAGGAGGCGCGCGAGGTGCTGCGCACCGCGCCGGCCAACCACGAGATCGACAAGCACGAGCCCGGTGGCTACATCACCCCGCACGAGGCGGCCGGCGAGGACGCAACCTACATCTCGCGCATCCGCGAGGACGCCACCGTCGAGAACGGCCTCGCCTTCTGGTGCGTGTCCGACAATCTGCGCAAGGGCGCTGCGCTCAACGCGATCCAGATCGCCGAAGTGCTGGTGAACCGCAAGCTGATCCAGCCGCGCAAGCAGGCGGCCTGAGGGTCAGCGGGGCGTTCCAGCGCCGCACTTTACCGGACCAGGGGCCCGCCCATGCCGACAGGCATGGGCGGGCACCTGTCTTTGCGGGTGGATGCGCCCGGCAAACCGGCTAAGGCTTGCGCATTCCCGCGCGCGAACCCCAGCCCTTGCCCAACGCTCCTTTGCCTGACCCGCCTGTCGTGCCGCCCCATCCGGGCGGGCTTCGCATCGACAATTCCGCACGCGGCATCGCGCTCGTGCTGCTCGCCTCGATCTTCATGTGCAGCGGCGACATCGCGTCGAAATATCTCGCGACCAGCCTGCCAGCGCTGCAGATCACCTGGATGCGCTACGGGACCTTCGCCGCGATCATGCTGGCCACGGTCTGCTTCACCGGCGGTTTCCGCAGGATGCGGACGCGCCGGCCCGGCCTGCAGGTGGTGCGGGCCCTGGGCGTAACGGTCTCCTCGATCCTGTTCGTGGCGGCGCTGCGCGATCTGCCGATGGCGGATGCGACGGCCACCTCCTTCGTGTCGCCGCTGTTCGTGACGGCCCTGTCCATCCCGATCCTGGGCGAGGTCGTCGGCTGGCGGCGCTGGCTGGCGACGATCGTCGGGCTGGTCGGGGTGATGGTCGTGGTCCGCCCCGGCGGCGACGGCTTTCATGCCGCCTCGCTCTTCGTCCTCGGCTCGTCCTTCTTCTGGGCGCTCTCGCTGATCACGACGCGCATGATGAGCCGGACCGAGATCCCGGTGGTGACGCTGGCTTATTCCGCGACGATCGGCTTCGTCCTGCTGTCGTTGGCGGTGCCGTTCACCTGGCAGGCGCTCGATCTCAAGTCGATCCTGATCGGCGCCTTCGTCGGCGGCATCTCGACCGTCGGGCACATCTTCCTGATCCAGGCCTTCCGTTATGCCGATGCTTCGCTGCTGGCTCCTTTCGCCTATTCGCAGCTGCTCTGGTCATCGATCTTCGGCTATCTGGTGTTCGCGGCCATGCCGGACATCTGGACCTATGTCGGTGCGGCGATCATCGCGGGCTCGGGGCTCTATACCGCCCACAGGGAGCGCCTGCGCGCCCACCGGATCGCCGCCGGCGGACAGGGGCAGCGATGAGTCGGGCGGCCCCGCCTTAGGACGAATGGCGCCGGGCGAAAGCTGATATATAGGCTGACGTTACGCCATCCGGCGCTTTCGTTCCCAGGACCCTGCTATGCATATCCATCTTGCCCGCGCGGTGCTCGCCGCGAGCCTCTTCCTTGCGCCGGCGCTCGCCAGCGCCAAGACCTACTCGATCCCCGACCCGAACCCCGTCGCGGTCGTCACGATGCCGGACGACTGGGAATCGACCGAGATCGACAAGGGCGTCGAATCGCTGTCCGACGACGAGACCGTCTATGTCGCGGTCGAGGTCACGGAGCTCAAGGACGCTGCGAAGGCCATCTCGGACGGGATCATCTGGCTGAAGAGCAAGGGCGTCGTCGTCGATCCCGCGACGCAGGAGAAGAAGCCGTTCTCCATCAACGGCATGGAGGGCGTCCAGGTGCAGTGGACCGGCAAGGACGACGATGGCCCGACCCATGTCAGCCTGACCCTCATGCAGGTCTCCGAGACCAAGGGGCTGGTCCTCACCTACTGGGCTTCGCCCGAGGGCGAAAAGGAAAACCTCAAGGAGCTGAGCTCGATCATCAACAGCCTGAAGGCGCTGAAATAGCGCTGTCCGGCCGGCGCGCTGCTGGGGCGTCAGCGCCCGTAGCGCGCCATGAACATCGCGATCGCTTCCTCGACGACATGGTCGACCTCCGCCTCGCTCGGCGGGGTGCGGACGGCGTTGAACAGGCGCGGGCGCGTCAGCGTCGACTGGCACAGGTCGAGGAACTGCACCGCAGCGAGAAAGGTGTCTTCGATGGCGAGCTTGCCCTCGGCGGTCATGCGGTCGAGATAGCGAGCGAGCTGCTGGGAGCCCAACATCGGGCCCTTCTCATAGAAGTCCCGGCCGAGCTCCGGCATCCGCTCGGCCACGCCGATCACGACCCGATGGGCGCTGACGGCGAGTTCGCTGTTGATCATCCTCGCGAGGCATCGCCCGTAATTGCCGAGCGCTCGGACTGGGTCCTGATCCTCGTTCAAGGCTTCGAGCGCCGCGCTCTTCTGCGCCTCGCGCTCGCGTTGGATGAGCGCGACGAACAGGTGCTCCTTGTCCTCGAAATAGACGTAGAGCGTGCCCTTCGAGACGTTCGCGGCCGCCGCGATGTCGCTCATGCTGGCGGCGTCGAAGCCGCGGGCGGTGAAGACGTGCTGCGCACCGTCCAGGATCTGACGGTGCTTTTCCGGGTCGGCCCCGGCGATGCGGCGATTTCGGGCCCCTGATTTCACGATTGTTTTGGAATTTCCATGCATGATCAAGATCGGGGTGCGACTCCTCGCCGCAGGTCCAAGAAAGAATCGAACCAGTTGGTTCGATCTGGCTTGATATGCGTCAAAGCCCGCGCTATTTCAAGCGCCATCGAACCGGTTGGTTCGAATTGAACGCAGGACGCATTCATGTCTGCCGAGATCGCTTCCGAGCCGCGCCGCGACCGACTGAAGTTGGTCGGCACCCATGCCGAGACCCAGCAGCCCGAGTCCGAAACCGTGACGGCCCGCGAGGCGCGCAACACGCCGGCGCAGGATACGGCTGCCTCCGAGGGGACTCCGGCGGCGGAGAAGCAGAAGCGCAAGAGCCCGCTCAAGCGCGGCGCCCTGATGCTCGTGGCCGCGGCGGCGGTGGGCGCCGGCCTCTGGTACGGCATCGACTGGTGGCGCAACGGCCGCTTCATCGTCTCTACCGACGATGCCTATGTCGGCGCGGAGATGGCGACGGTCTCGGCGAAGCTCGCCGCCAATATCGCGTCGGTCTCGGTCGTGCAGAACCAGGAGATCAAGGCGGGCCAGCCGCTGGTCGCGCTTGACGACGGCGACTGGCGCATCGCGCTTGAGAGCGCCCGGGCCAAGACGGCCACCGCGCAGGCCACGCTGGCGCGCATCGACAGCCAGATCGAGGCCGGGCGCGCGGCGTTGACGCAGGCGCAGGCGCAGCAGGTTTCCGCCGAGGCCGCGGTCACCCGCACCGCCGCCGATTACGAGCGCGCCAACAGCCTGGCCGCGAAATCCTACGGCTCCCAGGCCACGCTGGATGCCGCGACGGCCGGGCGCGACCCGGCCGTCGCCGCGCTCGCCAGCGCCAAGGCCGGCGTGGCCCAGGCGGATGCCAAC
>NZ_JBMDWH010000097.1:0-2442 GCF_048595345.1 Allobosea sp.
TCAACAATCGCCGGCTGCTGGAGCCCATCGGCAACATCCCGCCGGCCGAGGCCGAGGAACGCTACTACGCGATGCTGGACGAACCAGCCATGGCAGCATGACTCAAACGAAACGGCCTCCGACAAACCCGGAGCGGTTCAACCGTGTCATGACGCGTGACCTGGATCGGCAACTGGTATTGCAGCTCGGCGACATTGACGCCGGCGACAGCGAGTTACTCGGTCAGGCGGTCATCGACTTGATCCGTGGCTTGATGGCTAAAACCGACTACGCCATCGCGATGATGGAGCTGAAGCGTCACCCCGAACTGGTGCGGCAGCTGATTTCGCTTCAGCAACGGCGTTGGCGGGGCGACCACGAAACAGGCCTTCGGGAGCGCCTTCGTGAGGGTTTCCGGCGGCTGTTCTCGCGTTCATAACGATGTCCAGATGCTTTTCACCTGCCGATTGACGAAAGCCCAGGCCGCTCGAATTCCGGGCGACAGGCGACTTAGCCTTCAGTTTGACGACCCATTGAGGCCTGACCGCAGTCAGCTGACGCCAGACTTTCTCTAGCGTCAGCTCTTCTTCGGCCGGCCGCCCTTCGGGACCTTCTGGGCGAAGGCCTCGAAATCCAGCCCGTAAAGACGGGACCACGCGATCTGCTCCGGCAAAGGCGCTTCGGCCAGATGCTGCAGGTCGGCATCCGTCAGAACGGGATCGTAGCCTTCATGGACACCGTTGGTCTCGTGCCCGACCTGTAGCCGCAGGACGCGGGGATCGGTCCGGCGCTCGCGCTCGGCCCGGATTTTGCCGGCGCGCAGGGCATGGAAGGTCGAGGCGATAGCGGGGTCGACGCCCGCTGAGCTGTAGAGCCGCGACATACGCTTCTGCGCCGTGTCCGCAGGGTCACGAGCCTTCATCAGTTGCTCGAAGACCGGCCCGCTGCGCTGCTTAGCCCAGGCGACGAAGCCGCATCGTTCGAACACGTCGTGAAGGACGTAGTGCTCCAGGGATTCTTCGGTCTTGAACGGAACGACCACGACCTTGCCATCCCGAATCACCTGGGCTTGCGGAAAGACGCACCACTTGCCCTGGTACCTGCGGATGTCCTCGCGGTGCATGAACGCAAGGAGACCGATCCGGCGCCCTGTCAGGAGGCCGAGAGGGATCAGAAGAGCGTCGCAGAGGATGCCGGAGTCGATGCCGCGATCGAATACCTTGGCAATCTGGCCAAGATCGGGAGCAAGCCGGGTCTTCGGCGGCGCGGCCCGCTGCGGCATGCGGATACGCCCCGTGCAGCGCGGCGTCACCTCGGCCTTCCGACAGGCGTCAACGATGATGGCGCGCAGGCGGTTGACGTAGCTTTCGATGGTGTTGCGGGCGAGACCGGGCTTCTGCGTCTCGCGATTGCGCCGCACGATATCCGGCAGGTCCACAAGACCGACACCATCCATCTTGCTGACGTTAGGCGGCGTCCAGGACAAGTCATCGACGAAGTCCTGCAGGTCGTCGAGCTTATAGCCATCGACGGGCCGGTCGCCGACGAGCGTGATGAACACGGCCTTGCGGTGCGCCAGCGCCGAGACGTCCGGGTGCCGCTCGCCATGCGTCCGCCGCTTGAGCTCGATCGCCTTGTCGGCTGCGACGCTGAACAGAGGGCCGCTCGGTTCGTCCGGAGCCGGGCCGAGCCGGGAGAGCATGATCTCCTGGAGGCCGGCGATCTGTTCCGTCATTTCCGCGAATCGGCGCTCGACGGCGCCGGCCGCCGGCGCTTCCGGCACCCGCTTCAGGCCGAGCAGGTCGCGGGCGCCGTTCTCGGAACGCAGCGCCTCCACGAAGGGCTTTTCGTAGTGGATGCCTTCCTGTGCAAAGGCTCCATGGCCGGCCGCACGCTGGCCGCCGATCTCGATGAGCGCGTCGAAGGCCGCCGTCGTCGCCTTCTCCGCGATCGCCGGCGACAGGGCGCCGGGCTTCAGCGCGCCGAGCCCGAGCAGGACCGGCATCGCGGCCTTGAGGGAGCGCGCCACGTCGTCGCGCACCGTCTCGGGCGTCTGGCCTGTCACCTCTGTCATTTTCCGCGCGAACTCCACCTGCGCCAGCCCCGCGAGCGCCGTCGCCAGAGGGCGCGCTCGCGAATTCGGCAATGACCCCAAGGTCAGCCGGATCGGAGCAAGTGTCAAAAGGGGGTCGAATCGGCGCGGGACACGGATCTGGAAGACCTGCGAGCCGCCGTTCCGGGTCAGGAAGGCCACGGTTACAATCCCGGTTACAATCCGGAACGCCGTCCTTCTAAGCCATTGATCTGCAAGGGCAGTGAAATGTGGCGGAGACGGAGGGATTCGAACCCTCGATACCCTTGTGGGGTATGCTCATTTAGCAAACGAGTGCCTTCAGCCTCTCGGCCACGTCTCCGGCGCAAGGCTCTATGCCTGATTGCGCCGGGCTTTGACAAGCCTTGCCG
>NZ_JBMDWH010000098.1:0-1528 GCF_048595345.1 Allobosea sp.
TAGCCGACGCGCGCGCCCTCCGCGACCCAGGCCTCGCCGGTCCATTCCTTGTCCATGCCGGCCATGATCTTGAGCAGCGTGGATTTACCCGCGCCGTTGACGCCGAGCACGCCGATCTTGGCGTCGGGATAGAAGGACAGATGGATGTCCTTGAGGACCTGCTTGCCGCCCGTATAGGTCTTCGACAGGCCGCGCATATGATAGATGAACTGGCGGGACATGGGCGAGCGGGCTCCGCTGGACAGCGCTGGCGACAAGGGGATGTCGGGAAATCTGGCCGCTATGTAACGAGCGGGCGCGCAGGCCGCAACCATTGCAGGCGGGAACCGCAGCGGGACGAAGCGATTTCGAGGGGGTGATCGCAAAGCTCAACGAAGGACGGGAGAGATGGCATGGAGGATGGCCCCGACGATGGGCATTCTGACGATGGTTCTCGGCTTTCTATGGCCACACGGGGCCGGCGCGGATACGCGGGCCGGCATCGCCGCCTATCGGAGCGGCGATTATGAAACCGCCCTGCGCGAGCTGAACCGCAGCGCCGAAAACGGTGACCCGCAGGGGCTCTACAATCTCGGCGTCGCCTATGCGGAGGGCAAGGCGGTGCCGCGCGACATGGCCAAAGCGATCGATCTCTACGGCCGCGCCGCCGCTCGTGGCAGCGTCTTCGCCGCCTATAATCTCGGCCAGCTCTATCGCAAGGGCGATGGCGTCGGCGCCGACCCCGCCAAGGCCGCGCGCTGGTATGAGAAGGCGGCCAAGCGCGGCGATTATCGCGCCGCCAACGAGCTCGGCCTGCTGATGGTTCAGGGCAAGGGCGTCCCGCGCGATCCCGTCGAAGGCTTCGCCTGGATCTATACGGGCACCGTCGCCGACATCATGGACGAGACGTCGATGGCGAATGCCATCCAGCTCGCCGGCATGCTCGACCGCGCCCAGATCCAGACCGCCCAGAGCCGCGGCCAGAACTATTACAAGCGCTACATCGCTCCCAACAGGGCGGTCGTCCGCGCCATCAAGGTCGGGCGTTAGGCTCCGGCCCTCGGCTCAGCGCCAGTTCAGACCGCTGCCATCCGCGCAGCCATAAGGCGGCAGGGTCCTGCCGAACCGCTCCTTCAGCCGCCCGCAGCCCCAGGCCCGCAGCGGCTCCGGCAGGCGGCTGTTGATCGCGATCCCCATTTCGTCGAAGGGCGATGTCGCGTTGGTGACGTAATCGTACCAGCGATAGCCGAAGGTGATCCCCGTGCCGAGCGGGACCGCGACGGCCATGATCAGAAGCGTCTGCAGGAAGCTGGCCTTCGGCGCAGGCTTGGGAGAGGGCACACCCTCCCGCTCCGCCCGCTTCTGCCTCGCCGCATAGACCTGCGCGATGATCAGCAGCGCGATCGCAAGGCCTATCGCGATGCCGCCATATTGCCCCAGCAGCGGCAGGATCTCCGCCTTCGCATATTGCTTGCCGCCTGTATCCGGCATGATGAAGCGCGTGCCGTCGGCCGAGCGCTCCCAGCCCGAAATCCGGACCATGTAGAAA
>NZ_JBMDWH010000099.1:0-32660 GCF_048595345.1 Allobosea sp.
CGCAAGATGATGAACCTCTCCTCCAGCTTCGACCACCGCGTCATCGACGGCTGGGACGCGGCGGTGTTCGTGCAGCGGCTGAAGGAGCTGCTGGAGACGCCTGCCATGCTCTTCGTGGATCTGTGAGGAGCCTGCGATGACCGACATCACCTGCAAGCTCCTCGTCATCGGCGCCGGTCCCGGCGGCTATGTCTGCGCCATCCGTGCCGGACAGCTCGGCCTCGACACCGTCGTCGTCGAGAGCGGCAAGCTCGGCGGCTCCTGTCTCAATGTCGGCTGCATCCCCTCCAAGGCGATGATCCATGTCGCCGAGGAGTTCGAGAAGGCGGCCGAGGCCGCTGCCGGCAGGACGCCTTTCGGGCTGACTGCGGCCGAGCCGAAGCTCGATCTGAAGCAGGCCATCGCCTGGAAGGACGGCGTCGTCCAGCGCCTCAACAACGGTGTGGCCGGCCTGCTGCGCAAGGCCAGGGTCAAGATCGTCCAGGGCCGCGCCCGCTTCCGCGACGGCAAGACCGTGGTCGTCGAGACCGAGACCGGGCCGAAGACGATCCATGCCGAGGCGATCGTCATCGCGACCGGCTCGGCCCCGGTCGAGCTGCCCTTTCTGCGCTTCGGCGGCAATGTAATCTCCTCGACCGGCGCGCTGGCGCTGACGGAGGTTCCGAAGCGCCTCGTCGTGGTCGGCGGCGGCTATATCGGGCTCGAACTCGGCACCGCTTTCGCCAAGCTCGGCGCCAAGGTCACCGTCGTGGAGGCGCAGGACAAGGTTTTGCCGCTCTACGATGCCGAGCTGACGGGGCCCGTCGCCAAGCGGTTGACGTCGCTGGGCGTCGAGGTGCTGCTTGGCGCCAAGGCGCTGGGTCAGACGGCGAAGGGAGACGGTTTGCGGATTGAGACCGCCGAGGGTCGCGAGCGCGAGCTGCCGGCGGACAAGATCCTCGTTACGGTCGGCCGCAAGCCGGTGACCGAGGGTCTAGGGCTCGAGAACCTCGTGCTGGACATGGATGGCCGCTTCATCCGGATCGGCGAGCGCTGCGAGACGGCGATGCGCGGCATCTACGCTATCGGCGACGTCACCGGTGAGCCGATGCTGGCCCATCGCGCCATGGCACAGGGCGAGATGGTGGCCGAGATCGTGGCCGGCTTAGCCCGCGCCTGGGACAAGCGGGCGATGCCTGCGATCTGCTTCACCGATCCCGAGATCGTCTCGGTCGGCCTCTCGCCCGGGCAGGCGAAGGCGGCGGGCTTTGAGCCCAAGATCGGCCAGTTCCCGTTCCAGGCCAATGGCCGCGCCATGACGCGCCACGCCGAGGCCGGCTTCGTTCGGGTCGTGGCGGATGCCCGCAACGATCTCGTGCTCGGCATCCAGGCCGTGGGGCAGGGCGCCTCGGAACTGTCGGCCGCCTTCGGCCTCGCCGTCGAGATGGGCGCGACGCTGCAGGACGTCGCCGGCACCATCCACGCGCATCCGACGCTCGGCGAGGCCTTCCCGGAAGCGGCGATGAAGGCGCTCGGCCACGCACTGCATATCTAGCCGGCGCGGCTTATCGGCGCAGCGTCAAGCTGGCGCCTTGATATGGAGCAAGCGCGACGCGATCTCCTGACCAGACGCCGAAGCAAGGCGCCTCATCGCGAGATTGATCATGCCTGCCCAGACCGAATGGCCGACCCTATCACCCTTGCAGACCGGGCTTCGCGGCCGCTGCCCGCGCTGCGGCCAGGGGCGGATGTTCGAGGGCTTCCTGAAGATCAAGCCCCGTTGCGAGGCCTGCGGACTCGACTATTCCTTCGCCGACCCGGCGGATGGCCCGGCCTTCTTCGTGATGATGTTCGTCTGCGTGCCGGCGGTCGCCTTTCCGCTCTGGCTGGAGCTGACCTACGATCCGCCGAGCTGGGTGCATCTGGTGACGACCCTGCCGCTGATCCTCCTAACCTGCATCCCGCCGCTGCAGCCGCTCAAGGGCTGGCTCGTCGCCTCGCAATATGTTCACAAGGCCGAGGAAGGCCGCCTGGCGCGGCCGGAAGCCTGAGGCGGCGCCCCAGGCTTCCCGGGAATCAATGAGCGCCGGCGGTGACGAAGCCGCGCAGTTCCGGCGTCTGCGGGTTGGCGAACAGCTCCTTCGACGGACCCTGCTCCCAGATCTTGCCCTGATGCATGAAGATCGTGGTGTTGGCGACGTTGCGGGCGAAGTTCATCTCGTGCGTGACGAGGATCATCGTCATGCCGCCCTTGGCGAGCTTCTCCATCACGAGCAGCACCTCGCCGGTGAGTTCCGGGTCGAGCGCCGAGGTCACCTCGTCGAACAGCATCACCTTGGGCTGCATCGCCAGCGAGCGGGCGATGGCGACGCGTTGCTGCTGGCCGCCGGAGAGATTGTCCGGATAGCTGTCGAACTTGTCGGAGAGGCCGACCTGCGCCAGCACGTCCTTGGCCAGCGCCTGCGCCTGCGGCTGCGGCACGTTCTTGGTGATGCGCGGCGAGAGCATGATGTTCTGCCCCACGGTGAGGTGTGGGAACAGGTTATAGCTCTGGAAGACGATGCCGACATCCTTGCGCAGCTCGCGCAGATGCTTGGGGTCCTGGTCGAGCTTGTGACCCGCCACCTCGATCCGGCCGGACTGGAAGGCCTCCAGCCCGTTGATGCAGCGCAGCAGCGTCGATTTGCCCGAGCCCGAGCGGCCGATCAGCGCCACGACCTGCCCGGTCTCGACCGAAAGCGAAACGCCCTTCAGGACCTCGAGCTTGCCGTAGCTCTTATGGACGTCTTCAATGAGAACGGCTGGCATTCATCACCTTTTCGAGATGGCGGCTGAGCCGGGAGAGCGGGAAGCAGATCGCGAAATAGATCAGCGCCACCAAGCCGAAGACCCGGAAGGAATCGAAGGTCGCGTTGTTGACCAGCTGTCCGGCGCGAGCGAGCTCGACGAAGCCGACCACCGAGACGATCGAGGTGTTCTTCACCAGCTGGACGAGGAAGCCGACCGTCGGCGGCAGCGAGATGCGGATCGCCTGCGGCAGGATGACGTAGCGATAGGTCTGCGCCCGCGAATGCGCCAGCGAGGAGGAGGCCTCCCATTGCTGGAACGGCACGGATTCGATCGAGCCGCGCCAGATCTCGGCGAGATAGGCGCTGACATAGATCGCGAGCGAGGCGGACGCCGCCAGGAAGGGCGGCAGCTCGAAGCCGATCACCGACAGCCCGTAATAGCTCATGAACAGCACCATGAGCACCGGGATCGACTGGATGACCAGGATGTAGGTCGAGGCGATGCGCCGCACGATCTTGATGCGCGAGAGCCGCATGATCGCGAAGACGCCGCCGATCGCCCCGCCGATCAGGAAAGCGATCGCGGTGAGCAGTAGCGTCCAGCCCGCGGCGCGCAGCAGGAAGAGGACTTCAGGCCAGCCGAAGGTCGACATCAGGCGGCCTCCGCCTTGGCGTCGAGACGATCGACGCTGGAGACCCGGGGGAAGATGGCGCGGCCGAGAAAATTGAGCCCGATCTTCAGCGAGAGCGCCAGCACCAGATAGATGATGGTCACGATGATGTAGGTCTCGAAGCTGCGGAAGGTGTTCTGCTCGATGATCGCGGCGGTGCCCGAAAGCTCCGGCACGGCGATGAAGGAGCAGATCGAGGAGGCCAGCAGCATCAGCACGAATTGCGAGGACAGTGCCGGCCAGACGCGCGCCAGCGCCGGCATCAGCACGACGTGCTGGAACACCTGGCGCTTCGTCATCGCCAGCGAGAGCCCGGCTTCCAGCTGCGACTTATGGATCGAATCGACGCCGGCGCGGATGATCTCCGTCGCATAGGCACCGAGATTGAGCGTCATCGCCAGCAGCGCCGCTTCGGTCCCAGCGAGGCGGATGCCGATCAGCGGCAGGCCGAAGAAGAGCATGAAGAGCTGGACGAGGAAGGGCGTGTTGCGCATCAGCTCGACATAAGCATCGACCAGCAGGCCGACCCAGCGGCCGAGCAGGCTCTTGGCCGCGACGAGCAGCACGGCGAGCGTGAGCCCCAGCAGGATCGCGCCGAAGGACAGGCCGATCGTCAGCAGGACGCCCTGAATGATCCGGTCGCTCTCGGCGATGACCGGCTCGAACTGGAATTGCATCGGCAGGAGATCCTCGCCTTGGCTAAGACGCCGGCGGATCGGGTCCGCCGGCGTTCGAGATCAGGCCCTTGCGGGCGCGGCGTGGCTCAGAAGGTCGGGAGCTGCGGCAGCGGACCGCCGACCCACTTCTCCGAGATCGCGTTCAGCTCGCCGTTCTGCTTGATGTAGTAGATCACGTTGTCGAGCCACTGCTTCAGCTCGAAGGCGTCCTTGCGGACGGTCATCGAGTTCGGCTGCATGCCGAAGAAGAACTTCACCTCGGTTTCGGTCTCGCCGCGCGCCTTGATGGCCGCATTGGCCTGGGCGTCCGGGCCGGCGATCGCCTCGACCTGGCCGGAGAACAGCGCCTGCATGGTGGTGGCGTCGTCTTCGAAGCGCAGGATCTTGAGGTTCAGTTCCTTCTCGCGATTGGTGAATTCGCGCTCGACGCTGGAGCCGCGGTTGACGCCGACGGTGCGGCCCTTCAGGTCCGCCCAGGTTTTGATCGGCGTGCCCTTCTTGGCGTAGATTCCCATCTGGAAGGCGCTGTAGGGGCTGGTGAACATCACGGCGCGGGCGCGCTCGGGCGTGGGAGCGAGGGTGGCGACGAGGAAGTCGACCTTGCCCGCTTCCAGCGCCGGGATGCGCGAAGGCGGCGTCAGCTGCACCACCTCCATCGGCACGCCGAGATATTTGGCGACCAGCGTGGCGACGTCGGCATCGTAGCCGATGGCGTTGCCGGTCGAATCGACCGAGCCATAGGGCGGGGCGCCGATCAGCACGCCGATGCGGACCTTGCCGCGCTTGACGATGTCGTTGACCGATTGGGCCGAGGCCTGGCCGGCGGCCAGGATGCCGGCGCCGAGCGCCAGCAGCGTGCCGGCGACACGGAGATGCTTGAAGAAGGTCATGTTCGTTTCCTCTCTGCTGCGGCGCTGCCGCCGATCGTGAACCCGGCTCTTTGCGGCCGGTTCGAAGCTGGGAACGGGGATCAGGCGCCCTGGCGAACCACGTTGACGAGCGGCTCGCCCGCGAAACGCCGTCTGATGTTGTCGGCGATGACCCCCTGCCTGCGGCTGATGGTGCCGCTCGTCCATCCGGACATGTGAGGCGTCATTAAAACGTTTGAAAGCTCCTGAAAAGGCAGATTCGACGGCTGAGGGCTCGCATCCCCAGCCGAGGGATACCGATACCATGTATCGATCGCCGCACCGCCGATGCGCTTGTCCCTCAGCGCCTCGTAGAGCGCCTGCTCGTCGATGGTCGGCCCGCGTCCGACATTGATCACCATCGCATCCGGCCGCATGGCGGCGAAGGCGGCCGCTCCGACGATGCCGCGCGTCTCTTCGGTCAGAGGCACCGAGACGACGATGATGTCGGCCGAGCCCCAGAAATCCGCCAGCGCATCGAGCGTGAAGGCGCGGTCGACGAGCGCGGAGGCAGCGACGGGGCTGCGATTGGCGACATGGACCGTCATCTCGAACGCCTTGGCACGCGCCGCGATGGCCTTGCCGATATGGCCGAAGCCGAGCAGGCCGATGGTCCTGCCCGCGATCTCTCCATGCACCCGCTCCGGGGCGCCGGCCCAGTAGCGCCAGTCGCCCTGGCGGAGCCGGCTGTCGGCATCGGCCAGCGGAATGTCGCGGGCGAGGATCGCGCTCATCACATACTCCGCGATCGCCTGCTCGTGGCCGAAGCAGTTGCAAACCGCCGCCGACGCCGGCAGCAGCGAGAGGTCGACCATGTCGTAGCCGGCGCCCGGCACATGGAAGAGCTTCAGCTCCGCCGGCACCGGCAGGCTGGCATCGAATTTCACGCCGATGATGGCCTGCGCCGCCGCATAGGTCGCCCGGTCCGCCTCGCTGGCGAGGATGTCGGGCAGCAACGTGATCTCGGACGGCTCGCCGAGGCGCTCGGCGAAGCCATGGCTGAAGGAGGCGGCGTTCTCGCCATGGAAGATGATGCGCATGTCTCGTTTCGGGTGAAGCTAGCGTGGCAGAAGCGGCGCGATGCTGGAATCCAGCAGCGAGGGGTCGATCCGCTGTTCGAGGCCGTCGAACATCTGGTCGACGAAATCGACGAGTTCGTCCGCAGCCGCGACGGCGCGATCCACCTGCGAGGCGGCGATGCCGTTCAGCAGGGCCAGGTGATGATCGACGGTGCCGTGCAGATTGTCCGGCGTCGCGATATAGCTGTGGTAGAGGTGCCCGATGCGCCGGAAGATCGTGTGCAGCGGCCGCAGTGTGTGTTCGAGAAAGGGCTCCCCGGCGGCCGAGAGGATCATCTGGTCGATGCGCCGGTCGAGCGGGTTGAAGGCCGCCAGCGTCATCTCGTTCCGCTTGTCGCGCAGCAGCCGCGCCATGTGCAGCATCTGGTTGCGATGGGTCGGACCGGCCCGCTCGGCAGCAAGGCGGGCCACGAAGCGCTCCAGATCGCGGCGCAGCTTCAGCAGCATGCGCTCGCGCGCCAGGTCGATCGGCGCGATCTGCAGCCCGTGGCGCGGGCGCACGAGGATCAGCGTGTCGGCGGCGAGGCGGCTCACGGCGTGATGAACCGGCGTGCGGCCGAAGCCCGTCAGATCCTGCAGGTCCTGCATGGTCAGCTGCTGGCCCGGCCTGAGCTGGCAGTCGATCAGCATCGCCTCGATGCGCTCATAGGCGAGCTCGAAGAAATTCAGCCGGTTGCGCCGTGGCGGCGGATCCAGCGCGTCCGCAGCCACCAATTGCGGCTGGGCCTTGGCATCGGCCATCGTCTCTCCCCGCTCTGCGATCCGGCCAGCGTCCTCGCTGCGTCCGGCAGGCTCTTGGTGGCCCCGTCCATGGGACGATAAACATGTTGTGATATTTTACAAGCGATCTTATGGTCGGCGTCGCCTCCCCCGACCTTAGGGCCGGCGGGGCGCATTCAAAAGCACAAGCGGGCTCGACCAAAGTCGAACAAGATCCCGCTGCCGGGGGAGCCGCCGATGAAGATCACAGCGATCGAGACCCTGCGAACCGAGGAGTTCGCCAATGTCCTGTGGGTGCGCGTCCACACCGATGCCGGCATCGTCGGCCTCGGCGAAACCTTCTATGGCGCGGCCGCGGTGGAGTGCCATCTGCACGACACGCTCGCCATGCGCCTGCTCGGCAAGAACCCCCTGCATATCGAGGCGCTGCACAAGGAGATGACCAACCTGCCGATGGCCCAGGCCTCGACGGGCGCCGAGTCGCGCGCCACCTCGGCGGTGGACATCGCGCTGTGGGACATTTTCGGCAAGGTCTGCGGCCAGCCGGTGCATCAGATGCTCGGCGGCCTGTGCCGCGACAGGCAGCGAATCTACAACACCTGCGCCGGCTATGGTTATGTTCGCTCGCACAACATCAAGCCGGTCTCGACCTGGAATTTCGGAGCGGCAGAAGGCCCCTATGAGGACCTGAACGGCTTCATGAACCGCGCCGACGAGGTCGCCGAGAGCCTGCTGGCCAGCGGCATCACGGCGATGAAGATCTGGCCCTTCGACCCGCCCGCCATCGAGAACCAGGGCCTGTTCATCACGCCCGAGCAGATGCGCAAGGCCTGCGAGCCCTTCGAGAAGATCCGCAAGGCCGTCGGCGACAGGATGGAGATCATGGTCGAGTTCCACTCGCTCTGGAACCTGCCGACCGCGATCAAGATCGCCCGCGTGCTCGAGCAATACCAGCCGAGCTGGTACGAGGACCCGATCCGGATGAACTCGCCGCAGGCGCTGGCGGAATTCGCCCGCTCCACCACCGTCTCGGTGACGGCGAGCGAGACGCTGGGCTCGCGCTTCCCCTACAAGGACATGCTCGACCGCGACGCGATGCATGTGGTGATGGCCGATCTGTGCTGGACCGGCGGCCTGACCGAAGGTCGCAAGATCGCGGCGATGGCGGAAACCTATCACCGCCCCTTCGCGCCCCATGACTGCATCGGGCCCGTCGGCTTCATCGCCGCGATCCACGCCTCCTTCAGCCAGCCCAACACGCTGATCCAGGAATCGGTGCGGGCCTTCTACACCGGCTGGTACAAGGAACTGGTCACCGAGATGCCGCGCATCGAGGGCGGCTATGTCTATCCGATGGAGGCGCCCGGCCTCGGCGTCGAATTGCTGCCGGCCGTGTTCGAGCGCTCGGACCTGACCGTGCGCCGTTCGAGCCTGTGAGGACGACGCCGATGACCAATCCCCTTTTCGATCTCACCGGCCGCACGGCCCTCGTCACCGGCTCCTCGCGCGGTCTCGGCCGCGCCATGGCGGAGGGCCTGGCCCAGGCCGGAGCCCGTATCCTCGTCAACGGCACCGATGCCGCGCGCGTCGATGCCGCGGTGAAGGAGATGCGTCAGGCCGGCTACGAGGCCGATGCCGCCGCTTTCGACGTGACCGCAGAGGCGCAGGTCGTCGCCGCCTTCGAGCGCTTCGACGAGGCCGGGATCGCCGTCGACATTCTCGTCAACAATGCCGGCATCCAGTTCCGCAAGCCGATGGTGGAACTCGCCACCGCCGATTGGCAGCGCGTCATCGACACCAACCTGACCTCGGCCTTCATGATCGGGCGCGAGGCCGCCAAGCGCATGATCGCGCGTGGGGCCGGCAAGGTCATCAATATCGGCTCGCTGACCAGCGCGCTCGCCCGCGCCACCGTCGCGCCCTATACGGTCGCCAAGGGCGGTATCAAGATGCTGACGCAGGCGATGGCGGCCGAATGGGCCGAGCACGGCATCCAGGCCAATGCCATCGGCCCCGGCTACATGCTGACCGACATGAACGAGGCGCTGATCGCCAACCCGACCTTCGACGCCTGGGTCAAGGGCCGCACGCCCTCGAAGCGCTGGGGCCGCCCGGATGAGCTGATCGGTGCCGCGGTGTTCCTCGCCGCCCCGGCCTCCGACTATGTCAACGGCCAGATCATCTATGTCGATGGCGGCATGCTGGCCGTCCTTTAGGGTGGCCCGCCCCTTCCGCGGACCACGCCCTGCGCGTTCCAGGCCCGCGCCCGCGGCCTGACGGCTCAGGCCGCGCTCCGCTCCCATTGCGGAAAGGGGTCGTCCAGCGCCAGCAGCGACTGGGTCATCCCGGTCGAGACGCTGCCGGCGAGGCAGGCATCGAGCGCGGCGCGGATCGCCGACTCGTCCATCTGCGGGCCGCCGATGAACACCATCTCCTGACGCCGGTCGCCCCAGCTCGGCGACCAGTGCCGGCGCATCAGCGACTGGAATTCCTCCGAGCGCGGCCAGCGATCCTTCGGCACGGTGGCCCACCAGCGGCCCATGCCCTCGGTGCGGGTGATGCGCCCCGCCAGCGAATATTCGCCGACCCAGTCCGGCCGCGTCGCCAGCCAGAAATGCCCCTTGGCGCGGATCAGCCCCGGCCAGCGCCGGTTCATGAAATCATGCAGCCTGGCCGGGTGGAACGGCCGCCTCGCCCGGTAGACGAAGGAGCGGATGCCGTATTCCTCGGTCTCCGGCACATGCTCATGGGCGCCGTAGAGCTCCTTGTGCCAGAGTGGATGCTGTTGCGCCTTGTCTTCGCTGTAGAGCCGCGTATCGAGCACCTGTGCCAGCGGCACCCGCCCGAAATCGGCCTCGACGATGCGGGCATCGGCATTGAGGCCGCGCACCACGAGCCGCACCGCCTCAAGCTCCTGCGCCGAAGCCTCGCCGGCCTTGTTGATCACCACCATATCGGCGAACTCGATCTGCTCGACCAGGAGATCGACCAGCGTCCGCTCGTCGCCCTGGCCGGCGGTCTCGCCCCGGTCGCTCAGGAAGTCGCGGCTCTCATAGTCCTTCAGCAGGTTGAGCGCGTCGACCACCGTCACCATCGTGTCCAGCCGTGCGACGTCGTCGAGCGCATGGTCCTGCTCGTCCCGGAAGGAGAAGGTTGCCGCGATCGGCAGCGGCTCGGCGACGCCCGTGCCCTCGATCAGGAGATAGTCGAAGGCCTTCTCGCTGGCGAGGCGGCGCACTTCGGTCAGCAGGTCGTCGCGCAGCGTGCAGCAGATGCAGCCATTGGTCATCTCCACCAGCCGCTCCTCGGTTTGGGAGAGGTTGGCGCCGCCCTCGCGCACCAGGTCCGCGTCGATGTTGACCTCGCTCATGTCGTTGACGATCACCGCGACGCGCCGGCCTTCGCGGTTGTTGAGGATGTGGTTCAGCAGGGTGGTCTTGCCGGCGCCGAGAAAGCCGGACAGCACCGTGACCGGCAGGCGCCGGTCGATGAAAAGCTCGGAAGCGGACATGACGGAACTCGTATCGCTGCAATAAAGAAATGATACATTATAACATTGCAATTCTGTCAAGAGTGGGCTCGCCAGCGGGCGTAAGACGGAGCCGGGCTGAGCGATCAGGCGGCGGCGCTGAGGCCGAAACGCCGCTCGCAGGCGAAGAGGACGAGCAGCGCGAGCCCCATGCCGGCCCCCGTCAGCGCCGTGAGGTTCCAGCCGCCGGCGTGATAGGTCAGCGCGCCGAGGACCGAACCCAGCGCCCCGCCCATGAAGGTGATGGTCATGTAGATGGCGTTGGCGCGCCCGCGCATCGCGGCGGCGACGGAGAAAATGGCGCGCTGGCTGGTCACCTGGGTCATCTGCACCGCGGCATCCAGCAGCACGACGAAGACGACCAGCGCCGCCAGCAGGAGGCTCGCCACCGCCCAGCCGGAGCCCAGGAAACAGAGCGCCAGCGTCAGCATTGCCCCGCCCGTCGCCAGCCGGGAATGGCCGCGATCGGCCAGGTGCCCGGCCAGCGGAGCCGCCAGCGCTCCGCCCGCTCCGGCGAGCGCGAAGAGGCCGATGCCGTGCTCGGACAGGCCGAAGCGCTCGGTCAGCATCATCGGCGCCGCCGTCCAGAGCATGTTGAAGCCGGCAAACATCAGCATCTGGTAGGCGGCGCGCCAGCGCAGGACAGGAATGTCGCGGAGCAACCCTGCCATCGAGGCGAGGATCTGCCCGTAATGCAGCCCGCCTTGCGGCTTGTAGCGCGGCATCATCCGGGCGAGACCGGCGCCGATCGCCAGCATCAGCACGGCCGAGCTGAGGAACACCGCCCGCCAGCCGAAGCTCGCCGAAATGAACAGGGCGGCCGGCCGCGCCAGCATGATCCCGGTGAGCAGACCCGCCATCACCTTGCCGACGACGGCGCCGCGCCGCTCCTCCGGCGCCAGATGGGCCATGAACGGAACCAGCACCTGCGCGCCGGTTGCCGACAGCCCGATCGCGAAGCTGGCCAGCAGGAAGGGCGTCACGCTGCCGGCCAAGGCGATGCCGACCAGGGCCAGGCTGGTGACGCCGATCGCGCCGAGCACCAGCCTCTTGTTCTCGACGAGATCGGCCAGCGAAACGAGGAAGAAGAGTCCGGCACCATAGCCGATCTGCGTCACGCCGACGATGGCGCCGGCGAGATCCGGCGAGATGCCGATCTCGGGCGCGATCGAGGCGATGAGCGGCTGCGCGTAATAGATGTTGGCGACGAAGGCGCCGGTCGCGATCGCCACGAGGACGAGCAGCGGCGTCGAGAGCCGCGTCTGCCCCGACGCTGCGGCATCCTTGGCGGGGGCGGGGGACATGAAGGACTCCGGGGGGATGCGGCTTGCTGCGCGGCACAATTGCGCCATGCGCTCTTGCCTGTAACCCTGCCGGCTGCGCCCCGGCCATGCACGGCACGGGGATTGCCAGCGCGCCCCGCAGGCGGCACAGCCGGTCGGGAAAGCGCAAGGCAAGCGCCATGGAGAGGGACGGATGGAAAACTGGGGCATTCGCGATTTCATGGCGCCGGGGCGCTCTTTGGCGGTCGGCGACAAGGGCATGGCCGCGACCTCGCACCCGGCCGCGACGCTGGCGGCGGTCGATATCCTGCGCGCCGGCGGCAATGCGGTCGACGCCGCCATCGCGGCGGTGGCGGTGCAGGCGGTGGTCGATCCGCACATGACCGGCATCGGCGGCGACTGCTTTGCGATCTATGCCCCCGCCGGCGGCGAAATGGTCGCGCTCAACGGCTCCGGCCGCGCGCCCGCCAAGGCCGAGCTCGGCTGGTTCCTCGATCAGGGCCTGACGTCCATCGCGGCGGATTCGGCCCATGCCGTCACCGTGCCGGGCGCCATCGACGCCTGGTGCCGGCTGATGGAAGCCCATGGCAGCAAGAGTCTGGAGGAGGTCTTCGCCCCCGCCATCCGTGCCGCCGAGGAAGGCTTCCTCGTGACGCCGCGCGTCGCGCTCGACTGGGAGAAGAACCGCGGTCGCATCGAGAAGCACGGCCTCGGCAATGCCGTCTATCTGCCGGGCGGCAAGGCGCCGGCCGTGGGCGACAAAATGCTGCATCCGGCCCTCGGGCGGACTCTTCGCCGCATCGCCCGCGAGGGCCGCGCCGCCTTCTACGAGGGCGAGGTCGCCGAGGAGATCGTCGCGGTGCTGAACGGCGCCGGCAGCCTGATGGCGCTCGAGGACCTCGCCGCCACCCGCTCCGACGATGTCGCGCCGATCGGTGCCGATTATCGCGATCATCGCCTGTGGGAGTGCCCGCCCAACGGGCAGGGCATCGCAGCTCTGCTGATCACGCGCATCCTCGCCGGCTTCGACCTGAGCGATACCAAGCTGAGCGAGGCCGACCGCATTCACATCCTGGCCGAGGCGACCAAGGCCGGTTACCGCCAGCGCGATGCGCTCGTCGCCGACCCGGCCGTAAGCCCCTTCGACACCGAGCGCTTCCTCTCGGAGGAGTTCGTCGGCAGGCTGCGGGCGCAGATCAGCCTGGAGCGCGCCGCGAAGCCCGAGGCCTTCGACATGCCGCTGCACAAGGACACGATCTATCTCTGCGTCGTCGATCGCGACGGCAACATGATCTCCTTCATCAACTCGCTGTTCTCGGGCTTCGGCAGCGGCATCTATGCCGCGAAGTCCGGCGTTATGCTTCAGAACCGCGGTTCGGGCTTCCGCCTGATCGAAGGCCACCCCAACGCCATCGCCCCGCGCAAGCGCCCCTTCCACACCATCATTCCGGGCATGCTCGCCAAGGACGGCAAGGCGGTAATGCCGATGGGCGTGATGGGCGGGCAGTATCAGGCGACGGGCCATGCCCATTTCGTCTCCGGCATCCTCGACCGCGGGCTCGATCCGCAGCAGGCCTGCGACGCCCCGCGCAGCTTCGCCTATGACGGCAAGCTCACGCTGGAGACGACGATCCCGGAGGCCGTCGCGGCGGATCTGAAAGCGCGCGGCCATGACGTCGCCTGGTCGCAGGAGGCGATCGGCGGCTGCCAGGCGATCTGGGTCGATCACGCTCGCGGCGTGATGTTCGGTGCCTCCGACAACCGCAAGGACGGCATGGCGCTGGCCGTGTGAAGAGACGCTGCGGCCGTCTTGGTGATGGCACGGTTCCCCCCGCGATGTCAGGCACCGTCGCGCTTTAGGTTTTCAGCCCGCCGCGATCGCGTTGGTCGGCGTCGGGCGGTCGGTGATCTGCTGGCCGAAGAGGCTGGCCGCCAGTTCCACCGCCAGCCGCGCCGTCTGGCCGCGATCGTCGAGGAAAGGGTTGAGCTCGACGATGTCCATCGAGCGCACGAGCCCGGAATCGTGCAGCAGCTCCATGACCAGATGCGCCTCGCGATAGGTCGCGCCGCCCGGCACGGTGGTGCCGACGCCCGGCGCCAGCGGTGGGTCGAGGAAATCGACGTCGAAGGAGACGTGCAGCACGCCGTCGGCGGCCCGCACCTTCTCGATCACCCGGCGGATCAGGACGCCGACGCCATGCTCGTCGATGGCGCGCATATCCGCGATGTCGATGCCGCGTGCCTTCACCGCCGCTTTTTCGAGCGGGTCGATCGAGCGGATGCCGAAGAGGCTGAGCTGTGCGGGGCTGATCGAGGCGCGCGGCTCGGCGCCGAGCAGATCGTCGAGGCCGCTTTCGCCGCAGAGAAAGGCCGAGGACATGCCGTGCATGTTCCCGGAGGGTGAGATCCCCGGCATGTTGTAGTCGGCATGGGCATCGAGCCAGAGCACGAAGAGCTTGCGGCCCTGCTCGGCCCAGTGCCGCGCGACCCCGTTGACCGAGCCCATGGACAGGCTGTGGTCGCCGCCGAGGAAGATCGGCGTCGCCCCCGTGCGCGCTACCTCATAGGAGCGGGCGCTGAGGGCGCGCATCCAGGCGGCGATCTCGGTGTAGAAGCGCGCATTCTCGGGCGCCGGCCCGGCGACGGGGACAAGATCGCGCGGCAGGATGTCGCCATGATCCTCGACGCGGTAGCCGAGGCTTTCCAGCACGCGCGCCAGCCCCGCCGTGCGCAGCCCCGCCGGCCCCATCAGCGCGCCGCGCTGCGAGGCGCCCACCTCGATCGGGCAGCCCAGCAGGGCGATGCGGCCATGCGGCACGGCGGAAAGGGCTTGGAAGGCGCTCATCGGGATCATCTCGGCAGGGCGGAAAAGGCGATGCGTGGCCCGTCATTGGCCCATCGCACCGCCTTCGTCGAGAGGCCCGCAGGAGACCCGGCCCTGTCTCAGCCGAGGCCGAGCACGCCCTTGAGCTTCGCCAGATCCTCCGCGAGCGCGGTGATGGTGGCGGCGAGCGCCTTGCGGTCGGCCTCGGTCAGCTTGTCATAGGTCTCGAAGCCGCCATCCTTGAGCTTGTACTTGGCCAGCGTCCGGTCGACCGTGGCGAACTGGGTGTCGATCTTCGCCGTCAGCGCCTTGTCGCCCTTCATCAGCAGCGGGCGCAGCAGATCGACGATGGTCTTGGCGCCGTCGATATTGGCCTGGAAATCCCACAGATCGGTGTGGCTGTAGCGGTCCTCCTCGCCGGAGATCTTGGTCGCCGCGACCTCCTCGATCAGCACGGCCGCGCCGCCGACCATCTTCTCTGGCGGGACGGTCAGGCCCTTGATGCGGCCCTGCAGCTCGGTCACATCCGCCATCAGCCCGTCGGCGATCGGGGCGAGCCCTTCTGTGCTGTTCTTGGCGAAGAGCCCGTATTCGATCCGGTGGAAGCCGGTGAAGTCGGGGTCCAGCTCCTTCTTCTCATGGGCGTCGGCGCGGGCATCGATCTTGCCGTCGAGATCGCTGAACAGCTCGGCCACCGGCTCGATCTTCTCATAGGAAACCCGCGTCGGCGCATAGAGTGCCTTGGCCCTGGGCAGGTCGCCGGCCTTGACCGCGTCGGTAAAGGTCTTGGTGTCCTTCACCAGCTGGTCCACGCCCTTCGAGACATATTGCTTGTAGGCGGCGACGGGCGCGACGAGGTCGAGCGGGGAGGCGGCACCGGCGGGGCCCGCCAGCACGAGGGCGAGGCCGGCGGCAGCGGCCAGGGGGGCAAGGCGCGGGGTCATTTCAATCTCCTGTCCTGTGGATCGAAGCGGGGCGGGGCCCGGCGGGTCCGCTCGCGGAAGCCGGCTGCGCGGCGCGGGCGGCCGCGAAAAGCGTCCCGCCGAGAATGCCGCCGGGGGCTGGCACGCCGGGCAGGGCGAAGAAATATCCGCCTCCGACGGGCTTGATGTATTCCTCCAGCGGCTCGCCGTTCAGCCGCGTCTGGACCGCGACGAAGGCGCGTTCCAGATCCTGCTGGAAGCAGATGAAGAGCAGACCCATGTCGAGCTGACCGGCGCGGGTGACGCCGTTGGAATAGTTGAAAGGCCGGCGCAGCATCCGGCTGGCCTCGGTCTCGGCGCGGCGCGGATTGGCGAGGCGGATATGCGCGTCGAGCTTCGTGCGCTGCCCGTCCGGATCGTCGGCATAGGACGGTACGTCGTATTCGCGCTGCCCGCCGAAGGGCGCGCCGCTGTCCTTGCGCCGGCCCATGATCTCTTCCTGCTCGGAAAGCGCCGTGCGGTCCCAGCGCTCGACGAAATTGCGGATGATCCGCACCACCTGATAGCTGCCATCGGTGGCCCAGCCTGGTTCGTCCGAGCCGGGCTTCACCCAGACCAGCGCGTTCATCGCAGCTGGATCAGCCGCGTCGGGATTGGCGGTGCCGTCGCGAAAACCGAGGAGGTTGCGCGCGCTCGGCGGCGGCTCCCCGGCGGAGGCTTTCGGCTGCGGCGGGCTCGGCGGCACGCTGCCTTCCTGCTTCCAGCGCAGCAGCAGCAGATCGGGCGCGTTCTTCAGGATGTCGCGCAGCGCATGGATATTGGTGTCGGCGCTGTTGGAGCAGATCTGCAGCAGCAGGTCGCCATGGCAGAGCGATGCGTCCAGCGCGTCGTTGGGGAAGCGCTTCATCCGCTGCAGGCGCCTGGGCTTCAGCGCCGCCAGCCCATAGCGGTCGTCGAAGAGCGAAGCGCCCAGCGCCACCGTGACGGTGAGGTTGTCCGGCGCGATCACGGGCCCGAGAATGCCGGAATCCGGCGGCGGGAACGCCGCCGGCGCCGTGGGCGCGGGGCCGCCCTGCATCAGGAAGCCGATGCGGTCCGTGAGGATGCGAAAGAGCCGCTCCAGCTCGTCGCGCGACGTGGCGGTGACGTCGAAGGCGGCGACCATCCCGGTGGCCGGGCGCGGGGTCACGATGCCGGCCTGATGCTGCCCGAAAAAGGGCTGGCGCTCGCTGGCTGAATCGGCCGGCGGGGCGGCGGCGGGGTTGCGGACGGGCTCGCTGGCGGCCTGGGCGAGGCCGGCGCCACCGAGCAGGGCGGCGCCGCCGGTCAATAGTGCGCGGCGCGAGGGTGTGGAGGAGGGACAGGGGGAGGGGGCGGTCGGGCCGGAGCGGCCCGGGCAGCGTGGCGTCATGATTTCGGCTCCGTCCCCGGGAGGGCCAGCGCCTTGCGCATCGCCTCCAGATCGCCGGCGAGGGTGGCGCGGCCGCCGGGCTCGGCCTCGCGCGCCGCAGCGGCGAGGTCGGTCCGCACGCGGCCTGCCAGATCAGGCGCGACCCGCTCCGCCAGCGGGAGCAGCAGCCGCGCGATTTCGGCTGCGGCGGTGATGTCGTCGGGGCCGGCGGCGCTGTCCTGCGGCGCAGACAGCAGCGTGACCGCACCCGCCAGCATCTGGCCTGGCAGCACGGTGCGCTGATCGAGCGCGTCGCCGAGCGCGTGCGCCGCGGCCCGCAGCCGCTCGGGCGCGGCCGGCGGTGCGAGCAGGGCTGCCAGCGTCGCGAAACGTTCCGCCAGCGCGGGATCGCCCGCCGCTGCCGGCTCCATCCGCCGCAGCAGGCTGCGCGCCTGCGCCAATGCCTCCGCCCGGCCGGCCTCGTCGGAAGCGGTCGTCGCGATCTCGATCGCCTGCGCCAGAGCGGCGGCCCGCTCGCTGAGCATGGCGCGGTATTCGGCGGCGGGGCCGACCAGATCCATCAGGGTGAGACGCTGCGCCGGCGCATCGGCGGCCGCCTCGACGATCAGCCGGCCATGGGGCGCGCTGGGCAGGCCGCAGGTGATGTCGTAGCGACCCGGGCGAAGTTGCGTCGTCAGCCGGCGCGATTGGCCCGGCGCGATGTTCTCGCGCTCCTCCAGCACCATCACGCCGTCGAGAATCTCCCATTCCAGCACCCGCTCGCCGCGATTGCTGACGAGAAAGCTGGCCTTGCCGGCGGGAATGGTCAGCACCGCCGGATCGCAGCTGCGCTCGGTGATCGCGATGGCGATGTCGCCGGAGCCCGTGGCTGGCTGACGGGTGGTTGCGGCATAGACGAAGGCGCCGAGGCCCCCGAGGACCAGCAGCAAGGTCGCGGCGCCGGTGAGCCGAAGCGCCGGCGCGCGGCGCCTGGAATCCCGAACCGGCAGGGCCTGACCTGCGCCGGCCCTGCCCGCCACGGCGGATGCGGGGGCGCCGCGCAGGAACAGCACCAGCATCGGCAGCAGGAAGGCGAGATAGGCCGCCGCCTCGCCGAGCGTCGCCCGCTCCTGATAGCCGAAGAACCCCGAAAGCAGCGCACCGAGCGCGCCGTCGGCCGGCAGCACGGCACTGAGATCGTAGACGGGCTGCTGCAGATGGTTCCACAGCCCGGCCTCGTGCAGCGAGCGCACCGCATTGGCCAGAAGCCCCGCCGCGACGAAGAGGATCAGCACGCCCGTCCAGCGGAAGAAGGCGCGCAGATCGAGCTTCACGCCGAGCGCATAGATGGCGTAGCCGATGCCGCTCGCCACGAGCAGACCGAGCCCGGCCCCCAGCATCGGCCCCGCGCCGTTCGCCTGCTGCAGCACGGCGAGCAGGAAGAACACGGATTCCAGCCCCTCGCGCGCCACCGCCAGGAAGGCGAGGCCGACCAGAGCGAGGCCCTGATGGGGGCCCTCCAGCGCGGAATCGACTCCGGCCTGCAACTCGCCCTTGATCGAGCGCGCCGCCTTGCGCATCCAGAACACCATGGAGGTGAGCATCGCCGCCGCCACCAAGCCGATCGCCGCCTCGAACAGCTCCTGCCCTCGCTGCGGCAGCTCGCCGACGAACAGGCTGAGCGCGGCCCCGGCCAGAAGGCTGGCGGCGCAGGCGAGGCCGACGCCGACCCAGAGCGCCGGCAGCCATTCCCTCCTCGCGCTGCGCACGAGGTAGCTCGCCACGATGCCGACGATCAGCGCGGCCTCGAGACCTTCGCGCAGCATGATGAGAAATGGGACCAGCACGGCAGCCATCCTTGCGCCGCGTGCAGAGATTTCGCGGCGCCGCGGCCCGTGTGACTAGGCAGCGCATTCAGGCGCGTCAACAGAATTCGCCTAGTTTGGAATGATCGTAAATTAAAGGAAGCGCAACGATTACTTGGAAATGATCTCGATTTCAGCCGGAGATCTTTCGTGTCGGACGTCGCGGTGGCGGCCGGCGTCAGGCCGCCTGCTGCAAGGACGTTTCCAGCGGCGAAAAGCTCACGGTGCCGCCGTTGATCGTCGCCAGCGTGTTGCAGGGCAGGGCCTGCCAGCATTCGCGCGCGGCATCGACGGGCTCGGAAGCCACGACGATGCTGTCGGGCTTCTGGCAGACATAGAGGCTCGGCGGCCGGGCGTCGGATGACCAGCGCACGGCGTGGATCGCCTCGCCATCGGCGAGCGCGGCGGCGCAGCGCAACGGCTCGGTGATTCCGGCCTGCGCCATCAGCCGGAGCGCATCGCCGAGCGCGGCTGCCAGCGCAGCGCCGGGCGCCATGCCCTCCTCCAGATGCGCCAGAGCCAGCAGGAACAGTGCCTCGGAATCGGTGCTGCCGGCGCGCGCGCCATAGAGCGCATCGGGGATCAGCGCCTCCAGCCGGCGGCGGATCGTCGAATAACCGCCGATCTGGCCGTTATGCATGAACAGGTAGCGGCCATGGACGAAGGGGTGACAATTGGCCCGTGTCGTCGCCGTGCCGGTGGCGGCGCGCACATGCGCGAAGAACAGATGCGAGCGCACCTGCCGCGCGATCGAGAGCAGGTTCTCGTCCGACCAGGCGGGCCTGACCTCCCGATACTGCCCCGGCTCCGGCCGCTCGCCATACCAGCCGATGCCGAAGCCGTCGCCATTGGTGCCGGTCTTCGCCTCCTCGGCATGGAGCGACTGATGGATCAGCGAATGGCAGGGCGAGGCGACGAAGTCCTCGAGGAAGACGGGCAGGCCGGAATAGGCGAGGAAGCGGCACATGGGCGGGCTCGGCGAGGGCTCGAATCGGCCGTCGCCGGAACAGGCGACCTGGAGAAGTTTATTCGCGATTCCTGAATGTGAACATAACGAAAATTCTCTGAGGCTGCAGTTGGCCCGGCGCCGCCTGGGCAGCGCAGGCGCTTAAGGCTTTCGTCTAATGGATAAGGCGGCCCCCGGCTTGCGTGGCCCGGACCTATCCGATACCGCTCCACTTCATAATTGGCGCATGGGCGGTAGGCCTCGGGGGCATGACCCGGCCAGGGCGCGACGTGAGGGGAGCGAAGAGGTGCAGGGTCTCCTGGCGGTCAGCCGCGTCATCGATATGGTCAACCGGCAGATCGGCAAGAAGGTCGCCTGGCTGATCCTGGCGGCGGTCATCGTCGCGACGGTCAACGCGATCGTTCGCAAGGTCTTCAACGTCTCGTCCAATGCCTGGCTCGAACTGCAATGGATGCTGTTCGGCGCCGTCTTCCTGATGTGCGCCTCCTGGACGATGCAGGTGAAGGAGCACATCCGCATCGACATCGTGAACGCGACGTTGCCCCGGCGCGTGCGTCAGTGGATCGAGCTGCTCGGCCACATCTTCTTCCTGATGCCGTTCTGCGTGCTGATCGTCTATCACTCCTGGCCCTTCTTCATGCGCTCCTACGCCATCAACGAGCAGTCGCTCTCGGCCGGCGGCCTGCCGCAATGGCCGGCCAAGGGGCTGGTGGTCGTCGGTTTCGTGATGCTGACGGTCCAGGGCATCTCCGAGATCATCAAGCAGGTCGCGATCATGCGCGGCTATCTGGAGGATCAGGAGGCCGCGGCCGGACATGCCGCCGCCGCCGAGGCGGAAGCCCAGCGCCTTCTCGACCAGGCCAAGCAGCAGGGCCTGGCTTCTTGAGCCGCCCGCGAGACGACCGGAACCACGCCATGACCCTGCTTCGCCTCTCGCGCGCCGCCGCGCTCCTCGTCACGCTGTCCCTGCTCGCCTTCTTCAGCCTGCACACGGGCGACGCCTTCGCGGCGGGCGGCGGCATCGGGGACTTCCTGCGCGTCAACATGGCGCCGGTGATGTTCGCCACGCTCGTGGTGTTCCTGCTGCTGGGCTACCCGGTCGCGTTCGCGCTGGCCGCCAACGGACTGCTCTTCGCGATCATCGGCATCGAGCTCGGCCTGTTCCAGGAGAACTTCCTGCAGGCGCTGCCGGAACGCATCTACGGCACGATGAACAACGACGTGCTGCTGGCCATCCCGTTCTTCACCTTCATGGGCCTCATCCTCGAGCGCTCCGGCATGGCCGAGGACCTGCTCGACACCATCGGCCAGCTCTTCGGCCCGGTGCGCGGCGGCCTTGCCTATGCCGTCATCTTCGTCGGCGCGCTGCTCGCAGCGACGACCGGCGTCGTCGCCGCCTCCGTGATCTCCATGGGCCTGATCTCGCTGCCGATCATGCTGCGCTACGGCTATGACCGGCGCCTTGCCTCGGGTGTCATCGCGGCCTCGGGCACGCTGGCGCAGATCATCCCGCCCTCGCTCGTGCTCATCGTCCTGGCCGATCAGCTCGGCCGCTCGGTCGGCGACATGTATGAGGGCGCCTTCATCCCCGGCCTCGTGCTCTCCGCGATGTATGCCGGATATGTCTTCCTGATCACCCTGATCGCGCCCTCGCGCGCGCCCGGCCTGCCGCCCGAGGCGCAGACCCTGCGCGACGCCGACGGCCAGACGCGACGCTTCTCGCTGCTGGTGGTGACGGTCATCGCCTTCGCGGTCGCCTACGCCTATATGAAGATGTTCACCAAGGTCACCGCCGGCTCCGACTTCGTGGTGCTGACGATGTCGATCGCGGTGGGCGTTTCCTTCGTCATTGCGCTGGTCAACAAGCTGCTGCGGCTCAACCTGCTTTCGCGCATGGCCGAGCAGGTCATCTTCGTCATGGTGCCGCCGCTCGCCCTCATCTTCCTGGTGCTGGGCACGATCTTCATCGGCGTCGCGACACCGACCGAAGGCGGCGCGATGGGCGCCGCCGGCGCCATCCTGCTGGCGCTGGGCAAGCGGCGCATGACCTTCGATCTGCTGAAGCAGGCGGTTGAATCCACCGCAAAGCTCTCGGCCTTCGTGCTCTTCATCCTGGTCGGCGCGCGCGTGTTCTCGCTGACCTTCTACGGCGTCAACGGCCATCTCTGGGTCGAGCACCTGCTGGTCGGCCTGCCGGGCGGCGCGACAGGCTTCCTGATCGTCGTCAACGTGATGGTCTTCCTGCTGGCCTTCTTCCTCGACTTCTTCGAGCTGGCCTTCATCATCGTGCCGTTGCTCGGGCCCGCCGCGGAGAAGCTCGGCATCGACCTGATCTGGTTCGGTGTGATCCTGGGCGTGAACATGCAGACCTCGTTCATGCACCCGCCCTTCGGCTTCGCGCTGTTCTTCCTGCGTTCGGTCGCACCGAAGAACCCCTATCGCGATCGCGTCACCGGCCGGATGATGGAGCCGGTCACCACCGGCCAGATCTACTGGGGCGCGGTGCCCTTCGTGGTGATCCAGCTGATCATGGTGGCGCTCGTCGTGATCTTCCCGAGCATGGTGATGCACTACAAGGCATCGGCCATCCAGCTCGACCAGAAGGCGATCGACAAGCAGTTCGAGCAGATCCAGGTGCCGGGCATCGGCGGGATCGGCGGCTTCGATCTCAACGCACCGCCGACCTTCGACGCGCCCAAGCCCTGAGGCGAGGGCTGCGATGAAGCGGGCGCTCGCTCTTGCAATCGGTGCGCCGGTCCTCCTCCCGGCCACTCCCGCCTTCGCTGCCGGCGATATCGGCGGGGCGAGCCTCGGGCCGCTCTGGGCCGTGCCCTTCGCCGGGATGCTGCTCTCCATCGCGCTGGGGCCGATCCTGTTCCACCGGCTGTGGGAGCATCATTACGGCAAGTTCGCCGCCTTCTGGGCGCTGCTGGTGCTGGTGCCGCTGTTTCTGTTCCGGGGCGCCGAGGCTTCGCTGGGCGTGCTGCTGCACACCGCGCTGCTCGAATACCTGCCCTTCATCATCCTGCTCTTCGCGCTCTTCACCATCGCCGGCGGCATCCTGATCAGCGGCAACCTGCATGGCTCGCCGGCGGTCAACACCGCGATCCTGGCGATCGGCACGGCGATGGCGAGCGTGGTCGGCACCACCGGCGCCTCGATGATCATGATCCGCCCGCTGCTGCGCGCCAATGACGACCGGCGCCACAATGTCCATGTCGTGGTGTTCTTCATCTTCCTGGTCTCGAATATCGGCGGCTCGCTGACGCCGCTGGGCGATCCGCCGCTCTTCCTCGGCTTCCTGCGCGGGGTCGATTTCTTCTGGACCGCGCGCAACCTGTTGCCGGAGACCGGCTTTGCCGTCGCCGTCCTGCTGGCGCTGTTCTACGTCATCGACAGCGTTCTCTATCGCCGCGACAACAGGCTGCCGAAGCTCAAGGACCCGACGCCGGACCGCGATCTGAAGCTTTGGGGCAAGGTCAATCTGCCGCTGCTGGCGGGCGTCATCGGCGCGATCCTGCTCTCGGCCAACTGGAAGCCGGGCGTCGCCTTCACGATCCATGGCGTCGCGGTCGAAGGGCAGAACCTCGCCCGCGACCTCATCCTGCTCGGGCTCGCCGGCATCTCGCTCTGGCTGACGCCGAGGCCCGTGCGCGCCGGAAACGAATTCTCCTGGGGCCCGATCCAGGAGGTCGCCAAGCTCTTCGCCGGCATATTCGTCTGCATCATCCCGGTGCTGGCGATGCTGCAGGCCGGGCGCGACGGCGCCTTCGCGCCGCTGGTCGCGCTGGTGAACCATGCCGATGGCAGCCGCGACACCGTCGCCTATTTCTGGCTGACCGGCATCCTGTCCTCCTTCCTCGACAATGCCCCGACCTATCTCGTCTTCTTCGAGCTGGCGGGCGGCAACGCCAGGGAGCTGATGACGAGCGGCGCCCTGACGCTGGCGGCGATCTCGGCGGGCGCGGTCTTCATGGGCGCCAACACCTATATCGGCAATGCGCCCAACTTCATGGTCTACGCCATCGCCAAGGATCGGAAGGTGAAGATGCCGAGCTTCTTCGGCTACATGCTCTGGTCCGGCGGCATCCTGATCCCGCTCTTCGTGGTGCAGACGCTGCTGTTCTTCCGATAGCGTCCAACGAGCGGGTTGCTGTCCGTCATTGCGAGCGCAGCGAAGCCATCCGGGGAGACGTGGCTGATCCCCTAACCCAGTCCTCCTGGATGACTTCGGCGTCGAGCGCCTCGCAGTGCCGGCAGATGCTATGGCCGTCCGCTTGGCACGCCCTCCCGGATCTTCGCGGAGAAGTCGGGATCGTCCGGCGAGAGCGTACGGGCCCGGTCGCTGATGCGCGCCAGCCGCGTCAGTTCGGCGAGCGGAATGTCCTGCCTCAGCGCGCCGATCTGCTGGAGATAGCCGGGCAGATAGCCGGACAGGACCACGCGCGGATCCAGCGGCACCGAGAAGGCCCAATGCGGCGCCAGCCGGCGCACCAGCTTGAACACCATGGTCGTGCAATTGGTGGTCAGCGTGTTGTACCAGCGCGGCTTCAGCGCCAGCTTGTCGATATCGGCCGCATAGGCCAGCAGCAATTCGCGGGCTTGTGCGGGCGTCGCCGCCAGCCGGTAGAGCCGGGCATCCTCGTGGCGGGCATGGGTGCGCACGCCGATGACGTCGCGCTCATCGGCGGCGACGGTGATCATCTCATAGCTGCGGAAGAAGCCGGCGAGCGCCGAATACTCCTCCCCTTTCTCACGCCGGATCTCGACCGAGAAGGTCAGCGGGGGCTGGTCGGCGAAGGGGAAGGAGACGAGCAGATGGGCGATCGCCTCGCCCGTCCAGTGCGAGAGCACGATGTCGATGCCCTTGATCCGGCTGAGATCGTAGCGGCGGGTTTCCCAGCGGGGGTCGTAATCCTCGTCGCTGCGCCAGCGGAAATTCCGCAGGTTCGAGACGGTCAGGACATCGCCCTCGCGCGAGATCGTCGGCAGATGGGCGAGTTCGGGAATCCAGTCGCGCTGATGCGAGGGCTTCATGCCGGCCCACCAGCCGAGCAGCGAGAGGAACAGCACGGCGAAGCCGAGCGGCAGCCGCGCTTCCTGCGTCCAGAGCCCCGCGAACCCGGCAAGGCCGGCCACACCGAACCCGAGGGCTGCGATCGTTCCCAGCGCGCCGGGGAGGCGAAAATACAGCAAGCCCGCCCCCCAGAGCATGGCGCCGAGGAGCAGAAGGGCGAGAAGAAGCTTCAGCACAATGAAAAAGAGGCGGCTCATCGCCGCCTCTCCTAGCATGAATTTTCGGCGTGAGTGCCTCAGGCGGCGAGGGAACTCGACGGCGCCGCGGCCTTCACGTCCTCGTCGACATGGGCCTCGAACTTGGCGAAGTTCTTGGCGAACATCTCTGTCAGGTTCTTGGCGGTCTCGGCGAAGGCGGCTTTATCCGCCCAGGTCTTGACCGGGTAGAGGATGTGCGGCTCGACGCCCGGCACCGAAGTGGGAACGGCGAAACCGAAATAGGGATCCCGGCGGAAATCGGCGCGGTTGAGCGAGCCGTCCAGCGCGGCCGAGAGCAGGCGCCGGGTGACGCGGATCGGCATGCGCCGGCCGACGCCATAGATGCCGCCGGTCCAGCCCGTGTTCACCAGCCAGCAATCGACATGGTGCTTGGCGATGAAGTCGCGCAGCAGATTGGCGTATTCCGACGGGTGGCGCGGCAGGAAGGGCGAGCCGAAGCAGGTCGAGAATTCCGGCTGCACGCCGGTCAGCCCGCGCTCGGTGCCCGCGACCTTGGCGGTGTAGCCCGAGAGGAAGTGATACATCGCCTCGGCCGGGGTCAGCTTGGCGATCGGCGGCATCACGCCGAAGGCGTCGGCGGTGAGCATCACGATGTTCTTCGGGATGCCGGCGCGGCCGGTGCGCGAGGCGTTGGGGATGAAATCGAGCGGATAGGCCGAGCGGGTGTTCTCGGTCTTGGTCTCGTCGTCGAAATCGACCACGCGCGTGATCGGATCCATCACCGTATTCTCGAGCACGGTGCCGAAGCGCAGCGAGGCGGCATGGATCTGCGGCTCGGCCTCGGCCGAGAGGCGGATCGTCTTGGCGTAGCAGCCACCCTCGAAATTGAAGATGCCTTCTTTCGACCAGCCATGTTCGTCATCGCCGATCAGCGTGCGCTGCGGGTCGGCCGAGAGCGTGGTCTTGCCGGTGCCCGACAGGCCGAAGAAAATCGCGGAGTCGTCATCGGGGCCGACATTGGCCGAGCAGTGCATCGGCACCACGCCCTTGGTCGGCAGCACGTAGTTGAGATAGGTGAAAACCGACTTCTTCATCTCGCCGGCATAGGCCGAGCCGCCGATCAGCACGATCTTGCGGGTGAAATCGATGGCGACGACGGTCTCGCTGCGGCAGCCATGGCGGGCGGGATCCGCCTTGAAGCTTGGCAGATCGACGATCGTCATCTCCGGCACATAGGCCTCGATCTCGCCGCGCTCGGGCCGGATCAGCAGATTGCGGATGAACAGCGAGTGCCAGGCCAACTCGGTGAAGACGCGAGCCTTGACGCGATGGGACGGGTCGGCCCCGCCATAGAGGTCCTGCGCGAACAGCTCCTTGCCGCGGGCATGGGCGATGAAATCGGCCAGCAGCGTCTCGAACTGCTCCGGCTTCATGGCATTGTTGTTGTCCCACCAGACAGTGTTCTCGGTCAGGGCGTCACGGACGGTGAACTTGTCCTTGGGCGAGCGGCCGGTATGGGTGCCGGTATCGGCGCAGAGCGCGCCGCCGCGCGCCAGCTCGGACTCGCCGCGGCGCAGCGACTCCTCGTAGAGCTGCGGGGCCTCGAGGTTCCAGTAAACGGCCGAAAGCTCGCCGAAGCCGAAGCTCTCCGCGCCCTGGGCGAGATTGTACTGACCGATATTCTTCACGGGTAACCTCCGGATCCCGGCCCCTCCCGAAACGGGCCGGATGTCGTGACGGACACGCATGCCGCTCATCGGCGCTCGCGCGCGATCATTGGCTGAGCGGGTCTTTAGGGCGTGCGGCGGTTCGGCTCAAGTCATTGAAAAGACAAAAAACGGTCGCGTTGGGGTTAAATCGTTTTAGGTCGGCGGGCCTCGCAGGCGGGTTCTGCGCGCACCGGCCGAGGCTGCGCGCATGACGTGGCGCCCTTGCGCTCAGGCCTGCGCGGCGAGCCTTCGCAGCGCCTCGTCGAGCTGGTCCGGCGCGGTGACGCGCCCTGGAAACGAAAGCCTGGCCGCCTCTTCCCCCGCGATCAGGTCGAGACCTTCCGGATCGAGCCCCGTCGCGCTCCAGCGCCCTGCCGGCAGTCCGAGCAACCCGGTCGCACAGGCTTCCAGCGCGGCGCTGCGCTCGCCGTTGAGCCGGGCCAGCGTCGCCTCCTCCGCCGCGATCAGCGCGTCGCAGCCGGAGAGATCGATCAGCACCTGTTCGGGAGCGATCGCGCCGGCTCGGGCGAAGCCGCCATTGGGGTGCAGCCCCAGTACGCTCACCCGATATAGCGAAAAATCGGCAAAATCCGCATAGAGCCTCGCCTTCGGCTGGCGCGACAGAAAACGCCGCCGGGCATTGGCATCCGCGCAGGGCTCGGCCCGCCCGACGACGGAGAGCCGGGCCGAGGCCGCCAGCGGATCTCCCCTGCCCAGCGAGGACAGCAGGAGGGAAACGCGGGAATCCGCCTCCATATTGCGGGTGTGCAGCGACAGCTGCGAGGCGAGAAAGAGCGGACTTCCGTCGACATCGGTGGCGACGGTGATCATCGTCGCGAGCGGAAAACCGCTCTGCGGATCGAGCGTGGCGAGCGTCGCGATGCGGGCTGTGCGCAGCACCTGGCGCGCCATCGCGACCGCGTCAAAATCCGCCGGGGGGGTGCCGCACAGCTCCAGCCCGCGGGGGGTGATGGCGCCTTGCGCCTCGGTCTGCGTCATGCTGGGGCCGCTCCCGGGCGGGTCGAAACGGCTTCGCCGGCGAACCGTTCCGGCCGCGAGGCGTTCAGCCATAGCGAATCCGTCCATTCCTCGCTAGATTGCTGCCATGCTTTGGCCGCTCTCGCAGGGGAGTGGACACAATTCATTGCCGCAAGAACAAGAGATACCATCCTGATGCCGACGATTGCGCTGGTCGACGACGACCGCAACATCCTGACCTCCGTGTCGATCGCCCTCGAGGCGGAGGGCTACCGGATCATGACCTACACGGATGGCGCCTCGGCCCTGGACGGTCTCAAGCAGAACCCGCCTGACCTCGCGATCTTCGACATCAAGATGCCGCGCATGGACGGCATGGAGCTGCTGCGCCGGCTGCGCCAGAAATCCGACCTGCCTGTCATCTTCCTGACCTCGAAGGACGAGGAGATCGACGAATTGTTCGGCCTGAAGATGGGCGCCGACGATTTCATCCGCAAACCGTTCTCGCAACGCCTGTTGGTCGAACGTGTGAAGGCGATTCTGCGCCGCGCCGGCGCGAAGGACGCCACCGCCACCACCCGCGCCGAGGATGCCAAGGCACTGGAGCGGGGGCTGCTGCGCATGGATCCCGAGCGCCACACCTGCACCTGGAAGGGCGAGCCGGTGACGCTGACGGTGACCGAATTCCTGATCCTCCAGTCGCTGGCGCAGCGCCCCGGCGTGGTCAAGAGCCGCAACGCGCTGATGGACGCCGCCTATGACGACGAGGTCTATGTCGATGACCGCACCATCGACAGCCACATCAAGCGCCTGCGCAAGAAGTTCAACCAGGTCGATGCCGAATTCGACATGATCGAGACGCTCTACGGCGTCGGCTACCGCTTCAAGGAAGCGTAAGCGGCCGGTAGGTAGAGGGCGCGGGTCTCTTCGAGGGCTCGCGGGGACGGGGCACGGTCGCGCGCCATGGCAACGATCGACGAGGACACCGCCCCGGCGAGGACCGGGGCGCGCTGGGGCGCAGGCCTCGGCCGGCGTGTCGGGCTGGCAGGGCGCCGCCTGGCGCGCGCCATCTCCTCGCGCGCCGCCTCCAGTCTCACCCGGCGCATCCTCGTGCTCAATCTCGGCGGCCTGTGCGCCCTGCTGGTCGGGTTTCTCTATCTCAACCAGTTTCGCGAAGGCCTGATCGAGGCCCGCGTCCAGAGCCTGCTGACCCAGGGCGAGATCATCGCCGGTGCCATCGCCGCCTCGGCCACGGTCGATACCGACGCCATCACCATCGATCCCGACAAGCTGCTGCAGATGCAGGCGGGCGAGAGCGCCGGCATCGCCGAGGATCCGCTCGACTTCTCGATCAACCCGGAAAAGGTCGCCCCGCTGCTGCGCAGGCTGGTGACGCCGACCAAGACCCGCGCCCGCGTCTATGACAAGGACGGGATGCTGACGATCGACTCGCGGAGCCTCTATTCGCGCGGGGAGGTGCTGCGGCTCGACCTGCCCCGCGTCGGCGAGCCGGACGAGCCGCCCTTGCTCGAGCGCACCTGGAACATGCTGCGCAACAAGCTCGGCCGTGCCGACGTGCCGGCCTATGACGATTTCGAGAACGCCAACGGCAAATCCTATCCCGAGGTGGCGCGCGCCCTCGCCGGGACGCCGGCCAGCGTCGTGCGCGTCAACACCCGCGGTCAGACCATCGTCTCGGTCGCGGTGCCGGTGCAGCGCTTCCGGGCGATCAAGGGCGCGCTGCTGTTGTCGACGCAGGGCGGCGACATCGACGCCGTCATCGCTTCCGAGCGCTTCGCGATCCTCCAGGTCTTCGCCGTCGCCGCGGCGGTGATGATCGTGCTGTCGGTCCTGCTCGCCGGCACCATCGCCGAGCCGATCCGCAAGCTGGCCGATGCGGCCCAGCGCGTGCGCCGCGGCGTCAAATCCCGCGAGCAGATCCCCGATTTCAGCGCCCGCCACGACGAGATCGGCCATCTCTCCGGCTCGCTGCGGGACATGACCAAGGCGCTCTACAGCCGGATCGAGGCGATCGAGAGCTTCGCCGCCGATGTGGCCCATGAGCTGAAGAACCCGCTGACCTCGCTGCGCAGCGCCGTGGAGACGCTGCCCCGGGCCCGCAACGAGGAGTCCCGCGAGCGCCTGATGGCGGTGATCCAGCACGATGTGCGCCGGCTCGACCGGCTGATCTCGGACATCTCCGACGCCTCGCGTCTCGATGCCGAGCTGGCGCGCAACGATTCCGGCCCCGTCGACGTGGCGCAGGTGCTGGAGGCGGTCGTCACCATCCAGAACGAGACCCGCCGGGAGGGTCAGGCACGGATCGAACTCAGCGCCGACCGCCGCAGTCAGAAGCTCGGCGACGACGCCTTTTCCGTGCTCGGCCACGATTCCCGCCTCGGCCAGGTGATGGTGAACCTCATCGACAACGCCCGTTCCTTCTCCCCGCCCGACAAGCCGGTGAGGGTGACGCTCTCGCGCGTGGCCAACGACGTGCTGGTGACGGTGGAGGATGAGGGGCCGGGCATCGAGCCGCACGCACTGGAGCGTGTCTTCGAGCGCTTCTACACCGACCGGCCCAATGAGGGTTTCGGCCAGAATTCGGGCCTCGGCCTCTCGATCTCCCGTCAGATCGTCGAGGCCCATCGCGGCTCCATCCGCGCCGAGAACCGTCTCGGGCCGGAGGGGCCCGATGGCGAAGCGCCGCGTCTCGGCGCGCGCTTCATCGTGCGCCTGCCGGCGGCCCATCGCCATGCGTCCTGAGGCTCTCGCGCAGCCGCCCTCCGGCCAGCGCGTCCACGCCACCGCGCTCGCGGTCGGCGAGGCCGGCATCCTGATCCGCGGCGCCTCCGGCAGCGGCAAATCCGTGCTCGCTCTGGCGCTGGTCGCCCTGGCCTGTCACAGCGGCCAGTTCGCCCGGCTGGTCGGCGATGATCGGGTCGAACTGGCGGAGCGTGGCGGACGGCTCGTCGCCCGCCCCGTTGCGCCGCTGGCAGGGCTGGTCGAGAGGCGCGGCCTCGGCCTCACGCCCGAGCCGGCGACGCCGGCGGTGGTGCTGCGGCTCATCGTCGATCTCATCGGCGAGGAGCCGGCCCGCATGCCCGAGCCGGAGGATCTCGTCGATGCGCTCTGCGGGGTCGATCTGCCGCGCCTTCGCGTCGCGGGCCGTGCCGGCGACGAAAGGCTGGTGCTGGCGGCGCTGGCCTTGTTCACCCAAACCGGTTGACCGGCCGTTTTCTCGACATCTTCTCCTGCGATCCGCTTGCGATTGTCTCGCAGGTGCCGCATAAACCGCCACCTTGTCCGGGCGCCGCTTGCGCGCTCTCCGGTGATGGATTGAATGATCGGACTGGTCCTCGTGACTCATGGGCATCTGGCGACGGAGTTCCGCGCCGCCCTGGAACATGTCGTCGGCCCCCAGGCCAATCTCGCCACCATCGCCATCGCACCCGATGACGATATGGAGAGCCGCCGGCGCGACATCATCGCGGCGGTCGAGACGGTCGAGAGCGGCCGCGGCGTCGTGATCCTTACCGACATGTTCGGCGGCACGCCCTCCAATCTCGCGATCTCGGTGATGGAGCCGGGCCGCGTCGACGTCGTCGCCGGCGTCAACCTGCCGATGCTGATCAAGCTCGCCAGCGTGCGCGAGGACAAGAGTCTCGACGATGCGGTCACTGCCGCACAGGATGCGGGGCGCAAATACATCACCGTCGCCAGCCGCGTCCTGGCCGGGAAGTAAACAGGGAAAGCCGGCACGGGCATGGAAAGGGCGATCGGCATGGAGGAAGACTGCGGCTGCCCCGAGACCGAAATCCCCCCGGGCGCCCTTCACCGCCAGTTCGAGATCGTCAACAAGAAGGGCCTGCACGCCCGCGCCACCGCCAAATTCGTGCAATGCGCCGCCCGCTTCGAATCCGAGATCACGGTCAGCCGCTGCGGCGAGACGGTCGGTGCCACCTCGATCATGGGCGTCCTCACCCTGGGTGCCGGCATCGGCTCCACCGTCACGATCATCGCCGCCGGCCCGGACGCCGCCGAAGCGCTCGACGCGCTGGGAGCGCTGATCGCCGATCGCTTCGGCGAGGGCGAGTAGACGGGGATGGCGGCGGCCGGTGACATCCTCGAGATGGTTGCTGGTGGGGTCGGACTGATCCTGATCCTACGTTTTTTCATACTATTACTGAGCGGGCGCTTGTCACTGCGTCGGCTGCGAAACGGTTGGTTCTGACCCCGCTGGTTCACTGCCGCGAGGACGCGATCCCAGAAGGTTTCTCAAGCATGAAGCGCTCTTCCATCGCGATGGCCGGGCTCGCCTCGGCGCTGACCCTCGCTGCTTGCGTCGCCTCGGCCCAGCCGATCCCGCCGCCGGCCAAGCGCAGCTGGGTGGAGGAAAAATGCCTCCGCTATCGCAAGGGCTGGGACGAGGCCCTCAAGCGCTTCGGCAGGGCCGGGCTCGGCCAGCCCTTTCTCGCCCGACACGAGGCCTTCCTCGCCTCCGGCTGCACCGGCGCGCACGATGTCTGCGCCCGCTCGGCCCAGGAGCTGGAGATGGCAAACCGGATGGTCATCGTCGCGATGAATGCCGGCATGGCCAGTACCTTCCCGCCTTTCGGCTGCAAGGGATAGCAGCGACTCTCCTCCTGCCGTTCAGGAGATATAAAGACATCTTTATATCTTTGATTGCGCGGGCGGGCCCGGCCTGCTACAGACGCGCCACCATTCGAGACATCAAGCGGAGAGCCCTCGTGTCGGACTACATCGTCAAGGACATCGCGCTTGCGGATTACGGCCGCAAGGAAATCAACATGGCCCAGGACGAGATGCCGGGCCTGATGGCGATCCGCGAGGAGTACAAGGGCAAGGCCCCGCTCAAGGGCGCGCGCATCGCCGGCTGCCTGCACATGACCATCCAGACCGCCGTGCTGATCGAGACGCTGAAGGAACTCGGCGCCGATGTGCGCTGGTCCTCCTGCAACATCTTCTCGACCCAGGACCACGCCGCCGCCGCGATCGCCGCGACCGGCACGCCCGTCTTCGCCATCAAGGGCGAGACGCTGGAGGAGTACTGGGAGTACGTTCTGAAGACCGCGACCTGGGGTGACGGCGGCACGCCGAACATGATCCTGGACGA
>NZ_JBMDWH010000100.1:0-8277 GCF_048595345.1 Allobosea sp.
CTCGCCATGGTGCTGGCGGTGCTGGAAACCCATGGCGGCCTCAGGCTCGGCCAGCACGACGTCTATCTCAACGTCGCCGGCGGGCTGCGCGTCAACGAGCCGGCCGCCGACATCGCCGTCGCGGCCGCGCTGGTCTCCTCGCTGACGGGCGCGATCCTGCCGCAGGAAGCGGTCTATTTCGGCGAGATCGCCCTGTCGGGCTCGATCCGCCCGGTCTCGGTCACGGCGGCGCGGCTGCGGGAGGCGGCCAAGCTCGGCTTCGAGACTGCACTGATGCCGGCCGGCGGCAACGACCATGGCGACGGCGGCGGCCTCGGCTTGCGCCGTTTCGGCCATGTCACGGAACTCGTTGCCGATATCGCCGCGCGCGCGCCTCGCAAGGGTGTGAAATCCCGCGCCCCGCAGGGTGACGAAAACGCCTGAAGCGCGTATAGGCAGCGCGAATAGCGGGCCGTTTCGGCGCGCCGATGTCGATCACAGCAGAGCGGCCCTCCCCATGCCAGTCACCCTTCTCGATCTCGTCGTCATCGGCGTGGTGCTGCTCTCGGCCTTGCTCGCGGCCGTGCGGGGCTTCACCCGCGAGGTGCTGGCGATCGTCTCCTGGGTGGCTGCCGCGGCCGTGGCCTGGGCGTTCCATCCGCAGCTGGTGCCCTTCATCGAGCAGTATATCCCGGCGAGCTCCGCGCAGGCCACGATCTCGCTGGTCGCGTCGATCGCCGTGCTCTTCCTCGGCACGCTGATCCTGGTCTCGCTCCTGACCGCGCGTATTTCGGATTTCGTTCTCGATTCGCGCATCGGCGCGCTGGACCGCACCCTCGGCTTCGCCTTCGGCGCCGCGCGCGGCGTGCTGCTGGCGGTGATCGGCTATGTCTTCTTCGCCGCGCTCGTCACCCCTGAGAAGATGCCGGTCTGGGCCCGGGAGGCCAAGGCCCGCCCGATGCTGGAGGAAACCGGCCGCTCGCTGGTGGCGATGCTGCCGCAGGACATCAATGCCGACGCGATCAAGAACCTGCTGAAGAAGCCCGGTGCGCAAGGCGCGGCGGACGGCACGCCGCCGGCCGAGGAGCCGCGCACCCCGGCCGCGACCGCGCCGGCCGGCAATGCGCCCGCTGCAACCCCTGCCCGGCCCGGAGCGGTTGCGCCCGCCCCATCGCGACCCTAATTGACGGCTAAAGACGCCTTCGCCCCTGCCGCGCGTGGAGCTCGCCCGATGATCTCGCCCTCCGACACCGCCTTCGATCCGAATGCAGACCGGCTGCGGGAGGAATGCGGCGTCTTCGGCATCTTCGGCCATGCCGATGCCGCGGCGCTGACGGCGCTGGGCCTGCATGCGCTGCAGCATCGCGGACAGGAGGCGGCGGGCATCGTCTCCTTCGACGGTTCGCGCTTCCATTCGGAACGCCGCCTCGGCCTCGTCGGCGACGCTTTCTCCGAGGCGAACGTCATCGACAAGCTCAAGGGCACGCAATCCATCGGCCATGTCCGCTATTCGACGACGGGCGAGACGATCCTGCGCAACGTCCAGCCGCTCTTCGCCGAACTCCACGGCAGCGGCTTCGCCGTGGCGCATAACGGCAACCTCACCAACGGCCTGACGCTGCGGCGCGAGCTGGTGCGCGACGGCGCGATCTACCAGTCCACCTCCGACACCGAGGTGCTGCTGCATCTGGTGGCGCGCTCGCGCAAGCCGAACTTCGTCGATCGGTTCGTCGAGGCGATCCGCCAGATCGAGGGCGCCTATGCCTTCGTCGGCATCACCAACAAGAAGCTGATCGGCGCGCGCGACCCGCTCGGCATCCGCCCGCTGGTACTGGGCGAGCTCGACGGCGCCCCGATCCTGACCTCCGAGACCTGCGCGCTCGACATCATCGGCGCCAGGTTCATCCGCGAGATCGAGAATGGCGAGGTCGTGATCATCTCCGAAAGCGGCATCGAGAGCCACAAGCCCTTCCCGCCCGTGGCCGAGCGTCCCTGCATCTTCGAATACATCTATTTCGCCCGCCCCGATTCGATCGTGAAGGGCCGCAGCATCTATGAGCGCCGCAAGGCGATGGGCGCCGTCCTCGCGCAGGAATCGCCGGCCGAGGCCGATGTCATCGTGCCCGTGCCGGATTCCGGCGTGCCGGCGGCGCTGGGTTATTCGCAGGCCAGCGGCATCCCCTTCGAGCTCGGCATCATCCGCAACCACTATGTCGGCCGCACCTTCATCGAGCCGACGCAGAAGGTCCGTGAACTCGGCGTCAAGCTGAAGCACTCGGCCAATCGCTCTGTCGTCGAGGGCAAGCGCATCGTGCTGGTCGATGATTCGATCGTGCGCGGCACCACCTCCTTCAAGATCGTGAAGATGATGCGCGAGGCCGGCGCCAAGGAGGTGCACTTCCGCATCTCCTCCCCCCCGATCACCCATCCCGACTACTACGGGATCGACACCCCCGACCGTGAGAAGCTGCTCGCCGCCACCCATTCGCTGGAGGAGATGCGCCAGTTCGTCGGCGCCGATTCGCTGGCCTTCATCTCGGTGGACGGGCTCTATCGCGCCATGGGCCATGAGGGCCGCGACCCTGTGCGGCCGCAATTCACCGACCACTGCTTCACCGGCGACTACCCGACCTCGCTGACCGACGTCATCGGCGAGAGCGCCAAGCAGCAGATCTCTCTGCTCGCGGAAGCCGGCTGATCGCCACCCACGACCAGCATGATGCGGGTCATCCCGGGCGACCGAAGGGAGACCCGGGATCCATGCCGGAACGGTTCAGGCATGGATCCCGGATCGGCGCCGCCGAAGCGGCTTGTCCGGGATGACTCGCGGTTGAACGAAGCGAGATCGCAAAGCCGATGACCCAACCCCTGCAAGGCCGCATCGCCCTCGTCACCGGGGCCTCGCGCGGCATCGGCCGCGCCGCCGCCCTCGCCTTCGCGCGGGCGGGAGCGCATGTCGTTGCCCTCGCCCGCACCTCCGGCGCGCTGGAGGAACTCGACGACGAGATTCGCCAGATCGGCGGCAGCGCCACTCTGGTACCGCTCGATCTCGCCGATGTCGGCGGCATCGAGAAGCTCGGCCCCGCCGTGCTGGAACGCTGGGGCAAGCTCGATATCCTGCTCGCCAATGCCGGCGTGCTCGGCTCGCTCTCCCCGCTCGGCCACGTCACCGAGGCCGACTGGGCCAAGGTGATGGACATCAACGTCACGGCGAACTGGCGGCTGCTGAAGTCGCTGGATCCGGCGCTGCGCGCCTCGGATGCCGGCCGCGTCATCCTGTTGTCGTCCGGTGCCGCGCACAAATGCACCGCCTATTGGGGGCCCTATTCGGTTTCGAAGGCGGCCGTGGAGGCGCTCGGACGCACCTATGCCGCCGAGACCGCGACGACGCCGGTCAAGGTGACGCTGGTGAATCCCGGCCCGCTGCGGACGCGCATGCGCGCCGAGGCGATGCCGGGCGAAGATCCCGCGACGCTGAAGACGCCGGAGGATCTGGCGCCGCATCTGGTGCGGCTGGCCTCGCCCGACTGGGCCGAGAGCGGCAAGATCTTCGATTTTCCGCAGAGCAAGCTGCTCGCGCCGCGGATGCCCGCGTGACGGGCAGCGGGAAGAGCCATTTGGTGTTCCGTCCCGCGCAAACCGCATCGGCTCGCCAGCGCGGCGCCGCGCTGGCATGGCTCATTCTGTCGGCCCAGCCCTCTTTCGCCGAGGCACCGACGTCCTCCGCCGAGGACAAGGCAATGTGCCGCCCTGCATCGACGGCCGAGGCGGTCGCAGACCCGCAGGCCGTCATCGAGCGGCACGACCGGGCGCTGGCCGCCTGTGATCGTCTGATCGCCTCCGGCGGCCTCGCCGGCGAGGCCCTCGCCGATGCGCTGCTCACCCGCGCCGATCTGCTGGCGCCCGGATCGGGCGATCGCTATCGGCGGGCATTGGCCGATTACGACCGGGCGATCGCGCTGCGACCGCAAGCTGCAGCCGGCTATGCCCGTCGCAGCAAGGCGCATCTGCTCTATATGCGCGATCTCGAGCGGGCGCTGCGCGATATCGACCGCGCCATCGGCCTCGATGCCTCGAACGCCGATTTTCTGGTCACGCGCGCCTCGATCCGCTCTTCATTGGGGAAGCCGCGCGCAGCGCTCGTCGATCTCGACCGCGCGATCGCGCTCGCGCCCGATGTCGAGCACGCCTGGTCCCTGCGCGGGCTGACCCGGCTGGGTGTGGACGAATTGAAGCCAGCGCTGGCGGATTTCGACGAGGCCGTGCGCCTGTCACCCCGCTCGCCGGACAACTACCTCTTCAGGGCGGATGTCAGGCGCCGCCTCGGCGATGCCGAAGGCGCGCAGCGGGATCGCGAGACAGCGATGAAGCTGTTGGCGCAGGACCTGCCCGCCACACGGTGAGAGGCCCGGCCAGAAGGCGCCGGAGAGCGCCCGCCCTCGGAGCTCTCAACCCCGATCCTTGTCGTAAGGATTATGCCCGCCGCGCCTGTGCAAGCGGATCGGCGTGCCCGGCAGCTCGAAGGCCTCGCGCAGATTGTTCACGAGATAGCGTGTGTAGGACACCGGCAGATGCTCGAGCTGGTTGCCGAACAGCGCGAAGGTCGGCGGGCGCGCCTTGGCCTGCGTCATGTAGCGGATCTTGATGCGCCGCCCCGCCACCGCCGGCGGGGGATGGGCCGAGAGCACGCCTTCCAGCCAGCGATTGATCCGCGCGGTCGAGATGCGCCCGTTCCAGACCTGATAGGCGGAGAACACCGCCTGCATCAGCCGGTCGATTCCTTCGCCCGCCAGTCCCGAAAGCGGCACGATCGGCACCCCCCGCACCTGCGCGAGCAGGTGATGCGCCTTCTCCTTCAGCTCGGCCAGCAGGCCCTGCTTGTCGGCGACGAGATCCCATTTGTTGAGGCCGATCACCACGGCCCGGCCCTCGCGCTCGGTCAAATCGACCAGCGTCAGATCCTGCTTCTCGAAGGGGATGGTGGCGTCCAGCAGCACGACCACCACCTCGGCGAAGCGGATGGCACGCAGCGAATCGGCGACGGAAAGCTTCTCCAGCTTCTCCTCGATGCGGGCGCGCTTGCGCATGCCGGCTGTGTCGAAGAGCTTGACCTTGCGCCCGCGCCATTCCCAATCCACCGAGATGGTGTCGCGGGTGATACCGGCCTCCGGGCCCGTCAGCAGCCGCTCCTCGCCGATCATGCGGTTGACCAGGGTGGACTTGCCGGCATTGGGCCGGCCGATGATCGTCACCCGCAGCGGCTTGGTCGGGTCGTCGGCCTCCTCGTCGGTGGACTCGCCCGACACATCCGCCCAGGCCTCCTCCTCGTCCTCCTCGGGCTCGACATCCACATAGGGCGCCAGCGCCTCCAGCAGGTCGGAAGTGCCTTCGCCATGCTCGGCCGAGAACGGTACGGGGTCGCCGAGGCCCAGCGTATAGGCCTCGATGATGCCGTCCGAGCCCTTCTTCCCCTCCGCCTTGTTGGCGAGCAGGATCACCGGCTTGCCGGATTTGCGCACGAGATCCGCGAAGGGCTGGTCCATCGGCGTGATGCCGAGGCGGGCATCGATCATGAACAGGATGACGTCCGCCTGCGCGATCGCGGTCTCGGTCTGGGCGCGCATGCGGCCGGCGAGCGAATCCTTGTCGGCCTCTTCGAGCCCGGCTGTATCGATCACGGTGAAGCGCAGATGGCCGAGGGAGGCATCGCCCTCGCGCCGGTCGCGCGTCACGCCCGGCCGGTCGTCGACCAGCGCGAGCTTCTTGCCGACGAGCCGGTTGAACAGGGTCGACTTGCCCACATTGGGGCGCCCGATCAGGGCGACGATTGCGGTCATCTCAGCTCAGTTCTTCACCGTCACAGGGCCGCCGCGCACCAGCGCGAGATAAAGTTCGGCCCGCTGCCGCTCGGCCGGGGACGCGGCCGGATCGGTCACGATACCGTCGAACCAGCGCCCGGCGGCGTCGAACTGGTTGGCCTTGAGGGCCGCGACGCCGAGGAACTCGCGGGCGCTGAGCCGCCAGGCGCCCTGCGGCACCGCCAGCGGCTCCAGCGCGGTCTTGATCTCGTCATAGCCGACGAGATCGACGCGCAGGATGCCGGCCCGCAGGCGGGCGAGGTCGCGCGCCAGCGGATCGAGGGTGCCATCCTGGGCGATGGCGTCGAAAGCGGCGGCACCTGCGGTCGGGTCGGTCTTGGCCGTCTCGGAGGCGAGGCGGAAGCGCGCGATCTCGCGATAACCGGCCGGCGCCGAGGCGGAGAGCTCCTTGAGGATGGTCTCGGCCTGCGTACCGTCGCCGTCGCGGGTCGATTTCAGTGCCGCTTCCAGCCGCGCGCCGACGGCGGCGGCGGCCTGCTGCTGCTGATGCTGCCAGAACTGCCAGCCGGCGACGGCGAGCACGGCGATCACCGCCAGCGCCGTGATCAGCCAGCCATATTTCTTCCAGAGCTCCGCCGCCTTGTCCCGGCGAACCTCTTCCTCGATCTCGCGAAAAATATCGGCCATCTGACTGTCACACTTCCTGTTGGGGAGCGCGGTAGCATTTTCAGCCCGGCATGGCGAGCCGGAACCGCAGCGACGGCCTTTTGGCGGCTTCAGGCTTGCGTCAGCGTCCGCCGCACCGCGTCGCGCCAGCCGGAGACCTTGCGGTCGCGCTCGCTCGCGGCCATCGCCGGGCTGAACCGGCGCTCCAGACGCCAGCGATCGGCGAAGCGCGCCGGCTCCGGCAGCAGCCCGGCGTCGAGCCCGGCGAGATAGGCCGCGCCCAGCGCCGTGGTCTCCAGCACGGTCGGGCGGTCGACCGGCAGGTCGAGAATGTCGGCGAGGCGCTGCATCGTCCAGTCCGACGCCACCATGCCGCCATCGACCCGCAGCACCGAGCGCCCGCCCTGCCCGGCCTGCGGCCAGTCCGCATGCATGGCCTCGATCAGTTCGAGCGTCTGGTAGCAGACGCTTTCCAGCGCGGCGCGGGCGAATTCCCGCGGCCCGGTACCGCGCGTCAGCCCGAACAGCGCCCCGCGGGCATTCGCGTCCCAATGCGGCGCACCGAGGCCGACGAAGGCCGGCACGAGATAAACGTCCTGCGCCGGATCGGCCGCCTCGGCCAGGGGGCCGGTCTCGCTCGCCTTCTCGATGAGGCCGAGCCCGTCGCGCAGCCATTGCACGGCCGCCCCGGCGATGAAGATCGAGCCCTCGAGCGCATAGGTCTGCCGCCCGCCGAGCTGGTAGGCGATGGTGCTGAGCAGCTTGTTGCCGGAGCGGACGGGCTTGTCGCCGGTGTTGAGCAGGGCAAAGCAGCCCGTGCCATAGGTCGATTTCACCATGCCGGGGTCGAAGCAGGCCTGCCCCACCGTCGCCGCCTGCTGGTCCCCCGCCATGCCGCGCACGGCGATCGGCCCGCCGAACAGCTCCGGCACGGTGTCGCCGAAATGGCTGGCGCAATCGCGCACCTCCGGCAACAGCGCGGCCGGCACGTCGAGCAGCGCCAGCAGATCCTCGTCCCAGACGCCGCGCCCGATGTCGAACAGCATGGTGCGGGCCGCATTGGTGGCGTCGGTGGCATGGACGGCCCCGCCGGTCAGCCGCCAGAGCAGGAACGAATCGATCGTGCCGAAGGCGAGCTCGCCCGCTTCGGCTCGGCGCCGGGCACCCGGCACATTGTCCAGCAGCCAGGCGATCTTGGTTCCGGAAAAATAGGGGTCGATGCGCAGCCCGGTGCGGCTGGCGACCAGTTCCTCATGCCCCGCCGCCAGCAGTTCGGCGCAATGGCCGGCGGTCCGCCGATCCTGCCAGACGATGGCGCGATGGATGGCGCGGCCGGTGCGCCTGTCCCAGATCAGCGTCGTCTCGCGCTGGTTGGTGATGCCGATGCCGGCGATGTCCGCAGCCGTGAGCCCGGCCTTCGCCAGCGCCTCGCGAGCGGTGGCGAGCACGCTCTCCCAGATATCCTCGGGCTCGTGCTCGACCCAGCCCGAGGCCGGGAAGTGCTGCGGAAACTCTTTCTGCGCGCTGGCGACGATGTGCAGCCCCGAATCGAACAGGATCGCGCGCGACGAGGTCGTGCCCTGGTCGATCGCGAGGAGATGTCTGGCGGCCATGATCCGGTCCCGTTGCTGAACAGCCGCGCGGCGCGGCGCCGCCGGACACTGCCGAAGCGCCCCTGGCGGCGCAAGATCGGCACCTGCCTGCGATGCCGGGCGAGCATCGCCCCTTGGCACGCGGCTTGCGCTGTAGTTAGCTCGGCAACGAAACGAGGCGCGGCGGATATGCGGCGCCTGCCGGCGCGATGCACGGCCGG
>NZ_JBMDWH010000101.1:0-45211 GCF_048595345.1 Allobosea sp.
ACGTCACGGCCTCGCCGGTCTCCGCCGCCCAGCTCGGCGGCCTCGTCGATCTCATCGGCGAGAACGTCATCTCCGGCCGCATCGCCAAGGACCTCTTCGAGATCCTCTGGACCGAAGGCGGCGACCCGCGCGAGATCGTCGAGAGCCGCGGCATGAAGCAGGTCACCGACACCGGCGCGATCGAGAAGGCGGTGGACGAGCTGATCGCCGCCAATCCCGACAAGGTCGAGCAGGTCAAGGCCAAGCCCACAATGCTGGGCTGGTTCGTCGGCCAGGCGATGAAAGCCTCCGGCGGCAAGGCGAACCCGCAGGCGCTCAACGAGATCCTGAAGGCGAAGCTGGGAATTTGACCCTGAAACGCGCGGTCATCCCGGACGCAGCGAAGCGGAGCTCCGGGATCCATGCCTGAACCTTCCCTGGAAGCGCTCCGGCATGGATTCCGGGTCAAGCCCGGGCTGATAGTGCTGTTTCCTGCGCGAACTGGACGATCGGAATGACCCCCGACGGTCTCATCATCCGCGACGCGGAAGCCGCCGATCTGCCGGCGGTGCGCGCCTTGCTGGTCGAGACCTGGCACGCGACCTATGACGGCATCTATGGCTGGCAGCGCGTCGCCGAGATCACCAATGCCTGGCACTCGCTCGAAAACCTAACGAACCAGCTCGGGCGGGAGGAGGGCGTGTTTCTGGTCGCGCTGGTGGGCGAGGAGATCGTCGCTACGGCCTCGGCCCGCAAGGAGCGTGACCGCACGGCGCTGCTGACGCGGCTTTATGTCCTGCCGGCCTGGCAAGGCACCGGCATTGGCCGCACGCTGCTGCAGGTGGCGCTGGCCTGCTTCCCGGAAGCCCCCGTCGCCAAGCTCGAGGTCGAGAACCGCAACGAAGCCGCGATCGCCTTCTACGAGCGCATGGGCTTCTTCCTGCAGCGCCAGGCGAGGTTCGACGGCCGCGACGACGCGCCGAACACGCTGCTGATGGCCAAGCGCCTGTTCGTTGGGTAACCGCCGCCCCCCATCCTCGCTTGCCTCGAAAGCCCGCCTCGATGACTGAAACCGCCCCCGCCATCATCATCCGCCGTGCGCAGGCGGGTGACGTCGCCCGCATCGCCGAACTGATCATGCTGGGCGCCGCGACGCAGACGATGACGCCGGACGAGATCCGGCAGGAGGCGCAGCATCCCGGCTATGCGGAGGCTTTCGCCGCCATCGACGCCAGCCCCGACAATGCGCTCTTCGTCGCCGAGCGGGCAGGGCAGATGGTCGGCACCTTCCAGGTCACGCTGATTCCGGGCCTCGTGGCCCGCGGGCGCAAGCGGGGCAAGATCGAAAGCGTGCATGTCGCGCTGGAATGCCGCGGCATGGGCATCGGCAAGGTCATGATCGCCCATGCGCTGGCCTTCGCGCAGGCGCAGGACGTCGGGCTGATCGAACTCAGCTCCAACAAGTCGCGCCTCGACGCCCACCGCTTCTACCGCAATCTCGGCTTCGCCCAGAGCCATGAGGGCTTCAAGATGGAGCTGTGAGGGTCATGCTCGCGGCGTAGGCGCGAGCAACCCTGCCAGCGCACCGACCGCTGCAGAACCCAGCGCGGTCAAAATATCGGGCACGCCGGCGCCTTCCTTGCCTGACAGAACCAGCAGGATGGTTCCTGCGACAACCAGGATGACAGTCAGGCCGAGGAAGGTTACGACCATGCGGTAGACCCAGGGGTCGGTGTCGAGCGGCAGTTGCCGCTTCGCTTCCGCGGCGGCGCGCTTGAGCGTCGCCTCCGGCTCGGTCTTTAGCCCCTCCGTCGCGTCCGAATCCGCAAGGATGTTCTGGACCAGCAAATCCGCAGACCGCTCCACCATCGCCGCCTCCTATGCTAGTAAATGCAACTATGAGTTGCATGACGCAGGGTCGGAATCAAGATGGCCTGCGCGCAGGGCCGGTCCGGGCTGCGGCGCATCGCTTCCGTTACGGACGGAGCGCGCCTAGCATGGCGCAAATCACACGGGATGCCCCCATGAGCCAGAACCAGACCCAGCCGATCGAACTGCATTATTGGCCGACGCCCAACGGCCACAAGATCACGATCATGCTCGAGGAATGCGGGCTACCCTACACGATCGTGCCGGTGAACATCGGCAAGGGCGACCAGTTCAAGCCGGAGTTCCTGGCGATCGCGCCGAATAACCGCATGCCCGCCATCGTCGATCCGCAAGGACCGGACGGACAGCCGATCTCGGTCTTCGAATCGGGCGCGATTCTGCAATATCTCGGCCGCAAGACCGGGCAGTTCTATCCGGCCGACGAGCGCGCCCGCGTCGCCGTCGACGAGTGGCTGTTCTGGCAGATGGGCGGCTTCGGTCCGATGCTCGGCCAGACCCATCATTTCCGCCTCTACGCGCCCGAGAAGGTGCCTTATGCGATCGACCGCTACACCAACGAGACCAACCGTCTCTATGGCGTGCTGAACCGGCGCCTCGAGGGGCGCGACTATATCTGCGACGCCTATTCCATCGCCGACATGGCCTGCATCGGTTGGGCGAGGGGCTGGGAAAAGCAGGGGCAGGACATCACGCAGTTCCCGAACGTCGCGCGCTGGATCGAGACGATGATGGCCCGCCCGGCCGTGGCGCGCGGCCTGAAGGTCGGCGAGGAACTGCGCACCGCCCCGGCGGGCATCCACACGGCGGAGGAAAAGGCGATCCTGTTCGGCCAGAAGGCCCGGTAAATCGTCGATTCCGATCGGCGTGGTCGTGCCGGGCAAGCGGCCCCCGGCTCGTGCCCTCGGCAGGTCAGAGGACAGGCTCCGCCGTGCCCATCCGGGATCCCTGCCGGAACGGTTTCGGCATGGATCCCGGGTCTCAAGCCAGACCCGGCATCCGTCCGGCCGCACCATGCCTCGCGAAGCCCATTGGTCGGGCTGGACAGGGCAGAGGATCAGGGGTGGCCGATAGCGGGGATAGGTTCCCTCAATCGATCCGCTTCCACACCACCGAGCGGCAAATGAGGCCGCCCATCACGCAGCCGGCCGTGGTCAGTGTGTCGCCGGCGAGCGTCATCGTGCCGGAATAGGTCTTGCCGTCCTCGGGGTTGAAGGCGCTGCCGGCCCATTTGCCGGTGCCGCTCGGCTTCATGTCGTAGAAGATGCGCTGGCCCACCTTGGCCGGCCCGCTCGTATCCTTCAGCCAGGACAGCGTGCCGCACAGCGCCTCGCCGCATTTGGCGATGCGCACGCGCGAGGCGCCGCTGTCGCGCTGCCAATTGCCGAGCGCCTCCTGAGCCCATGCGCCGCCGGCCGTTCCGGCCAGCAGCAGCGCCGCCAGCCCCATGCTCGTCCATCCGCCTTGTCGTGTCATCCGATCCTCCCTTGTGGCGAACATCCCGGATGCCGCCGTTATCGTTTAGATGTGAACGATATCCGCTTTTCAGCGCGGCTCAAGAGGCGGCAAAGCAGTGAGGCGCCGGGGTCTTCCCTGCGGGAGGGTGAATCGAATCTCAATGCGTTGCCGCAAATCGATTCGACAGAGTCTTGAAATCAAACGCTTTTCTGGAATTTCGGCGTAAACGCCCGATTGATTTAACCGCTCGCTCAACTTTCGTTGAGACTCGATTCATCGCGTAATTTAGCCCCCGCTTTAACGGTTGCGGCCACTCTCGGGACATCGGCCGGGACCTTTGGACGGGTGATCGGCGAGCAACGAAACAGGGTGGTTCGTCATGGCACGCATGGAGATGAGCGCGGTTCCCGCTTCGCTGGTGATCCCGGCGCAGGTGTCGGCAGAGGCCTATTACGAGTTGGGTCTGATGCACGCCGCGGGGCGTTCCGGCCCGGTCGACCGGGTGAAGGCGCAGACCTGGTTCAACGTCGCTTTCGCCCGCGGCTGTGCCCGCGCCGCGGCGGCAAGGCAGGAACTCGCGGCGGAGATGACCCGCGACGAGATCGCCCAGGCCCTGCGCGAGGCCCGCGCGGTCCTGACGCGGCACTGAGCGGGCGGACCCCTGTCTCAGCCCTCATCCTGAGGAGCGCTCGACACGAGCGCGTCTCGAAGGATGGTCCAGCGGTCTCAGAGGCCCTCTCGAGCATTCTTCGAGACGCCACTTCCGACGAAATGGCTCGTCAGGATGAGGGCCGAGCGACGCTCGCCCTCGGCATCTGGTCACCAGCCTTGTGGGGCGGGGAGGCGGCGGCTATAAGCGCGCCGCATTCCCGATTTCAAATCCCGCAAGGATCTTCCGATGGCTGTCCAGCGTACCTTCTCTATCCTCAAGCCCGACGCGACCAAGCGCAATCTCACCGGCGCGGTCAACGCGGTCATCGAGAAGGCCGGCCTGCGCATCGTCGCGCAGAAGCGCATCCAGATGACCAAGGAGCAGGCGCAGACCTTCTACGCCGTCCATTCCGAGCGCCCCTTCTTCGGCGAGCTGGTCGATTTCATGACCTCCGGCCCGGTGGTCGTGCAGGTGCTCGAGGGTGAGGACGCCATCGCCAAGTATCGTGAGGTGATGGGCGCCACCAACCCGGCCAACGCCGCCGAGGGCACCATCCGCAAGCTCTTCGCCCAGTCGGTCGGCGAGAACACCGTCCACGGTTCGGACGCTGCCGAAACCGCCGCGGTCGAGATCGCGCAGTTCTTCGCCGGCAACGAGATCGTCGGCTGATTTCAGCCTCGGCTTAAAGACGAAAAAGGCGGGCCTCGCGGCCCGCCTTTTTCGTTTTGAGGTCCTCTCTCGGCCTCACATCCCGAAGGAGTAGCTCGAGCCGGTATCGAAGGAGTAGCTCGCTGCAAGACCGATGGTGAGCGAGTTCTTGGAGCCGAAGGGCCGCACGATCGGAGAGCGGGTCGCATCCCCGGTCAGGCGCTTGTATTCGACATAGGCGGTCGTCTTCAGACTGTCGGACCAGTTATAGGTCGCCTGCGCGATCGCGCCATAGGAGTGCAGCCCAGTATTGAAGCGCTGCAGCAGGCCGCTGGTCCCCGGCATCGCGCCGCCGGTGCCGAAATAGGTGCGGACGTAATCGGCGGAGGTGATCCGCAGGCGCGGGCCGGCGCCGAGCGTCCAGGAGCCGATCGTGGTGAAGGCGTCGAGCTTCAGATCCGCCACGATGCCGTCATGCGCGACGATGCCCCGGCGGATATCGACGCGCCCGCGCAGCCAGGAGGTCGGGTAGAACTCGGCGAAGGCGCCGGCCTCGGCGCCGAATTTGGTCGCAGGCACGGCGACGAGCGCCGGATTGACCTTGGCGCTGCGCTTCCATAGGAGATCGCCCGAAAAGCCGACGCGCCAGCCCTGACCGGAAAACACGCCGATGCTCAGCATCGCGTCGTCCTCGGCGCTCCACCAGGTGCTTTTGAGGCCGCGGCCGAGCGAGATGATCGGCCGCGCGCGGAAGACGTAATCGTCCGAGCCGGTATAGTCCGGCTGGTAACGGACGCCGGCGCCCAGCGTCAGATACCAGTTCTGCGCCGATTGGGGGGAGGTGAGCTGGGTATAGTCTCGCGACTGAGCCTTCGCCCCGCCGGTCAACGCCAGGCCGAGGCCGAGCACGAGGCCCGCCAGATACACAACGCAACGCATGGTTCACAACTCCGGCGCCGAGGCACCTCTCGCAGGGGTTTCGCTGCACTCTCGGCGATGAGGATTGAGGCTCGGTTAACGTTGACGGGGTGTTACGGGGTTGGCGTGGGTTCACCACCCGCCAGTCCGCAGCCCTCCTCTTGAGGAGTGATGCGAAGCGTCGCGTCTCGAAGGGTGCTCCAGACCGTTCCGGAGCCTCTGCGAGCATCCGTCGAGATGCAGCCATTGGCTGCTCATCAGGATGAGGGCTGGTTCGTTCCTGCCCAGCCGAGACGGGATTTGCTCTCCCAAGGCGAAGCTTGATCGATTAGAACTCATCCCATGAACGCCCAGCCGCGCATCGACATTCGCCCCTCGGTCTGCCCGCATGACTGCCCCTCGGCCTGTTCGCTGGAGGTCGAGGTCATCGAGGGGCGCGGCATCGGCCGCGTGCGCGGCTCCAAGCGCCAGAGCTACACCGACGGCGTGATCTGCGCGAAGGTCGCGCGCTATGCCGAGCGCATCCATCATCCCGATCGCCTGCTCCATCCGCTGAGGCGGACCGGCCCCAAGGGCTCGGGACAGTTCGAGCCCATCTCTTGGGACGAGGCGCTGGAAGAGATCGCCAGCCGCTTCCTCGCCATCGAGGAGCAGCATGGGCCGGAAGCCGTCTGGCCCTATTACTATGCCGGCACGATGGGCCTGGTGATGCGCGATGGCATCGACCGCCTGCGCCATGCGAAGCGCTATTCCGGCCAGTACTCGACCATCTGCACCACGACCGCTTGGACCGGCTTCATCGCCGGGACGGGACGTCTCGCCGGGCCAGATCCACGCGAGATGGCGAAATCGGATTGCGTGGTGATCTGGGGCACGAATGCGGTCCACACCCAGGTGAATGTGATGAATCACGCGATCAAGGCCCGCAAGGAGCGCGGCGCCAAGATCGTCGCGATCGACATCTACGACAACGCGACGCTCCAGCAGGCGGATCTGGCGCTCGTCCTGAGGCCGGGAACCGATGCGGCGCTGGCCTGCGCGGTGATGCATGTGCTCTTCCGCGACGGCCATGCCGACCGCGGCTATCTCGCCCGCCATGCCGATTGCCCGGAGGAGCTGGAGGCGCATCTGGCCACCCGCACGCCCGCATGGGCCGCGGCGATCACGGGCCTGACAATCGCCGAGATCGAGGAATTCGCGACGCTCGTCGGCACGCGCAAGAAGAGCTTCTTCCGCCTGGGATACGGCTTCGCCCGCCAGCGCAACGGCGCCGTCGCGATGCATGCCGCGCTCTGCGTGCCGACCGTGACGGGAGCCTGGCAGCATGAAGGCGGCGGCGCCTTCCACAGCAACAGCGGCATCTACAAATGGCGCAAGAGCCTCATCCAGGGGCTCGACGTCCATCTGAAAAAGGTGCGCCAGCTCGACCAGTCGCAGATCGGCCGGGTCCTGACCGGCGACGCCGAGGCGTTGCGCGGCGGCGGGCCGGTGAAGGCGCTGTTCATCCAGAACACCAACCCCGTTTCGGTCGCGCCCGAGCAGGAGCTGGTGAAGCAGGGCTTCGCGCGAGACGACCTCTTCACCGTCGTCCACGAGCAGTTCATGACCGAGACGGCGAAGATGGCCGATATCGTGCTCCCGGCGACGCAGTTCATGGAGCATGACGATCTCTATCAGGGCGGCGGTCACCAGCACATCATGTGGGGCGGCAAGCTGATCGAGCCGCCGGGCGAGTGCCGCTCGAACCACGAGGTGATCTGTGCGCTGGCCGGGCGGCTGGGGGCGGAGCATCGGGGCTTTTCGATGAGCGTGCGCGAGATCGTCGACTGGACCCTGCGGGAGAGCGGGCGCGGCACGCTGGAAGAGCTGATCGCCAGGGATTTCATCGATGTGCAGCCGGATTTCGAGACGGCGCATTATCTCAAGGGCTTCGGCCATCGCGACGGCAAGTTCCGCTTCAGGCCGGACTGGCCGAAGGTGCCGAACCCCAATGAAGGCCTCGTCGGCCCGTATGCGCAGATGCCGGAACTGCCCGACCAGTGGGACGTGATCGAGCAGGCCGATGCCGAGCATCCCTTCCGCCTCGCCACCAGCCCGGCCCGCAGCTTCCTCAACTCCACCTTCACCGAGACGCCCGGCTCGGTGAAGAAGGAAGGCGGACCGACCCTGATGCTGCATCCGGAGGATGCTGCCGGGCTCGGCGTGGTTGCCGGCGACCAGCTCGTCGTCGGCAACCGGCGCGGCACGGTGCATCTCACCGCCGCGCTGTTCGCGGGTGTGCGGCGCGGCGTCGTCATCGCTGAGTCGATCTGGCCGAACGCCGCCCATAAATTCGGGCGCGGCATCAACACGCTGACCGGAGCCGATTCGCCCGCGCCGTTCGGCGGCGCCGCCTTCCACGACAACAAGGTCTGGATCAGGAGGGCGTGAGGGCCACGGGCATCGGACGCGAGTCCTCGGGTCGCTCTTCAGGATGGGGGCTGAGGGACATGCGAACCGCTCCGGCGTGACCCTCCGTCCTCTTGACCTTTCGGTTGGCTGTGTCATGCGGAACGCCACGGCGACGGCGATCCTTCGCGCCGCCTTTCTCGAAAGCACGGGCTCGAAAAGATGATCATGCGGCGGATGGGTGCGGTCGTTCTGGCCGGTGGACTGGCGCTTCTCCTCAGCGGCGCGGCCCTGGCCGCCAGCAGCCAGACGCCCGTGCCGGTCGTGGACCCCACGGCCAAGAACCTCACCCCCTACATGATCAAGCTGCGCGCCTTCGACGCCTGCCTCGTCAACCAGTCGGGCCTGCTGAAGACCACGCGCGAGGCGGTGCACACGCCCTGCAGCTGCTACGCCAACGGCACCATCGAATCGATGACCAAGGACGAGATTCAGGCTTTCCGCGACACTGGCTATTTCAACGATTCCGCCCGCGAGAAGGCGCTCTCCTTCCTCGACAAGTGTAAGCTGAAGCGCCCGTTCTGAGGCTGTCGAGTTCCGTCATTCTCGGGCCAGGCGCAGCTTGGATCCGAGAATCTCGGGGACGATGAGCACGGCTTTTCCTGCACCAGCTGCTCGGCGCGCGCCCGAGCATGACGCCGTCTTCTCCGACGCCGCTCCCGCCATGCTGCTGCCACGCTCCTGACAGAAGCTGTCAGCCTGATCGAGTCATCCTGACAGCACGGTCGAAGCCGACGCCGCTTTCACAGAAGCGGCGTCGCGGCATGGGCCGTCAGCGATCGCGAAGAGGCGGGGAGAAGACAGCCGTGCAGCGCGCCGAACGTTTGCTGGATATGATCCAGAGCCTGCGCCGCCGCAGGCGCCCGGTGACGGCCGAGACCCTGGCGGCCGAACTGAGTGTCTCCGTGCGCACGGTGTACCGCGATATCGGCGCGCTGGTGCGTCAGGGCGTTCCGGTGCGCGGCGAGGCCGGCATCGGCTATGTGCTTGATGCGGGCTTCGACCTGCCGCCGCTGATGCTCTCGCCCGACGAGATCGAGGCGGTGCTGGTCGGCATGCGCTGGCTTACCGAGCGTGCCGATCCGAGTTTGGCGCGCGCGGCGGAGGATGTCGTCAGCAAGATCGGGGCGGTGCTGCCCTCCCATCTCAAGCCGATCCTGCTTGACGGCGCGCTCTTCGCCGCCTCCTATCCGGGCGATCTGCCGGTGGACCGGGTCGATATCGCGCCGGTGCGCGCCGCCATCCGCAACGGCCGCAAGCTGCGCATCGCCTATAGCGACGAGAGCGGCCAGGCGACGCAGCGCATGATCTGGCCGATCGGCATGACCTTCTACGAGCGGGTGAGAGTGGTCATCGCCTGGTGCGAGCTGAGGCAGGCCTTCCGCCATTTCCGCACCGACCGCATCACCGAGCTGGCGGCGCTGGAGGAGCGCTATCCCGGCCGCCGCGCCGAGCTCTTCCGCCGCTGGCAGAAGGAAGAGGAGCGCACGCGCGAGGAATGGGCGCGCTGCCAGCGCGAAGGCCGGGAGGCACCGCAGCAGGCCCAGCCTGCGTCGGAGGCTGCCCCTCAGCCGCGCTCGACCACACCGCCGACCAGCTTCGCGCGGCCTGAAGCGACCTCCGCCAGCGCGGCCGGATAGAGCTTGTGCTCCTCGACGAGGACGCGCTGCGCCAGCGTCTCCTCATCGTCGCCGGGGAGGACCGGCACCTTCGCCTGCAGGATCACCGGCCCGGCATCGAGCTCCGGCACGACGAAGTGGACCGAGCAGCCATGCTCGGTGACGCCTGCTTCCAGCGCCTGCCGGTGGGTATGCGTGCCCTTGAACAGCGGCAGCAGGGAAGGATGGATGTTGATCATCCGCCCTTCCCAGCGCTGGACGAACCAGGGCGTCAGGATCCGCATGAAGCCGGCGAGCACGACGAGTTCGATCCGGTTTTCCCGCAGGACCGCGTCGACCGCCCGCTCGAACGCCTCGCGATCCTTGCCGAAGGCGCGGTGATCGACCGTGGCGGTCGCGATGCCGAAGCCACGCGCCCGCTCCAGCCCGACGACATCCGGGATGTTGGAGACGACCAGCGCGATCTCGGCCGGGTAGTCAGCCGCCCGCGCCGCCTCGGCCAGCGACACCATATTGGAGCCGCGCCCGGAGATCAGCACGCCGACGCGGGTGCGGGCAGCGGAACGAGGCTGTTCATCGAGCATGGGAAGCCCTCATCCTGAGGAGCGGCCGCAGGCCGCGTCTCGAAGGATGCCCCAGAGATCTCCCGCGCCTTTGCGAGCATCCTTCGAGACGCGCTTCTGCGAAGCGCGCCTCAGGATGAGGGCCGGGAAGGAGCCGCAGCTGAAGCTCACAGCGAAAGCCTGCCGCGATAGCTGACTTGCTCCTCGCCCGCCGATACCGGCACGACCTTGCCGAGCTTGACCGGCGCTTCGCCGGCGGCCTTCAGCGCGGCCTCCACCTCGTCGGCCTTGGCCGCATCGGCCGCCACGACCATGCCGAGCCCGCAATTGAAGGTGCGCAGCATCTCGCGCTCGGCGACGCCGCCGGTCTTCGCCAGCCAGCCGAAGACAGCTGGCACCGGGATGGCGGGCAGATCGAGCGCGACGCCCAGCCCCTCGGGCAGAACGCGCGGGATGTTGTCGGGAAAGCCGCCGCCGGTGATATGGGCGAGCGCCTTGATGCCGTCGGTCGCCTTCAGCGCTTGCAGCAGCGGCTTCACATAGATCCGCGTCGGCTCCAGCAGCGCCTCGGCGAGCGTCTTGCCGGCTGCGAAGGGGGCGGGCGCGTCCCAGGAAAGGCCGCTCATCTGGACGATGCGGCGCACCAGCGAATAGCCATTGGAATGCACGCCGGAGGAAGGCAGGCCGAAGACGACATCGCCGGCTTTGAGATCCTCGCGCGGCAGCAGCGTCCCGCGTTCGGCCGCACCGACCGCGAAACCGGCGAGATCATAGTCTTTCTCGGCATACATCCCCGGCATCTCGGCGGTCTCGCCGCCGATCAGCGCGCAGCCGGCCTGCCGGCAGCCATCGGCGATGCCCCGCACGATCTCGACGCCGACCTTGGGGTCGAGCTTGCCGGTGGCGTAATAATCGAGGAACAGCAGCGGCTCGGCGCCCTGCACGATGAGGTCGTTGACGCACATCGCGACGAGGTCGATGCCGATCGTGGAGTGCAGCCCGCTCTCGATCGCGATCTTCACCTTGGTGCCGACGCCGTCATTGGCCGCGACCAGGATCGGATCGCTGAAGCCGGCGGCCTTGAGGTCGAACAGGCCGCCGAAGCCGCCGATCTCCGCATCCGCACCCGGCCGGCGGGTCGCGCGCACCAGCGGCTTGATCTGGTCGACCATCGCATTGCCGGCGTCGATATCGACACCCGCCTGCGCATAGGTCAGTCCATTCGCGCCGGGCTTGCTCATGGCTCTCTCGCCTTCCATTCCTGCTCGCGCGAGCGATAGGCAAGGCGGCCGCGGCTGGCAAGGCGTCTGACCGGGTTATCCGCCGTGCCGCGCCCTGAAAGGGCAGATGGTGAAGGCCCGCCATATTGCGCTTGTCGGCGCCGCGGCCTATCTGCCCAGCGGCTGCGTCCGCCGGGAACTTTGCGGCCTCCCGGCGTTTGAGAGGCGGGCTGTCGTCTTGCGAAGAGGCTGAATCATGACGTTGCAACGCCAGATCGGCTTTTGGCTCGGCTCGCTCGCCGTCTTCGTGCTCTTCCTCGTCGTCTTTCGCGATATCCTGCTGCCCTTCATCGCGGCTCTGGTGCTGGCCTATCTGCTCGATCCGCTGGCCGACCGGCTGGAGCGCATGGGCATGGGGCGGTTGGCGGCCACCATCGTCATTCTCGTCTTCTTCCTGCTCTTCTTCGTGCTCGCGCTCGTCCTGCTCGCGCCGCTACTGGGCCAGCAACTCGCCGGGCTGGTGGCGCGCCTGCCGCAGGACGCCTCCCGCCTTCAGGAACTGCTGATGGAGCGCGGTGCTCCCTGGCTGGAGCGCTTCGGCGGCGGCGACCTCGCCAAGGAGGCCCAGAATTCGCTCGGCAACCTCGTCGGCGAGGCGACGAAATGGATCGGCGGCCTGCTGCAATCGCTCTGGAGCGGCGGCACCGCCATTGTAGGCGTGTTCTCGCTGCTGGTGCTCACTCCGGTCATCGCCTTCTACCTGCTGGCGGACTGGGATCGCATGGTCGCCACCGTCGATGGCTGGCTGCCGCGCGCCCATCGCGACACCATTCGCGGTCTGCTGCGCGAGATGGACACCGCCATCGCCGGTTTCCTGCGTGGGCAGGCGCTGGTCTGCCTGCTGCTCGGCGCCTTCTATGCCATCGGCCTCAGCGTCATCGGCGTGAATTTCGGCGCGCTGATCGGGCTGATCTCCGGCTTCCTCTCCTTCATTCCCTATGTCGGCTCGCTGACCGGGCTGGTGTTGTCGGTCGGCGTGGCGACGGTGCAGTTCTGGCCGGACTGGACCTGGCCGCTGGCGGCGCTCGGCGTCTTCCTCGTCGGGCAGTTCCTGGAGGGCAACATCTTCCAGCCTAAATTCGTCGGGGACTCGATCGGCGTCCATCCCGTCTGGCTGATGTTCGCGCTTCTGGCCTTCGGCTCGCTCTTCGGCTTCGTCGGGCTGTTGATGGCGGTGCCGCTGGCGGCGATCGCGGGGGTGCTCTGCCGCTTCGCCCTTCGGCAATATCTCGCCAGCAACCTCTACAGGGGCGCGCCGGTGCCGCCGCCGAAGGAAGTGGTGGTCAAGGTCGATCTCGAACGCTGAACCAGATGAGCGACAGCACCGCGCGCCCGCGCCAGCTGGCTTTCGATCTGCCGGTCGACAGCCGCCACGGCATCGAGGATTTCCTGATCGGCCCCTCGAACGAGGCCGCCTATGCCCTGGTCGAAAGCTGGCCGAGCTGGCCGGAGGCCTGGCTGCGGCTGACGGGGCCGGCCGGCGCCGGCAAGACCCATCTGGCCGCGATCTGGGGTCGTGCCGCCTATGCCTGGACGGTCAGGGCAGCCGAACTCGGCGACGACAAGGTAGCGCATCTCATCTCCAACGGCGCCCTCGTCGTCGAGGATTGCGATGCCGGCCCCTTCGACGAGGCGGCTCTGTTCCACCTGATGAACGCGGTGAAGGCGCGCGGCGGTCATCTGCTGCTGACGGCGCGGACCCCGCCGGAGCAATGGGGCCTGAAGGTGCCGGATCTGCTTTCGCGCCTGCGGCTGGCGCCGAGCGCGACGATCGAGCCGCCCGATGACGGGCTGCTCCGCGCCGTGCTGGTGAAGCTCTTCATCGACCGCCAGCTCGTCGTCGACACGGCCGTGATCGACGCGCTCGCGCTGCGGATGGAGCGCTCCTTCGCCGCCGCGCGCCTCGTGGTCGACCGGCTCGACCGGCTGGCGCTGGAGCGCGGCCGGCGCGTTACCCGGCCGCTGGTGCAGGAGGCGCTGGCGGAGCTTTTTCCGGAGGAGGGCGGCTGATGGCGGGCCGTTCGGCGCTTTTTGAAGGCGCCGAGCCCGTGACCCTCCGCGGAAAAGCGCCACCTGCCACCTATCCGCAGCTCGAGCGCCTGCTAATCTGAAGCCCCGATTCCCGCCTGCCGTCATCGGATTGTCGTGGTGGCGTGACCTTACGGATTTGATGAGACGGATGACAACCTCCAACCGCGTCAGGGTCCGAAGCAAGCGCATCGCCAAGCCGGCCGCCGAGGCCGGGCAGGCCGCTTCAGCAGCCCCCGCGCCGGAGTCAGCCGAGCCGTCCGCCGTATTGCCGACGCTTCCGCCGGCGCCCGCGAGCCCGGTCGTCGTCATGCAACCCGAGGATGCGCAGCTGCGCCGCTCGCCGGCCCGCTTCATGAACCGCGAGCTCTCCTGGCTCCAGTTCAACCGCCGCGTGATGGAGGAGGCCTCCAACCGCAACCATCCGCTGCTGGAGCAGCTGCGCTTCCTCTCCATCTCGGCGAATAATCTCGACGAGTTCTTCATGGTGCGCGTCTCGGGGCTGCGTGAGCAGCTCAAGGCGGGCGTGGTGTCGCGCAGCCAGGACGGGCTGACCCCGGCGGAGCAGCTGGTCGAGATCGGCAAGGCGACCGTGGCGCTGACCGACGACCAGCAGGCCCGCTGGGCCCAGTTGCGGCAGGATCTGCACGAGAACCGCATCCATCTGCTCGGCCCCGACGATATCGGCCCGCAGGACCGGATCTGGCTGGAGGATTACTTCCTCAACTATATCTTCCCGGTGCTGACGCCGCTGGCGATCGACCCGGCCCATCCGTTCCCCTTCATCCCCAATCTCGGCTTCACCATCGCGCTGGCGCTGGAGCGAAAGGGCGATTCCCGCCAGCTCGACGCGCTGATCCGCGTGCCGACCAAGATCGACCGCTTCATCGAGCTGCCAGACCTCGCGCGCGAGGGGCTGCACCGCTTCATCACGCTCGACGACGCGGTCTCGCTGTTCATCACCAAGCTCTTCCCGGGCTATGCGGTGAAGGGCGCCGGCTCCTTCCGCGTCATCCGCGACTCCGATCTCGACATCGAGGAGGAAGCCGAGGACCTCGTGCGTGTCTTCGAGACGATGCTGAAGCAGCGCCGCCTCGGCGTGGTCATCCGGCTCGAGGTCTCGACGGGCATGCCCCAGCACCTGCTGCGGCTCATCGTGCGCGAGCTCAAGATCGACAGCGACGAGGTCGTCGAGATCAACGGCATGATAGGGCTGAACGAGCTGTCGCAGCTCGTCGGCGTCGACCGGCCGGACCTCAAGTTCAAGCCTTATAACGCCCGTTTTCCCGAGCGCATCCGCGAGCATGGCGGCGACTGCTTCGCCGCGATCCGCCAGAAGGACCTGCTGGTCCATCATCCCTATGAGAGCTTCGACGTCGTCGTGCAGTTCCTGCAGCAGGCGGCGCGCGACCCCTCGGTGGTCGCGATCAAGCAGACGCTCTACCGCACCTCGTCCAACTCGCCGATCGTCAAGGCACTGACAGAGGCGGCCGAGGCCGGCAAGTCGGTGACGGCGCTCGTCGAACTGAAGGCCCGCTTCGACGAAGAGGCCAATATCCGCTGGGCCAAGGAGATGGAGCGGGCCGGCGTCCAGGTGGTCTACGGGTTCATCGAGCTCAAGACCCATGCCAAGCTGTCGCTGGTTGTCCGCCGCGAGGCTGGACAACTGGTCAGCTACTGCCACATCGCGACCGGCAACTACCATCCGATCACGGCGCGCATCTACACCGACGTCTCCTTCTTCACCGCCGACCCGGTGATGACGCAGGACGTGGCGCGGGTCTTCAACTTCATCACCGGCTATGCCGAGCCGGCCGGGCTGGAGCGCATGGCGGTCTCGCCGAGCGGGCTGAAGCAGCGCCTGCTCGCGGACATCGGAGAGGAGGTCGCCCATGCCAAGGCGGGCCGCAAGGCCGCGATCTGGGGCAAGTGCAACTCGCTCGTCGACCCCGAGATCATCGACGCGCTTTACGATGCCGGCCGCGCCGGCGTGGAGATCGACTTCGTCGTGCGCGGCATCTGCTGCCTGCGTCCCGGCGTGCCCGGGCTCTCGGAGAATATCCGGGTCAAGTCGATCATCGGCCGCTTTCTGGAGCACACGCGCATCTATGCCTTCGGCGCAGGCCACGGCCTGCCGGCGGCCAAGGCCAAGATCTACATCTCCTCGGCCGATCTGATGCCGCGCAATCTCGATCGCCGGGTCGAGGCGCTGACGCCGATCCTCAATCCGACTGTGCATCAGCAGCTGCTGGATCAGATCATGCTGGCCAATCTGCTCGACAACGAGCAGAGCTGGACGATATTGCCCGATGGCGGCTCGCGCCGCATCGCCCCCGGGCCGAACGACGAGCCGTTCAACGCCCATAAATACTTCATGACGAACCCGAGCCTGTCCGGACGTGGAAAATCGCTTTCAAGCTCCAGCCCCCGTGCCCTTTCCCGCCGCGGCGGCCGCAAGACCTGAGGCGCGGCACGCGCCGGGCCGGCTGGCGCTGTCGAACACCATCGCCATCGTCGACATCGGTTCCAACTCGGTCCGTCTCGTCGTTTACGAGATGCTCGGGCGCGCGCCCTCGCAGGTCTTCAACGAAAAGGAGATGGCCGGGCTCGGCCGTCAGGTCGCCACGACCGGGCGCCTGGCCGACGACGCCATCGAGAAGGCGATCGAAGCGCTGCTGCGCTTCCGCATCCTGTGCGAGGCGATGCATGTCGGCGAGATCCGCGTCATCGCGACGGCCGCCGCCCGCTATGCCGAGAACGGCCCGGCCTTCATCGCCCGTGCGCAGGAGGCCATCGGCCAGCCGATCGAGCTGATCTCCGGCGGGCGCGAGGCCGAGCTTTCGGGGCTCGGCGTCATCTCCGGCTTTCATGAGGCCGATGGCGTGGTCGGCGATCTGGGCGGCGGCAGCCTCGAGCTGATCTCGGTTTCGGGAGAGACGGTCGGCCCCGGCGCCAGCGTGCCCCTCGGCGGCCTGGCCCTGCAGGACCGCTCGAAGGGCTCGCTCAAGGCGGCGGAAAAGATCGTCAAGGACGAGCTCGACAAGCTCCCCCAGCTGGCCGCGATGAAGGGGCGCGATTTCTACGCTGTCGGCGGCACCTGGCGCGCTCTGGCGACGCTGCATCAGCGCCGCAGCAATTATCCGCTCAACGTCATGAACGGCTACGCCATTCCCCCGCGGGACGCGGCCGATTTCGTCAGGCTGGTCGAGCGGGCCGATGCGACGACGCTGGAAGCGATCGACGCCGTCTCTTCGGCGCGTCGCCCGCTGCTGGCCTATGGCGCGCTGGTGCTGGACGAGCTGATCAAGCGCGGCAAGCCACGCAGCATCGTCATCTCGGCGCAGGGGGTGCGCGAAGGCCTCCTCTACGAGCAATTGCCGCCCGAACAGCGCGCCGGCGACCCGTTGCTCCAGGCGGCACGGGACTACAACCTGCTGCGCGCCCGCGACCCGCGCCATGCCTCCGAGCTGGTGGACTGGACCCTCGGCATCCTTCGCACCGCCGGCGCGACGGAGGCGCTCGTTCCCCATCGCATGATCGAGACCGTGTGCCTGCTGTCGGATATCGGCTGGCGGGCCCATCCCGATTATCGCGGCGAGCAGAGCATGAACGTCGTCGCCCATGCCTATTTCACAGGCATCGACCATACCGGCCGCGCCTTCCTGGCGATGACCCTGTTCCACCGATATGCCGGGCTGAAGGACAGCTCCCCCGCCGCCGAGGCGCTGAAGACGCTCTTGGAGCCGACCCTGTTGCAGCAGGCGCAGCTCATCGCGGCGATCTTCCGCGTCGCCTATCTCCTCTCGGCCGGGATGGCGGGCATCCTGCCGAAAATTGCGGCGGCCTGCGAGGCGGATCGGCTGGTCCTGCGCTTCCCGGCCGAGCTCGCCGCTCTGTCGAGCGAGCGCGTGGAGGGGCGCCTCAAGCAGCTGGCGCGGCTCTTGGGCCGCGACTTCGCGATCGAGCGCGGCTGATCAGGGCGTCAGTTCGGACCCGTGGTCTGTCCGGGGCGCGCCGGCGGCACGAGCCCGGAACTCACGGCCGAGCGCAGCGCCCGCTGCGCTCGGCCTCGGATCGACCAGCGCGGCGCTGCCTACGCCGCCGCGCGCAGCCGCGCAAAGCCGGCGTCGAGATCGGCCTTGAGGTCCTCGATGTTTTCGAGCCCGATATGGATGCGGATGGTCGGGCCCTTGTGGCTCGGCGTCGTCGCCGTGCGATAGGCCCGGCAGTCGAAGGGCAGAACCAGGCTTTCATAACCGCCCCAGGACGCGCCCATGCCGAACAGGGTCAGCCCATCAAGCATGGCGCCGACACCCTTCATCGAGACCGGGGCGAGCTCGATGCCGAACAGCGAGGAGGCGCCGGTGAAGTCGCGCTTCCACAGGGCATGGCCCGGATCGTCGGGCAGGGCAGGGTGCATCACCCGTGCGACCTCCGGTCGCGCCTTCAGCCAGTTCGCCATCTCGATCCCGGCCGGCATCTGCTCCTTCAGGCGGATCGCCATGGTGCGCATGCCGCGCAGCGTCAGGAAGGCATCCTCCGGCGCCACGATGATGCCGAGCTCCTCCCAGGCCCTGCGCAGGGTCTTGTAGAGCTCCGGCGTGCGCGCCGAGACGGTGCCGATCAGCACGTCCGAATGGCCGGCGTAATATTTCGTGCCGGCCTGCACCGAAATGTCGACGCCCGCCTTGTGGCTGTCGAAGAACAAGGGGGTCGCCCAGGTGTTGTCCATCATCGTCAGGATGCCGCGGGCCTGCGCCGCCTTCGCGATGGCCGGGATGTCCTGCATCTCGAAGGTCTGCGAGCCTGGCGCCTCGGTCCAGATCGCCTTGGTGTTGGGCTTGAACAGCGACGCGATGCCCTCGCCCAGCGCCGGATCGTAGTACTCCACCGTGATTCCCATGCGCTTCAGCAGGGAATCGCAGAAATTGCGCGTGGGGCGGTAGACGCTGTCGGTCACCAGCACGTGATCGCCGGCCGACAGGAAAGCGAGGAAGGGCAGGGTGCAGGCCAGCAGGCCCGAAGGCGTGACGACGACGCCGGCCCCGCGCTCGATCGTATTGGCCGCGGCCTCCAGCGCGTCCAGCGTCGGATTGCCGTGGGTGCCGTAGGTGTAGCGCGACCTGCGGGCGAGGAAGTCCTCCGTTGTCGGATAGATCACCGTCGAGCCGCGCACGATCGGCGGGTTCACGAAACCATAGCTGTCGCTGGGGTCGCGGCCGGCGAGAGTCAGGCGTGTGCGCTCGCCCAGGCGGGCGAATTCGGCGGGAGGCAGCTTTTTCATGGAAACGGCACGTCCGGACAAGATGACAGGTGGCGCACTTGACCACATTTGCAAAGTCGCATGAGATGATTGTGGCCAACAAGGGGCGGGAACAGCGGGTGACCGTTGCTTGACGCTCATAGGTCGCTCTGGCAATCGACTGGGTCGAGGGGACGTCGCCCCAATTGCTGGGAACAATCGAGCGGTCGGGAGCCGCCGGCGACGAAACCGATATTTCCGCACACCGGCCTGTCCGGGTGCTTGTCATCGATGGGAGAGTTTGGATGAAGAAATTTCTGGCAGCCGCCCTTCTCGCGGGCGCTGGTCTGGCGCTCGCGGCGACCGGCGCCTCGGCTCAGGCGACCCTCGCCCAGGTGAAGCAGCGCGGTATCCTGAACTGCGGATCCAACACCGGCCTTGCGGGCTTCGGTGTTCCGGACGCGCAGGGCAACTGGACCGGTCTGGACGTCGATTACTGCCGCGCCGTCGCGGCTGCGATCTTCAACGATGCGAACAAGGTGAAGTTCATCCCGCTCTCGGCCAAGGACCGCTTCACGGCGCTCCAGTCGGGCGAAGTCGATCTGCTCGTGCGCAACTCGACCTGGACCATGACGCGCGACGCCTCGCTCGGCATCGTGTTCACGGGTGTGAACTACTATGACGGCCAGGGCTTCATGGTCCGCAAGAAGCTTGGCGTGAACTCCGCCCTGCAGCTGAACGGCGCCTCGGTCTGCACCCAGCAGGGCACCACCACCGAGCTGAACCTGGCCGACTATTTCCGTGCCAACAACATGAAGTACGAGGTCGTGGCCTTCGCCAGCGCCGACGAGACCGTCAAGGCCTATGATGCCGGCCGCTGCGACGCCTTCACCACCGACCAGTCGGGCCTCTATGCCGAGCGCCTGAAGCTGACGGCCCCGGACGACCACATCGTTCTGCCGGAGGTGATCTCCAAGGAGCCGCTCGGCCCGTCCGTCCGCAACAACGATCCGCAGTGGTTCGCGCTCGTCAAGTGGGTCGGCTTCGCCATGCTGAACGCCGAAGAGCTGGGCGTGACCAAGGGCAATGTCGACCAGCAGGTGAAGTCCGAGAATCCCGAGATCAAGCGTCTGCTCGGCACCGAAGGCAAGTTCGGCGAGCAGATCGGCCTGACCACGGACTGGGCCGTCCGGATCGTCAAGCTCGTCGGCAACTACGGCGAGTCCTTCGAGAAGAACGTCGGCGCCGGCTCGCTGCTCAAGATCGCCCGCGGCCAGAACGCGCTCTGGACCAAGGGCGGCCTGCAATACGCCCCGCCGGTTCGCTGATCCCCTCAAGCCCCCGACGACAGGACCGCGGCTCTGGCCGCGGTCCTTGGTCTGGGACTTGCAAAGAGTTTTGGGCGCGGCGGCGGTCGCGCCCAGAGCAGGGGGACATCATGAGCATCGTCGTCAGAACAGCCATCGCGGCTGTCGCTTTCGTCACGACGGCCGGTTTCGCATCGGCCCAGACCAATACGCTGGCCCAGGTGAAGGCGCGCGGAATCCTCAATTGCGGCACCAGCCCCGGGCTTGCCGGTTTCGCGATGCCGGATGCGCAGGGTGTCTACAAGGGCATCGACGTCGACCTCTGCCGGGCCGTCGCCGCCGCCATCTTCAACGATCCGATGAAGGTGAAGTTCATTCCGCTCTCCTCCAAGGATCGCTTCACCGCCCTCCAATCCGGCGAGGTCGATGTCCTGCCGCGCACGACGACCTGGACGATGTCCCGGGACACCTCGCTCGGCTTCAACTTCGCCGCGGTGAACTATTACGACGGCCAGGGTTTCATGGTCCGCAAGAAGCTCGGCATCGATTCCGCGCTGAAGCTGGCCGGGGCCTCGATCTGCGTAGCGCAGGGCACGACGACCGAGCTCAACCTCGCCGACTATTTCCGCGCCAACAACATGAAGTACGAGGTCGTGGCCTTTTCCGTCGGAGACGAAACCATCAAGGCCTATGAAGCGGGACGCTGCGACGCTTTCACCACGGATTCCTCGGGCCTCTATGCCGAGCGGCTGAAGCTGCAGGACCCGGCGGAGCACATCGTGCTTCCCGAGATCATCTCCAAGGAGCCGCTGGCCCCTGCGGTAAGGCATGGCGACGACAACTGGTTCGATCTCGTCAAATGGACCCATTTCGCCATGGTCAATGCCGAGGAGTTGGGCGTCACTAAAGCCAATGTCGACACGATGCTGAAATCGGAGAACCCCGAGATCAAGCGGTTGCTCGGCACGGAGGGCAAGTTCGGGGAGCCGCTGGGGCTGACGAACGACTGGGCCTACCGCATCGTCAAGCATGTCGGAAACTACGGGGAGGCCTTCGAGCGCAATGTCGGAACGGGCTCTCCGCTGAAGATCGCGCGCGGCCAGAACGCACTCTGGACCAAGGGTGGCCTGCAATACGCTCCGCCGATCCGCTGACCGGCACGGAGCCACGAACGAGATGAGGGATGCCGGCGGGACCGAGCCGCCGGCTGCCAACGCATCGATCAGAACCAAAAAAGGGCGTGACAGGTGTCGAGCATCACCGACAAGACAATTTCCCCGGGCAAGGCGTCGTTATTCTACGACCCTCAGATCCGCGGGTATTTCTACCAGTTCCTGCTGCTGGCGATCGTCGCCTTCCTCGTCTGGTCGGCCACCACGAACGTCATCGACAACCTGCGGGCCCAGAAGATCGCCTCCGGCTTTGGCTTCTGGAACAATGCGGCCGGCTTCGACGTGAACCAGAAGCTGATTCCCTTCAGCGCGTCCGGCTCGACCTACGGCCAGGCCTTCTTCGTCGGCCTGCTGAATACGCTCCTCGTCGCCGCCATCGGCATCGTGTTCGCCACCATTCTCGGCTTCGCCATCGGCGTGGCGCGCCTGTCGAGCAACTGGATCGTCGCCAAGATGGCGATGGTCTATGTCGAGATCATCCGCAATATCCCGCTGCTGCTGCAGCTGTTCTTCTGGTACAATGCGGTGCTGAAGCCGCTGCCGGATGCGCGCAATTCGATCTCGCTGCCGGGCGGAATCTACCTCAACAATCGCGGCATCATCATGCCGACGCCGCAATTCGGCGCGGCTTTCGAATTCGTCCTGCTGGCACTGGTTGCCGGTATCGTCGGCGCCATCGCCTTCTTCGTCTGGAGCCGCCGCCAGCAGGCTCGCACCGGCCGGCAATACCCGAATGGCTGGATTGCGCTGGGTCTGATCATCGGCCTGCCTCTGCTGGTCTTCTTCGCCACCGGCCGGCCGCTCGGTTTCGAATTCCCGCAGCAGGGCCGCTTCAACCTCACCGGCGGCGTGCAGATCTTCCCGGAGTTCGTCGCGCTGCTGATCGGCCTGTCGACCTACACCGCCGGCTTCATCGCCGAGGTGGTGCGCGCGGGCATTCTCGCCGTCTCGCGCGGCCAGACCGAGGCCGCCCATGCGCTGGGGCTGCGACCGGGCCCGACGCTGAAGCTCGTCGTCGTGCCGCAGGCCATGCGGGTGATCATCCCGCCGCTGACCTCGCAATATCTCAACCTCGTCAAGAACTCTTCGCTCGCCGTCGCGATCGGCTATCCGGACCTCACCCAGGTCTTCATGGGCACCGTGCTGAACCAGACGGGCCAGGCGGTGGAAATGGTCTCGATCACCATGGGCGTCTACCTCACCATCTCACTGGTGACCTCCATCGCGATGAACATTTACAACAAGCGCATGGCGCTGGTGGAACGGTGAGGGCGCGATGACCGACGCAACGCTCGACAACGCGCCGAACGCCTTCGTCCGCCGCGAAACCCTCCAGCCCCAGCCGGCGCCGCTCTCCGTCGCCGGCCCCGTCGCCTGGGTGCGCACCAATCTGTTCTCCGGCCCGGTGGCGACGCTGCTGACGCTGGTGAGCCTCTACATCGCGATCGTCGTGGTGCAGGATTTCCTGCGCTTCTACGTCCTCGACGCCGTCTTCACCGGGGCCAACCGCGACGCCTGCCTGGCCGACAAGATCGGGCGCCCGGTCGGGGCGTGCTGGCCCTATGTGGCGGATCGCCTGCAGTACTTCATCTACGGCTCCTATCCGGTCCCCCAGCGCTGGCGGGTCGATATCGTGTTCGTGATGTTCGCGCTCGGGGTGGTCTGGCTGCTCTGGAGCCGCGCGCCGCTGAAGCGGGCCGGCGCCTTCTTCTTCTTCGTCATCCTGCCGCTGGCGGGCTTCGTTCTGCTGCTCGGCGGTCCGCGGGCGGAGACGACGCTGACCATCCTTCTGGTGATCTCGCTGCTGCTGGCCGTGGTCTATGCGCTCGTCTCCTTCGTGCCCTCGCTGGCCCTCTGGGCGAGCGGGCCGATCCGCGCCGCCGAGGCGCAGGTCTCGCCGCTGCTGCGCTTCGCCCAGGGCAAGCTGCTGGTTCTGATGTCGCTCGCGATCTTCGGCGCCATCGAACTCGCCAGCGAGCGCATCGGCCTGCCGCGCGTCGATACCGGCCTGTGGGGCGGCATGATGGTGACCTTCCTGATTTCGGCGGTCGGCATCGTGTTCTCGCTGCCGTTGGGTGTCGTGCTGGCGCTGGGCCGTCGCTCGCGCCTGCCGATCATCCAGCTGCTCTCGGTGATCTTCATCGAGTTCGTGCGCGGCGTGCCGCTGATCACCGTGCTGTTCATGGCCAACACCATGCTGCCGCTGTTCGTGCCGCAGGAATACTCGCCCGACCGGCTGCTGCGGCCGCTGATCGGCGTCGCGATCTTCGCCTCCGCCTATATGGCGGAGGTGATCCGCGGCGGCTTGCAGGCGATTCCCAAGGGCCAGTTCGAGGGCGCGATGTCGCTGGGCCTGGGCTATTGGCAGATGATGCGGCTCATCATCCTGCCGCAGGCGATCCGGATCGTCATTCCGGGCATCGTCAACACCTTCATCGGGCTGTTCAAGGATACGACGCTGGTCTCCATCGTCGGCATCTTCGACTTCCTCAACACCGTCCAGGCGACGCTCGTCGATCCGACCTGGGCCACACCGACCACGCGCACGACGGGCTATGCCTTCGCCGCGACCTTCTATTTCCTGTGCTGCTGGGGCATGTCCCGCTACTCGATCGCCGTCGAGAAGCGCATGGCTGCCGGCCAACGTCGTTGAGAGGGAACCAGACCATGGCAATGGCAGAAACCAAGACCGAGACCCGCCCCGCCGCCCTGAAGCCGACCTCGCTCAAGACGGCGACCGCCGTCGAGATGGTCGGCGTGAACAAGTGGTATGGCGAGTTCCATGTGCTTCGCGACGTCAACCTCAAGGTGTCGCGCGGCGAGAAGCTCGTGATCTGCGGCCCGTCGGGCTCGGGCAAATCGACGATGATCCGCTGCATCAACCGTCTGGAGGAGCACCAGAAGGGCCAGATCATCGTCGACGGCACCGAACTCACCAACGACCTCAAGAAGATCGACGAGATCCGTCGGGACGTCGGCATGGTGTTCCAGCACTTCAACCTGTTCCCGCATCTGACGATCCTCGAGAACCTGACGCTGGCGCCGATCTGGGTGAAGAAGATGCCCAAGAAGGACGCCGAGGAGATCGCGATGCACTACCTCAAGCGCGTCAAGATTCCCGAGCAGGCCAACAAATATCCGGGCCAGCTTTCGGGCGGCCAGCAGCAGCGCGTCGCCATCGCCCGCTCGCTCTGCATGAGCCCGAAGATCATGCTGTTCGACGAACCGACCTCGGCGCTCGACCCGGAAATGGTCAAGGAGGTGCTCGACACCATGGTCTCGCTGGCGGACGAGGGCATGACCATGCTCTGCGTGACCCACGAGATGGGCTTCGCCCGCCAGGTCGCCGACCGCGTCATCTTCATGGATGCCGGCCAGATCGTCGAGATGAACGAGCCCAACGAGTTCTTCAAGAACCCGCAGCACGAGCGCACCAAGCTCTTCCTCAGCCAGATCCTGCACTGAGCCTGGGAGGCGCCTCGAGGCGTCTCATCCACCATCGTCGCCGCCGCGCTGGAATTCCCGGCGCGGCGTTTGCGCGTTTGGTGCTGGTGAGCGGCCGCCGGCCATGCGGTCGGCAACAACGCTCCTCGCGCGGCCGCAATGCCCCTTGGGAACGATTCAAGCCGCGGGCGGTTGTCATCCCAAACGGAGGACACAGCATGAAACGCTTCATTCCCGCGCTGATCGCCGCTGTTCTGGTGAGCGGCAGCGCCTATGCCCAGTCCATCAATATCGGCCCCGGCGGCGTCTCGGTCGATCCGCGCTCGCCCCAGGAACGCGCTTACGAGCGCGACATGCGTCGCGATCGCTATGAGCGCGAGCGTGATCGCGAATGGCGCCGCGCCAACTACCGCGACGAGCGCTGCCGCACGATCACGACCCAGCGTGAGACGCCCCGCGGCGTGATTTCCCGCACCGAGCGCGTCTGCGACTGATCATTCTCGATCATGCGTTCCGAAAGGGTCGGCGAAAGCCGGCCCTTTTTGCGTGACGCTCTTCAACCGCCGGCCTTCTGCGGCGTTGCAGCTGCAGGACGGGCGCATTACGCTGGCCACGATGGGGATGGGGTTCCCCCGAAACCGCCTTTTACGGAAGGCTGATGACTCCTGAGCCATGGGTACGGCGGCCGCCGAGGCGAACTGCCGTGCCGCGCGATCATTGCTCGCTGCGGCGCCCGCGCCGCAGGCCGGGAGACCGTTTCATGTCCTTCACCAATTGCCTGATCATCATGCTCGGCGGCGCCATCGGCACGCTGGCGCGCTATCTCATCTCGCTCGCCGCGGCTCCGGTCAGCACGCAGTTGCCCTGGGGCACCATCGTCATCAACATCGCCGGGTCCTTCATCATCGGATTCTTCGGCACGCTGACGCTCGCCCATGGCCGCTTTCCGGCCTCCGAGCCGCTGCGGCTGTTCGTGATGATCGGGATCTGCGGCGGCTTCACCACCTTTTCGTCCTTCAGCCTGCAGACGCTCGACCTGTTGCGCAGCGGCGCGATGCTGCGCGCGGCGCTCAATATCGGGCTCTCCGTCGCGCTATGCGTCGCGGCGGTGGCTCTCGGCCATGCGCTCGCGTCCAGGCTGAATGGCGGCGACCCGCGCATCGCGCAGATCGCCATCGAGGAGGAGGGGTAAGGCCGGCCTCGCCTCAGCGGGCGTCGCGGGCCTTCACCGCCTGCTCCGGGAAGTCCGAGAACAGGCCGTCGACGCCGAGCGCGAAGAAAGCCTTGTACTCGGCCGCCGGATCGCCCTTGTAGGACGCGGCGATGCGCTTGGGCTCGCTGCGGAAGGTCCAGGTGTGGACCGCCAGCCCCGCCGCATGGGCATCCTTCACCACGCTGGTCGGCGCGATGGCGGTGCGGTCGCGCTCGTCGACCACGCCGTCGCCATTGACGTCGCGCGGCTTGCCGTCGGCGCCCAGCTCGGGCTTGGTGCCGATGAGATAGGGCTTCCACGGGCCGACGCCGTCGGCATAGGTCGCGATCTCCTTCAGCCCGGCCGGGGAGAGCATGTCCTGGAAGGTGCGGGCATCACCCAGCACGGCGAAGTCGTAAGGCCGGTCATAGGGCGCGGCCAGCGAGACCTTGCCGTCATTGTCGACGCCATCGCCATCGACGAGTTGGATGAGGCGCAACTGCGTCTTCGGGCGCAGATATTTGAGATTGCCGGTCTCGAAGCTCTGAATGAAGACCGGCGCCGATTTGTCGGTCCAGCCGGCGGCCTTGAGCATGTCGATGAGCTTGTCCTCGAAGGCGAGGCCGAGCGCGGCGTGATAGGTCGGGTGCTTGGTTTCCGGGTAGATGCCGATCGTCCGGCCGACGCGGGCGCTCTCGGACTTGGCGAGGTCGATCACCTGCTGGAAGGTGGGGATCTCGTATTTGCCGTTATGAGACTGATCGCGATCGGCGAAGGCCTGCTTGGCCTTCAGCGTCTGGATCTCGGCGAGAGTGAAGTCGTTGGCGAACCAGTCCTCGGTCTCGACGCCGTCGATCTTGCGCTTGGTCTTGCGGGCGGCGAATTCCGGCCGCTCGGAGACGTCGGTGGTGCCGGAGAGCATCGGCTCGTGGCGCACGATCAGCACGCCGTCCTTGGTCGAGACCAGATCCGGCTCGATGAAGTCTGCGCCCTGCTGGATCGCGAGCTTGTAGCCTTCCAGCGTGTGCTCCGGCAGCGTGCCGCTGGCGCCGCGATGCGCGATCACGAGCGGCTTCTGGCCGGAGAGGGTCGGCGCGGTCTGCGCGAGAGCCGGCACGGCCAGCATCGCGAGCAGGGAGGTCGATAGAAGCAGCTTCTTCATGGGGCACCTCGGTCCACAACAAATCGCCGGGACCCTAGGCTGCCCCATGTGACGGGGCCATGAAGGCAAAAACGGTCGGCGGCCGGTGCGGCGCTGCTGGGCGCCGCCGCACCGGGCCGGCCATCAGCGGCGCTGGTTCGGCTTTTCCAGCGTGGTCTTGGCGTCGAGGCGCTTGGACGGCGGCGGCGTGTAATCCTGCTGGGCCTGCGAGGCGCAGGCGGCGAGACCGAGCGCGAAGAGGCCGAGAACGGCGAGACGAGCGGCGCTTTTCATGGTTTGGACACCCCGGAAACCGCGACATGCGGTTGCATCGTCTTGCCGCTTATGGAACGAGCGCGTCAAGAACGTGACGGCGCGGCTTCCATGCCGAAGAGTCATGCTCGCTCGGTTTCGAGATCGCCCTTTCCCGTTTCGCGGCGCCGGTCGCGCCCGCCTGGACGCTTGCCCATGACCCCCGCCGCCCGGATCAGTGCCGCCATCGAGGTCATCGAAGATATCGTCGGCCGCCGCCGCCCGGCCGCCGACGCTCTGAAGGATTGGGGCCTGTCGCGCCGCTTCGCCGGGTCCAAGGATCGGGCGGCCATCGCCTCGCTGGTCTATGACGCGCTGCGCCGCAAGGCCTCCTCCGGCTATGCCATGGCCTCGCAGGAGCCACGCGCTCTGGTGCTGGGCATGCTCGCCGGCCTGCGGGGGATGTCGGTGAGCGAAATCGGCGGGCTCTGCTCCGGCGAGAGCCACGCACCGGCCCGGCTGAGCGAGGACGAGACCGCGCTGCTGACCGTCTTCTCGGCCGGTGACGCGCCGGACTGGGTGCAGGCTGATGTGCCCGAATGGCTCTGGCCCTCCTTCGCGAGCGCCTTCGGCGCCGCGGCGGTGGCCGAAGGGCAGGCGCTGGCGGCGCGCGCGCCGGTCGATCTGCGCGTCAACCGCCTGAAGGCGAGCCGCAAGGAGGTCGCCGCTGCGCTTAGCCATGCCCAGCCGCAGGAGGGCGCCTGGTCCCCCGATGCGCTGCGCTTCGAGCCCGGGCCGGATGGGCGCGGCCCGTCCCTCCAGACTGAAGCCCCCTTCTTCGCCGGCGCCTTCGAGATTCAGGACGAGGGCTCCCAGCTGGTGACGCTGCTGGCTGCCCCTCAGCCCGGCCAGACGGTCATCGACCTCTGCGCCGGAGCCGGCGGCAAGACGCTGGCGCTGGCGGCGCTGATGGCCAATCGCGGCACGCTCTACGCCACCGATCTGGACGGGCGGCGCCTCGCCCCGCTGCACGATCGGCTGGCTCGTTCGGGCGCGAGCATCGTCGACATCCGCATCCCGCGCTCGCGCGGACACGAGCCGCTGGAGGATGTGGCGGGGCAGGCGGATCTCGTGCTGGTCGATGCGCCCTGCACCGGTTCCGGTACCTGGCGCCGCAACCCCGACGCCAAATGGCGGGTGCGCCCCGGCGCGCTGGCCGAGCGCGTCAAGGATCAGGCCGAGGTTCTCGCCCGCGCCGCCAGGCTGGTGCGCCCCGGCGGGCGCATCGCCTATATCACCTGCTCGATGCTGCCGGAGGAGAACGACGAGGCCATCCGCGCTTTCCTCGGCAAGCAGCCGGGCTTCGCTCCGATCGCGCCGATCGACATGCTCAAGAGCGCCGAGACCGACTTCTCCCTGCTCGCCCGTTTCGCGACCGAGTTCGGGCTGCAGCTGACCCCGCGGCGGACGGGCACGGATGGGTTCTATCTGGCCTGCCTGAGACGCGGGGATTGAGGGGCTCGCGGGCGTTGCGCGCGTGATTGCGATCCATTAACGGAACGCGATGACGAGCGCTCTGCCCTACCACGACTCCATCCTCATCATCGATTTCGGCTCGCAGGTGACGCAGCTGATCGCGCGGCGCATTCGCGAGATCGGCGTCTATTGCGAGATCGCGCCCTTCCAGAAGGCCTCCGAGGCCTTCGAGCGGTTGAATCCGAAAGGCGTGATCTTCTCCGGCGGGCCCGCTTCGGTCCCCGATGAGGGCTCGCCCCGAGCGCCGGAGGCGGTGTTCTCCGCCGGCATCCCGGTGATGGGCATCTGCTACGGCCAGCAGACCATGGCCCATCAGCTCGGCGGCACGGTCGAGGGTGGGCATGCCGCCGAATTCGGCCGCGCCGATGTCGAGATCGTCGCCCCCTCGAAGCTGTTCGAGGGCGTCTGGCAACAGGGCTCGCGCTACCCCGTCTGGATGAGCCATGGCGACCGCGTGACTCAGCTGCCGCATGGCTTCTCGGTGAAGGCGACCTCCGAGAACGCGCCCTTCGCCGTGGCGAGCGACGAGGAGCGGCGTTTCTATTCCACCATGTTCCACCCCGAGGTTGTCCATACGCCCGATGGCGGCAGGCTGCTGCGCAATTTCGTCGTCGAGATCTGCGGCTGCACGCCGGACTGGAGCATGTCGGCCTATCGCGCCGAGATGACCAAGAAGATCCGCGAGCAGGTCGGCAGCGGCCGCGTCATCTGCGGGCTCTCCGGCGGCGTCGATTCGGCCGTGGCGGCGGTTCTGATCCACGAGGCGATCGGCGACCAGCTCACCTGCGTCTTCGTCGATCACGGGCTGATGCGCCTCGGCGAGGCCGAGCAGGTGGTGACGCTGTTCCGCGACCATTACAACATCCCGCTCGTGCACGTCGAAGCCGAGGAGCTGTTTCTGTCGGAGCTGGCCAAATGCGGCGCCGATCCGGAGGCCAAGCGCAAGACCATCGGCCGGCTCTTCATCGAGGTCTTCGATGCCGAGGCCGCCAAGATCGGTGGCGCCGACTTCCTCGCCCAGGGCACGCTCTATCCGGACGTGATCGAGAGCGTCTCGTTCAGCGGCGGTCCTTCGGTCACGATCAAGAGCCACCACAATGTCGGCGGCCTGCCCGAGCGCATGAAGATGAAGCTCGTCGAGCCGCTGCGCGAGCTGTTCAAGGACGAGGTGAGGGTACTCGGCCGCGAGCTCGGCCTGCCCGACGCCTTCGTCGGCCGCCACCCCTTCCCGGGACCGGGCCTCGCCATCCGCTGCCCGGGCGAGATCACCAAGGAGAAGCTCGACATTCTGCGCAAGGCCGATGCGATCTATCTCGAGGAAATCCGCAAGGCCGGCCTCTACGACGTGATCTGGCAGGCCTTCGCGGTGCTGCTGCCGGTCCGCACCGTCGGTGTGATGGGCGACTACCGCACCTACGACCATGTCTGCGCCCTGCGCGCCGTGACCTCGGTCGACGGCATGACGGCGGACTTCTATCCCTACGACATGGCATTCCTCGGCCGCACCGCGACCCGCATCATCAACGAGGTCAAGGGCATCAACCGCGTCGTCTATGACGTCACGAGCAAGCCGCCCGGCACGATCGAGTGGGAGTGAGGGTTATTTTCCTATTCTTGTAAGAATAGATTCAGATTACCCAAAGATGATGTGATCTAAGCCCGCGTAACAGCGGGCTTTTTTCATCTTGCCGCAGAATTTCTGGAATCAAGTAAAAGAACAGCGATTCCGGCGTCTTATGGCATTGTTCATGGTATGGCGCTCGATGCTTGGCCGAAGCTGCCTTTATACCATACACCGTTCATAGCGCGGATCATGGTATTGGCGCTATGCAAGCCTTTGCTGCGCCAGGGGAATCCACCCATTCGCCGCGCATGGTATCGAATTTGAGCCCGATACCATGACGATCCGGCGTTAGCTGAGCGATTCCAGCATCTTATCCAAGGTCGGGCTCCGTAACGTAGTTGATGATGCGGCCGCGTCATCAATGAGCAGGTTCCGATCTCTGGCTTTCAAATCTAACCACACAACGAGCGGAGGGTGTGCTAAAGTAATGAAACGCCATTACTTTGAAATCATGCCAATGTCTGCGCGTATAGTTGTGGCGTCAGCAAAGGAGATGTATGAAAGATCGTGAATTGTTGGAGCCGACATCGCCCACCGTGGCAGTACCTGCTGCAATTACTCGCGCATACCTGCATTACGCACCGAAGAAGCCAGAGTTGTGCCGAGTTGACTTCCTGCCGATGGCATCAAAAGCAGAGCGAGGCTGTGGATGGGTAACTGTGGCGCTCTCTCCAGCGCCTTCCGCGTCCCCGGTAGCCGCACCAGTGGTGCTGTCAGAGCCTGATGGGTTGGAGGAAGATGTGCGCGCAGCACTGCAACTGCTTGAAGACGGAGAGTGGGCGGAGCACTTTGCTACTACCGATCTGGGCAAGGCTTTGGAAGGTGCTATCACAGAGCTGCACAGCGGGCTAAACGCGGACCTTTTCGCCACACGAGCGGATAATGCAAAAACTTCATTGCGAGCTCGCGCGCTAGAGTTGCACGAAAAGGGTTTCATGCCATGGAGAGAGGCAGAAGAGTTGGCTTTACGCGAGGCAGGAATCGGTGATTCCGCTATTGATGAGCTAATCTATGAATGCAGTGATTCTGGATGCTCTCCGATACTTTGCTCCAAGGACGAACTACGAAAATTCACTCGGGCAGTTCTCGTTCACCAGCCTGCAGGGGGCAGCGCCGCCATCGCCAAGGCATGCGTGAGTGCAGCATGAGTTGCGACGAGATCCTCCGTGTCAGCTCCGACGACATCCTGTACCGTCTGCGCCAGGAAGAGCAGGAGAGGGCGGAGGCTCTTCGGCGCTGGCGGGCTAACGCCCACGGTGGCAGCGCGCGGGACGATGACCACGTTCACACGCTGGTCCGGGATGCCGCCTTTGAAATCGTGCGGCTCCGAATCGCGCTGAGTGAGTCAACTAGGCCCGAGCGTACTCCCTGAACATTTTGCAAGAGGCGCTTATTGCCTTGACGATCCACACGCTGTGGACAAGGGTGGATTGTCGCCGGAAGGCGGCACAAGTTCTCCGCCTGGGGAAGGGCGAAGAAAAAAAGAGGGAGCCCGAAGGCTCCCCAAGTAGCACTCATACAAGCCGGGGCTCACCGTGTGGTCGGTAGGCCTCGGCAGTGTGCTCGGACAAACTCAACCCGTCCGAAACGAACCCGCAGATAGTCGCGCACGGCGACGGGCTGCGAGAGTGGGCAGAAGTGCTTCATGGCTTTTCGGTCCATGCCGGGATCGGGCCCGGGCCCTGGGGCGACATGCCCCGGGCGTGAGGGCATGCTGATCCAAGGCGCACTGCGTACTGCCGGGAATCGATTTACCGCTTCCGTAGCGGCAATACCAGCGCCGCCACCGGGGTTGTCCCCGAGATTCGTTCACCTGTTGTTCCGCGCAACCAGGCCGGTTTCGATGGAAAGACGGCATTTCAGGGCGTTTTTCCCTTATTTTGGGGCCTTTGGGATCATGGCATTTTCAATGGTATCGCCAAAATCGCATGGCTATAAGTGATTGAAAAAACTACTGTTTTTTGGTCAGTACACAATCGAGTGGGAGTGAAGTGACCCGGCAAAGGAAGCGGCCGAGCTTGCAGCGATGCAGGATCGGCATTGCTCCGGAGGCGTGCGCCGCCGGTTGCGCGGGGCAGATGGGCTCTTAAGTTCCTTGGCGACGCAAGCCGATGCAACGGAGCCCCCGATGGCCGATCTCTCCGCCTTTCCGATCACCAGGCGCTGGCCTGCGAGCCACCCCGACCGCATCCAGCTCTATTCCCTGCCGACGCCGAATGGCGTGAAGGTCTCGATCGCACTCGAGGAGCTCGATCTGCCTTACGAGCCGCATCTGATCGACATCGGCAAGAACGAGACCTGGGGACCGGAGTTTCTCTCGCTCAACCCCAACGGCAAGATCCCCGCGATCATCGATCCCGCCGGCCCCGGCGGCAAACCCTTCGGCCTGTGGGAATCGGGCGCGATCCTGATCTATCTCGCCGAGAAGACTGGCAAGCTGCTGCCGCAGGACCCGGCCGCCCGCTACGAAACGATCCAGTGGGTGATGTTCCAGATGGCGGCGGTCGGCCCCATGTTCGGGCAGCTCGGCTTCTTCCATAAATTTGCCGGCAAAGAATACGAGGACAAGCGCCCGCGCGACCGCTACGCCGCCGAGAGCAAGCGCCTGCTCGGCGTGCTGGAGGAGCGGCTGGCGAGCCGCACCTGGATCATGGGCGACGACTACACCATCGCCGACATCGCCATTCTCGGCTGGGTCCGCAACCTCGTCGGCTTCTACGGCGCGGGCGAGCTCGTCGACTATCAGTCGCTGACCCATGTCCCGATCTGGCTGGAACGCTGCCTCGCGCGCCCGGCGGTTCAGCGCGGGCTCGACAGTCCCAAACGCAGCTGACACTGCGGGCAGGCGCTGCCGGGCCGGTCACTCGGCCTGGCGCTGCTGCACCGTCATGGCGGCGTGGAGGGCGAGGCCCGCCTGGGCGAGACGCTCCCGCCCGCCCAGCCCGTCGATCTCGAAGGCGACGAGCGCGCGGTCGCAGATCGCGCCGCGCTCGCCCAGCAGCCGCGCGGCACGGATCACCGTCTCGCCGCTGAGCAGGCAATCGTCGATCAGCGCGATCCGGCGGCCGGACAGCGCCACCCCTCGAGAGACGGCGAGGTCATGCGCGATTTCGTGATTCTCGATGAAGTTGCGGATGATCTCGGTGCGCAGCGACCCGATCTTGCGGATATGCATGAAGCCGCAGCCTCGCGCGCGGGCGACCGCGCCGGCCAGCGCCGCCCCGCCGAGATCGATGCCCGCGACGATGTCGAGATCGGCCGGCAGCACCGCTGCGAAGTCCGCGGCGATCCGGGCGAGGGCGCTGCCATCGGCTCCCAGCGTGTTGATGTCGGGGAAGTCGATGCCGGCCCGCGGATAATTCTTCCAGCGGCGGAATGCCGGGGCGGTGGGCGCAGTGGCCGGGGGCATGCTATCGACGGTTTCGATCGTGCTCACAGCCGAGTCTCCAGCTTGACGCAGTGCCGCCGCAGTCACGGTCGGGGCGGATGGGCCGCCGAATCCCAACCAGCGAGACGTGCATGATCTCCCTTTACGGCATCAAGAATTGCGACACGATGAAGAAGGCGCGCGCCTGGCTCGACGGGCGGGCCGTTGCCTACGCCTTCCACGATTACAAGGCGAGCGGCATCGACCGCGCCTCGCTGGAGCGCTGGGTCGCGGAGCATGGCTGGGAGACGCTGCTGAACCGCGCCGGCACCACCTTCCGCGCGCTGCCGGACGAGCAGAAGCAGCGTCTCGATGCCGGCAAGGCGATCACGCTGATGCTGGCGCAGCCCGCCATGATCAAGCGCCCGGTGCTGGACCTCGGCGCGGGAAAGACGCTCGTGGGCTTCAAGCCAGAGATTTACGAGAAGGTGCTGGGCAAGGGCTGAGGCCGTGGCTGTCAGGCTCGGTCAGCGCGGGGGAAGCCTGCCCCCTCCGGTCTCCTGACAGGAGAGCGGGGCGCTGGCGAGTGACGGCCGAACGACGCACTCTCTTCCCTAAATCCGCGCGCTGTTCTACCTCGCGGGCCATGACCGCATCACCCGCTCCCATGGCAGCCGAAATCACGGCCGCACCCGCCGAATTCTCCTTCCAGGTCGCAACACGCGATGGCGCCGCCCGCACGGGCGCGATCACCATGCCGCGCGGCACCATCCGCACGCCGGCCTTCATGCCGGTCGGCACCGCCGCGACCGTGAAGGGGATGTATCCCGAGCAGGTGAGGGCGCTCGGCGCCGATGTCGTGCTCGGAAACACCTATCATCTGATGCTGCGGCCCGGTGCGGAGCGCGTCGCGAGGCTCGGCGGGCTGCACCGCTTCATGAACTGGCCGCACCCGATTCTGACCGATTCCGGTGGGTTCCAGGTGATGTCGCTCGCCAACCTGCGCAAGCTGACGGAGGAGGGTGTGGCCTTCCGCTCCCATATCGACGGCTCGAAGCACATGCTCAGCCCCGAGCGCTCGGTCGAGATCCAGAACCTGCTCGGCTCGGATATCGTGATGCAGCTCGACGAATGCGTCTCGCTGCCCTGCGAGGACAAGGTCGCGGAAAAGGCGATGCGCCTGTCGCTGCGCTGGGCGCAGCGCTGCAAGGACGCTTTCGGCCGTCATCCGGGCCGCGCGCTGTTCGGCATCGTGCAGGGCGGGGCGGTGCCGCATCTGCGGGTCGAGAGCGCGCGCGAACTGGCTTCGATGGACCTCAAGGGCTATGCGGTCGGCGGGCTCGCAGTTGGCGAGCCGCAGGAGATCATGCTGGCCATGATCGAGACGGTGGAGCCGCATCTGACGCAGGAGAAGCCGCGCTATCTCATGGGCGTCGGCACGCCGGACGACATCGTCCAGGCGGTGGCGCGCGGCATCGACATGTTCGATTGCGTGATGCCGACCCGCGCGGGTCGCCACGGCCAGATCTTCACCCGCTTCGGTCGGATGAATCTCAAGAACGCCAAACACGCCGAAGACCCTCGACCGATCGACGAGCAATCCTCCTGCCCGGCGGCGCGGGACTGGTCGCGTGCCTATCTCCACCATCTGGTCAAGGCCGACGAGATGCTCGGGAAGATGCTGCTGACCTGGGTCAACCTCGCCTATTATCAGGAGCTGATGGCGGGCCTGCGCGCCGCCATCGCCGCCGGACGTCTGACCGATTTCATCGCCGAAACGAAGGAAGGCTGGGAGCGGGGCGAGCCGGCTTGAGCATGAGCCTCTCCCTGCTGCCGATGAACATGGCGCTGGCCGCGTCGGTGGTGGTTGGCTGTTCTCTGCTCGCCGAGCGCGCTGGACCGCTCATCGCGGCCCTGATCGCGACCTTGCCGATCTCACTGGGACCGGTGCTCGTCTTCATCGCGCTCGATCATGATTCGGCTTTCGTCGCCGGCAGCGCGCTCGGCACGATGAACGCCAATCTCACCCATGCCGGCTTCGTGCTGAGCTATGTTCTGTTGGCCCAGCGGCACGGCCTCGCCGTTTCCCTCGGCTGTGCGTTCGCGCTCTGGATCGCCTTGCTGCTCGCCATCCGCAGCTTTGGACTGACAGTGCTGCCGCTGGCGGCAGTAACCACCATCGCATTCCTCGTCGTTCATCGGCTGGTCCGGCCGTATCTGGCGATCCGGGCCAAGCCTCCTGCGGGATTGTCCCGCTATGCCATTCCGATCCGTGCTGCCTGCGTCGCGGCGCTGGTCGGGGTCGTCAGTGGCGCCAGCGGCCATATCGGCCCGCAATGGTCCGGCATTCTGGCGGGCCTGCCGATCATCCTCTCCAGCCTGATCGTCATTTTGCATCTGAGAGCCGGTGGTCCGGCTGCCGCGACGGTCATCGGCAGCAGTGCGCTCGGGCTGCTCGGGTCGGGGCTCGGCCTTGCCGCCGTCAGTCTGACGGCTGTGCCTTGGGGGTCATGGAAGGCGCTTGGCTTCGGCCTCGCCATCGCCGTCGCCTGGAACCTGATGCTGCTCGCCCTTTCGCGGCGGGCGCCGCCATGAGGCTACGAAGAGCCCGCCGATGATCAGCGCGATGCCGATCCATTGGATCGGCCCCGGCCACTCGCCGAGCACGGGGATGGCGAGCGAGGTGCCTGTGACGGGGATCAGCGGCGGGAACCGGCCGACGATCGCAGCGCCCAGCACATGCGCCGCGCGGCCCCAGAGCCATAAGCCGACGATCATGTTCAGCACGCCCTGATAAAACGCCTGGAACAGGAACACGGTCCAGGGCGCGACAGCGAAGCCGCAGTGAAAGATGGCGAAATAGACCGGCAGATAGACCAGCGACAGCACCGCGACGATCGCGGCCGCATGCAGCCCGTCGATGCGCCAGCGCTGGACCATCAGGGGATAGAAGCCCCAGAGCAGCCCGCAGCATAAAAACAGAAGGTCGCCCATCAGCGCGCCGTGCCCGCCCGCGGAGCCGGCGATGGCGAGGCAGGCGAGCCCCGCCAGCATCCCGGCGGTGCCGATGACGAGGTTGCGCGTGATCGCCGCCCCGAACATCACGACGCTGCCGGCGATGCCGATCATGGTCACGGTGCCGGGCGTGATCGTGGCGCCATGGGCGGCGGGCGCGAGCCCAAGGCCCGTCAGCATCAGATAGCTCATCGGAAAGCCGCTGGAGACCAGCAGGAAGAGCCCGCGCCCCCAGCCGATGCCGCTGCAATCGGCAAGGCCGCCGCGGCGCAGGAACAGCGGCAACAGCAGCAGCCCCGCCGTGCCGAAGCGCACCGCCATCATGTCATGCGCGCTCATGCCGTGCAGGACGGCGTAACGGCTGACCACGAAATTGGAGCCGAAAATCAGAACGCTGAGCAGCATCCCGGCGATGGCCAGATGCCGGCGCCGGCGCGCCCTGGCGGCCCGTTGGAATTCGGTTTCGGCGATCGCATCCATCCTGCACAGATAACCCGTCCGGCGCAGGCCCCGATGAGCCGATTGTGCATGCGCGCATGAACGGATCGACCGCCGTCTGGGCAGTCGCCATCTTGGCCGAGATCCCGCCCGATTTCAGCCCTGCTGTTGCCCGGTGTCGCCGTTTACGTGCTCCCATCGGACGCGCTGGAGGTGGGGAAATGGACAGCGAGACGCATATGACGCCGAAGCCAGCGGCACTTTTCCGTCGGATGGGCAGCCATCTGGCGATGTCGCTGGGGATTTCGATCGGGATCGCGCTGACCATCGTCGCAGCGGTCACCCTTCCCAAGGGCTTGCGGATGGCCGCTCGGCCAGTCGTTCCCGCGGTGGTGCCGGTGCCGGCGGCAGCGCCGCTGGATGGCAAGTTCATCGATCGGTTGAGCCTGGCCGACGACGAGGAAGGTCTCTCGAAGCGCGCCTTCATCCCCGCGATCCTCGCGATGCCGATGGTCGCCGCCTGGCCGGAGACGGAACAGAGCGCCCCTGCGAGCGCTTCGCAAAGCACCGCCTCCACCGCGCCGATCCGGCTGCGGACGGCTGCCGCGAACCTTGCCCCGCTGCCGCCGCGCCGGGACCCCGGGCTCGCCGATGGCTGGCCGGCCGGCGGACCGCTTCGGCTGACGCAGGCGCTGGCCGAGGCGCCGTCCGATAAGCAGGAAGAGGGCGGCTGGAGCCGGATCGTCACCGCACCGGCGGGGAAGGTAGCCGAGGTTGTCGCGGGCACCGCAGGCCTGGCGCAGGCCGCCGGTTCCTGGACCTGGAGTCAGGCCTCGGGACTGCTGCCGCGCTGGTGAGCGCGGCAGCTTGTCTCGTCGATCAGGCCAGCGCCTTCAGCGCGGCGCGGCCGGCATAGATCGCCTGGTTGCCCAGCTCTTCCTCGATGCGCAGGAGCTGGTTGTACTTGGCGGTCCGGTCCGACCGGGCGAGCGAGCCGGTCTTGATCTGCCCGCAATTGGTCGCGACGGCGAGGTCGGCGATGGTCGAATCCTCGGTTTCGCCCGAGCGATGCGACATCACGGCGGTGTAGCCGGCGCGCTGCGCCATCTCGACCGCCGCGAGCGTCTCGGTCAGCGAGCCGATCTGGTTCACCTTGACGAGGATCGAGTTCGCCGTCTTGCCCTTGATGCCCTGGGAGAGGCGGGTGACGTTGGTAACGAACAGGTCGTCGCCGACGAGCTGACACTTGGCGCCGACGAGGTCGGTCAGGGTCTTCCAGCCCTCCCAGTCATCCTCGGACATGCCGTCCTCGATCGAGACGATCGGGTAGCTGCCGACGAGCTTGGCGAGATATTTCGCCTGCGCCTTCGGGTCGCGCGTCTTGCGCTCGCCTTCATAGACATAGGCGCCGTCCTTGAAGAACTCGGTCGCGGCGCAGTCGAGCGCGATGGCGACATCGTCTCCGGGCTTGTAGCCGGCGGCCTCGATCGCGCTCATCACGAAGTCCAGCGCCGCCTCGGCCGACTTGATGTTCGGCGCGAAGCCGCCCTCGTCGCCGACATTGGTGTTGTGGCCGGCGTCGTGCAGCTTCTTCTTCAGCGTGTGGAAGATCTCGGCGCCCATGCGCAGGCCTTCGGCGAAGCTCTCCGCGCCGACCGGCATGATCATGAATTCCTGGAAGTCGATCGGGTTGTCGGCATGGGCACCGCCATTGACGATGTTCATCATCGGCACGGGCAGGACACGGGCCGAGGTGCCGCCGACATAGCGGTAGAGCGGCAGGCCGGCGGCCTCGGCCGCGGCCTTTGCGACCGCCAGCGAGACACCGAGAATGGCGTTGGCGCCGAGCTTGGACTTGTTGGGCGTGCCGTCGAGATCGATCATCGCCTGGTCGATGGCGGTCTGATCTTCGGCGTCCATCGCGACGATCGCCTCGGCGATGTCGACATTCACGGCGTTGACCGCCTTCAGCACGCCCTTGCCGAGATAGCGGCTCTTGTCGCCGTCGCGCAGCTCGACGGCCTCATGCGCGCCGGTGGAGGCGCCGGAGGGAACGGCAGCGCGGCCCATCGAGCCGTCTTCCAGCACGACATCGACCTCGACGGTGGGGTTGCCGCGGGAATCGAGGATCTGTCGTCCGATGATGTCGATGATCGCGGTCATGCTGCACTCCGGCCTGAAAAAGGAAGGGCTGCCGCGCTTCTAGAGCAGGGAAGGAGCGCTGGGCAAGCCGGGGCGCGCGGCCCGGCGAGGCGCTTTGTTAAAATTCGATGCAACGTCATATTGCGGTCGCGTTGTTGGGTTGTGCATTGCACAAGGAAAAGGCGCGCCGCGTTGGTCCAGCCCTTGCGGAGGTCGGCATAGCACGACACCCGATGTCCCAGCAGGATACAGGCATGTTTCAGAATCCACCGCTTCGCCGCCGTCCGCCGCTCGCTGCGGTTCTGGTCTCCTTCGGGGTGACCACGGCGTGGTGGGCTGCTCTTTGCGCTTATGCGGGCCGGGCGATCTGGTTCTGGTGATCAGCCTTCCTCGTCGGCGCGATCACCCGAGGCCAGATAGGAGCCGAGCAGGAAGCCGCTCTGCAGCGCGAACAGATAGCCGATCCAGATGAGGATGGTGAACCAGCCGAACTCGCCGAGCCAGATCCACACGGTAAAAAACCCGACCGTGGTCAATGCGCTGGCCAGCAGGACCGCGCCATATCCATAAAACAATCCGATCGTGATCCCGGCGAGGATCAGTATCGCGGCGATGATCATGCGGGCGTCCGCTCTCGGCAGGCCAGGGTTCGACAGCTGGGCTACGATCCCGCGAACGCTCCGGGCAAGAGACTTCGCCGAAGACCGTTAAATGCGGGATCGAACTCCTCGCATATTTGAATCGAACTCGATAGATGCGCATGAAACCATCTTTCGGTCGATGCAAAGCGATGCCCGTGAAGGGCGCCAGCCCCGCAGACCGTCACGCCGTTGCGAACATGCGCGCGAAGGTTCTCCCGGATCGTCGTTCCTCCGCGTCGACAGCCTGGTCAGCTGATCACCGGCTCGTCGGCATCGGGACCAACGTGCGGCCATGCTCTTCGATCGCGCGGGAGCATTGGACGCAAAAGTGGATGCCCCTTTTGCGTCCAATGCTCTAGAAGCGCTGCCGAAACAGGAGCCGATCATGTCCCTCGACGCCTCGACCCTCCAGCTCGGCCAGCCGAGCGCCATGCCCGCCTCGCCGCAGGAGGCGCGGCTCGACCGGGTGCCGAATCCCCATGCCGGCACGCCTTACCTCGCCCGCTTCACCTGCCCGGAATTCACCTCGATCTGCCCGGTCACCGGCCAGCCGGATTTCGGCATTCTCGTCATCGACTATCTGCCAGGACAGTGGCTGGTCGAATCGAAGTCGCTGAAGCTCTATCTCGGCGCCTTTCGCAACCATGGTGCTTTCCATGAGGATTGCACGGTCGGCATCGGCAAGCGGCTGGTCGAGCTGCTGGAGCCGGAATGGTTCCGCATCGGCGGCTACTGGTATCCGCGCGGCGGCATCCCGATCGACGTGTTCTGGCAAACCGGCGAGCCGCCCAAGGGCCTGTGGCTGCCGGATCAGGGCGTGGCGCCCTATCGGGGGCGGTGATCCTCGCAGGGGCGTCGTGCTCGGGGCAAGCCCGGGCCTGACAGCCGAAACGGCTGTGTCAGCTCCGCGAGCCCAGCGGCGGCAGCAGTTTCGGCGCCAGCAGGCCCAGCAGACCGATGCCGATGCCCACCACCGCCAGCGCGCCATGCGTTCCGAGCCCCTGCAGCAGCGCGCCCATGGCGAGCGGGCCGGTGGCATGCCCCATGAAGAAGAAGCACGCGAACAGCGCGACGGCTGAGCCTCGCGCTGTCGGCGCCAGCTCCGTCGCCTGCGCCTGAAGCGTCCCGTGGATCAGGAAGAAGCCGAAGCCGATCAGCAGGAAGATGCCGATCGCGCTCCACCACGGCGCCACCACCATGAAGGCGAAATCGCCCAGCGCGACGGCGAGCCCGCCCAGCCGCATCATCTGCGCCGGGCCGACGCGCTGCACCAGCACCCGTGTCGAAAGGCCATAGACGAGGCCGCCGAGGCCCATGGCGCCGATGGCGAGACCGGCCTCCGAGGAGCCGACGCCGGAGCGTTCATGCAGGATCGCGGCGACGAAAGGCGGCAGGCCGAAAATCAGCGCGCCCTCCAGCAACACGATCGCATAGAGGATCTTGCTGCGCGGATTGGCGAAGACGGTGCGATAGCGCCCCGTCGCGCCGGCAAGGCTGAGCGGCGGGCGCTCGGCGATCGGGCGCGGCTTCAGCACCAGCCGCACCAGCAGCGCCCCGCCGCCGGCCAGCAGCGCGGCGGTGCCCAGCACGGCCCGCCAGCCGATATGGTCCGCCACCACGCCCGAGAAGGAGGCGCCGGCCATCTGGCCGATGATCATGATGACGAGAAAGCGGCCGAGCATGATCTGGCGCTCGGCCATGGGCGCGCGGTCGCCGATGGCGGCCATCGCCGCGGGGATGACGCCACCTGCCGCGATGCCGCCCGCCGCGCGCAGGACCAGCAGCATCCAGTAATTCGTGGCGAAGGCTGCCAGCGCCGACAAGACGCACAGCGCTGCGAGGCAGGTCGCGATGCTGCGCAGCTTGCCGACCGAATCGGCGACTGGCCCGAGAAAGGGCTGGCCCAGCGCGTAGCAGCCGGCAAAGGCCGTCACCAGAAAAGCGATCTGGTGGACGCTTTGGCCGAGTTCCAGCGCGAGAGTCGGCACCAGCGGATCGATCAGCCGCATGGTTAAGGTGGAGGCGAACCCGCACAGGCCGAGGACGGGGATCAGGGCGCCGAGCGGCTCTTCCGGCTTCGGCTGCCCCGGCTCAGACATAGGCCACGGCCGGCGCGGCACCTTGCTTGGCCAGCCCGTCGAACGCCATCAACTGCTCGATCAGACTGCGGAACTCGGTGAGCGGCACCATGTTCGGCCCGTCCGAAGGCGCCTTGTCCGGGTCCGGATGCGTCTCGATGAAGACGCCCGCGACACCGACAGCCACCGCCGCGCGCGCCAGCACAGGCACGAATTCGCGCTGGCCGCCGCTGGAGGCGCCCTTGCCGCCGGGTTGCTGCACCGAATGGGTCGCGTCAAAAATGACCGGTGCGCCGGTTTCGGCCATGATCGGCAGGCTGCGCATGTCGCTGACGAGCGTATTGTAGCCGAAAGAGGCGCCCCGCTCCGTCAGCATGACGTTCGGGTTGCCGCTCTCGGTGAGCTTGGCCGCGACATGGACCATGTCCCACGGCGCCAGGAACTGTCCCTTCTTGACGTTGACGGCGCGGCCGGTCTTGGCGGCCGCGACCAAAAGGTCGGTCTGGCGGCAGAGAAAGGCCGGGATCTGCAGCACGTCCACCACCTCCGCCACCGGCGCGCATTGCGCGACATCGTGAACGTCGGTGAGCACGGGCAGGCCGGTGCGCTCGCGGATTTCGGCGAAGACGGGCAGGGCGGCCTTCAGCCCCAGGCCGCGCCCGGCGCGGACGCTGGTGCGGTTCGCCTTGTCGAAGGAGGTCTTGAACACCAGCCCGATCCCGAGGGCGGCGGCGATCTCCTGCAGCGCCTCCGCGCATTCCAGCGCATGCTCGCGGCTTTCCATCTGGCAGGGGCCGGCGATGAGTGCGAGCGGCAGGGCGTTGCCGAAGCGCACGGGGCGGGACAGATTGTCGCCGACGGTGACGATGGCGTTGGGGGTCATGGCGGTTCCTGGAGGGCCGATTGGCCGGGCAATATGGCCCCGGCGCGGTCCCGGTCAAGGCTGCGGCGGCGGACGCGGCCAAGCCCGGCTCGCCGCGAACGGGCTGGCGAAGCGCAAGCGAGGTCTGTAAATTGGCGCAGCGAGCATTATCTTGGCTGCGAAGCGGGATTGGATGTGGCGACGGCGCGGGCGGATATGACGAAGGCGGATCGGGACGTGGCCGGGCTTGAGTCCGCGCCGCACGCAGCCCTGTCGATGGCCGACCGGCCGCGGCGGGGGGCTGGCGAGGGCGGAAAGGAGGGCAGCGGCACCGCAGTGCTGACGCGCACCCGCACCCGCAAGCCCAATCTCTACCGCGTGCTGCTGCTGAACGACGATTACACCCCCATGGAATTCGTCGTCCACGTGCTGGAGCGCTTCTTCCAGAAGGATCGCGCCGAGGCCACCCGCATCATGATGCATGTGCATCAGAACGGCGTCGGCGAATGCGGCATCTTCACTTACGAGGTTGCCGAGACCAAGGTGACGCTGGTGATGGACCTGGCTCGCAAGCACATGCATCCGCTGCAATGCGTGATGGAAAAGAAATAGAGTCGCGTAAGATCGCAAAGACCCGAAACAGATAGGAGCGCGCCCCTTGCCGAGTTTCTCGCGCAGTCTCGAACAGGCGCTTCACCGGGCTCTGGCCCTGGCCAATGAGCGCCGCCACGAATATGCCACCCTGGAGCATCTCCTGCTCGCGCTGGTCGACGACCAGGATGCGGCGGCGGTGATGCGGGCTTGCAGCGTCGACCTCGACCTGCTGCGGCGCAATCTCGTCGATTACATCGATGCCGAGCTGAACAATCTGGTCACCGATGGGCGCGACGATTCCAAGCCTACCGCCGGCTTCCAGCGCGTGATCCAGCGTGCGGTCATCCATGTCCAGTCCTCCGGCCGCGAGGAGGTGACCGGCGCCAATGTGCTCGTCGCCATGTTCGCCGAACGCGAGAGCCACGCCGCCTATTTCCTGCAGGAGCAGGACATGACCCGCTACGACGCGGTCAACTACATCAGTCACGGCATCGCCAAGCGCCCCGGCGCGGGCGAGAGCCGGCCTGTGCGCGGCTCCGACGACGAAGGCGAGCCGCAGCGTTCGGAGCAGCGCTCCGAGCCGGCCCCCGGCGACGACAAGGACAAGAAGAAGAAGGAAAGCGCGCTCGAGGCTTACTGCGTCAACCTCAACCGCAAGGCGAAGGACGGCCGCATCGACCCGCTGATCGGCCGCGAGGCCGAGGTGCAGCGGACGATCCAGATCCTCTGCCGCCGGCAGAAGAACAACCCCCTGCTGGTCGGCGACCCCGGCGTCGGCAAGACAGCGATCGCCGAGGGGCTCGCGCTCAAGATCATCCGCCATCAGGTGCCCGAGGTGCTGGAGGACGCGACGGTCTTCTCTCTCGATATGGGCACGCTGCTCGCCGGCACCCGGTATCGCGGCGATTTCGAGGAACGCCTGAAGCAGGTGATGAAAGAGATCGAGCAGCACCCGAAGGCGATCATGTTCATCGACGAGATCCACACGGTGATCGGCGCCGGTGCGACCTCGGGCGGCGCCATGGACGCTTCGAACCTTCTGAAGCCCGCATTGGCCTCGGGCGGGCTGCGCTGCATCGGCTCGACCACCTACAAGGAATACCGCCAGTATTTCGAGAAGGACCGCGCTCTCGTCCGTCGCTTCCAGAAGATCGACGTCAACGAGCCCTCGGTGCCGGACACGATCGAAATCCTGAAGGGGCTGAAGCCTTATTTCGAGGAGTTCCACAAGCTGCGATACACCAACGACGCCATCAAGGCGGCGGTGGAACTCTCGGCGCGCTACATCCATGACCGCAAGCTGCCGGACAAGGCGATCGACGTCATCGACGAGACCGGCGCATCGCAGATGCTGGTGCCGGAGGGCAAGCGCAAGAAGACCATCGGCGTGAAGGAGGTCGAGGCCGCCATCGCGACCATGGCGCGCATCCCGGCCAAGACCGTCTCCAAGGACGATGCCGAGGTGCTGCGCAACCTCGAGACCACGCTCAAGCGCACGGTCTACGGTCAGGAAAAGGCGATCGAGGCGCTTTCCTCCTCGATCAAGCTGGCCCGCGCCGGCCTGCGCGACGGCGAAAAGCCGATCGGCTGCTATCTCTTCGCCGGGCCGACCGGCGTCGGCAAGACCGAGGTGGCGCGCCAGCTTTCGGCCTCGCTCGGGGTCGAACTCGTGCGCTTCGACATG
>NZ_JBMDWH010000102.1:0-18415 GCF_048595345.1 Allobosea sp.
ATCAAGGTGCTGGGGCTGGAATTCCCGGACGGGCCGGTCAAGCCCAAGCCGGAGAAGGATGTCGCGCGCGCCGAGGCCGGGCCGAAAACCGCCAGCGCCGCGGTCGATCCGGCGCCGCAGGACGCTCCCTCCCGCCGCTCCCCAAAGGGCGGTGTCCCCAAGGGCGGCGCGCCCAAAGGCGACGCGCAAAAGGGCGGGCCGGACGCTGCCGGCGGCCCCACCAAGGCCTCCGGCCGTGCGGTGCGCACGGTCCCGAAGGTCCCGCTGACGAAGGCCTGATCCCGTGTTGTTCAAGCGTAAACCGGCCGCTCTGCCGTCCGACCCGACCCTGATCGCGGATGGTCCGGAGGGGGCTGCTCCCGCCCGCCCCCAGCGGGAAAAGCTCGGCTGGTTCGAGAAGCGCCAGCGCCGCCGGCGCCGGCGCATCATCTTCGAGGAGGTTCTGGGCTGGATCCTCGTGCCGGCGATGATCTACCTCGTTTATTACGTCATCCAGCAGGCCGGCGGCATCCCCAGGGAGCTGACCGACTTCGCCAATGAGGTGATCGCCACCCTGATGAAGGGCAAAAGCTGAGCGGATTCCGCCAGCCCTCATCCTGCGCTCGCCGCAAGGGAGACCGGCCCGCAACCGGCTAGGCAGCCCCGTCCGGAGAGGCGATAGGGAGAACGCCGCTTCGCGCGGCTTTTTCTTTTTGGCTTGCCGGACACCCGATCGTTCCGATGACCGTTTCCCCCGACTGGAGCTGGCAGCGCGTGGCGCTGGCCGGGATCCGGGATGCGCTGTCGCTGCCCGCCTGGATCGTCGGCTTCGGGCTGATCGGCATCGGCTCGCTCGCCCATGATGTCGGCTATCCGGTCGGGGTCGCGGTGCTCTCGACGATTTTCGTCTGGGCCGGTCCCTCCCAGGTGCTGTTCTTTGCCTCCATCGCCGCCGGCGCGGCCTGGAGCGCGATCGCCATCGCCATCGGCTTCGCCTCCTTGCGCTTCCTGCCGATGACGGTCGCGATCCTGCCTCTGCTGCGTCGCCCCGGCCAGAGCGTCTGGATGCAGCTGCTGCTGGCGCATTATGTCGCCGTGACGGCTTGGACCGAGGGATTGCGGCGCCTGCCGGCGATCCCGCCACACCAGCGCGTCGCCTATTTCCTCGGCTTCGCGAACACCTGCATGACGGTCAGCGCCATCGGCACCTTCGCTGGCTATTACCTGCTGGGCGAGTTGCCGATCCCCTTCGCCGCCGGCCTGCTCTGCCTGACGCCGATCTTCTTCCTGGTGTCTCTGAGCGCCGGGCTGCGTCACCGGGGGGATGTCGCGGCGCTGCTGCTGGGGCTCGCACTGGCGCCCCTCTGCCAGCTCTACATCGGCGGCGGGTTCGACCTGATCGTCGCCGGCCTCATCGCCGGCACGATCGCCTTCCTGATCGGACGCGGGCGGAAAGCCGCATGACCCCGCCGCTTCCCGCTCTCGACGGGCCGCTCTGGCCCTATCTTGCTCTGCTGCTCTTCGCGGCGCTGCCGACCGAGATCTGGCGCTGGCTTGCCGTCGTGTTCGCGCGCGGGCTGGACCCGGATTCGCCGCTGCTCGACTGGGTGCGGGCGGTGGCGACGGCGCTGCTCGCGGGCATCGTGGCCAAGCTGGTCGTCTCGCCGCCCGGAGTGCTGGCCGCTGCGCCGCTCGCCGTCCGCATCGCCGCTCTCGCCGCCTCGGTCGCCGTGATGGCGCTCAGCCGCAGGCGGATGATGCTCGCCGTGCTGGCGGGCGAGGCGGTGGTGATCGCCGGCGTCTGGCTGTTCGCGACGGTCTGAAGGTTTTCAGACCGCCTTCAGAGCCTCGCGGATCTTCTCGGCATTCGAGGCCAGCAGCTCCGGCTTTTCCATCGCGCCGGTGTGGGGTCGCAGCGCCACGCCGTCATGGCGCGGCATGACATGGACATGGAGGTGGAACACCACCTGCCCGCCGGCCGCTTCGTTGAACTGCTGGATGGTGACGCCATCGGCCGCGAAGGCGGCCTTCACAGCCCGCGCCAGTTTCTGCGTCGTCAGCGCCACGGCCTTCAGCGCCTCCGCCGGCGCATCCAGCAGGTTGCGGCAGGGCGCTTTCGGGATCACCAGCACATGCCCGTCGGCACGCGGCATGATGTCCATGATCGCGATCGTCTCGGCGTCCTCATACACGGTCTGCGACGGCAACTCGCCGCGCAGGATCTTGGCGAAGACATTGGTCGGGTCGTAGGCGGTCATGGCATGTCCGGCAGGCAAAGCGGGGAAGGGGAAACTGTGGCCGGGCCGGCCGGTCGTCAAGCGCGCCAATGGCGGAGGGATCGCAGGCCGTCGCGATCAATCGCTGCCGCCATCCTTCCGGAAGGGGCTCTCGGCCTCCAGCGCCTGCTGCCCCGCCTCGATCTGCTCCCTCTCCTGCGCGAGATAGGCCGCGACCGGCCGGCGCAGGCCGGGGTCGGCGATATGGTGCAGCGAGCGGGTGATCACCGGGCGATAGCCGCGCGCCAGCTTGTGCTCGCCCTGCGCGCCGGCCTCGACGCGAGCGAGCCCATGCGCGATCGCATAGTCGATGGCCTGGTGGTAGCAGACCTCGAAATGCAGGAAGTGATGATCCTCGACGCAGCCCCAGTTGCGCCCGTAGAGCGTGTTGGCGCCGCGGAAATTGATGGCGCCGGCGCTGTAGCGCCCCGCGCGCTTGGCCATCACAAGCACGATGCGCTCGCCCATCGCCTCGCCGACCGCCGAGAAGAAGGCGCGGTTGAGATAGGGTCGGCCCCATTTGCGCGCGCCGGTATCCTCGTAGAAGGCGAAGAAATCGTCCCAGACCGCCTCGGTCAGATCCGGGCCTGACAGCACCTCGATTTCGATCCCGCTCGCCAGCGCCTCGCGTCGCTCTCGCTTCAGCGCCTTGCGCTTGCGCGAGGCGAGCGTGCCGAGGAAATCGTCATAGGAGCCAAAGCCGTCATTGTGCCAGTGGAACTGGAGATCATGGCGTTCGAGATAGCCTTCCTCGCGCAGAGCCGACACGTCCGGCTCCTGAGCGAAGGTGACGTGGACGGAAGAGCTCTGCGTCTGCGCCCGCAGCGCCTCCAGCCCGCCAATCAGCGCGGCTCGTGCGTCATTCGAGCGCGGCCCATCCGCCACGAGCAGGCGCGGGCCAGTCGCGGGGGTGAACGGCGCGGCGACTTGCAGCTTGGGGTAATAGCGCCCGCCGGCCCGCTCATAGGCATCGGCCCAGCCATGATCGAAGACGTACTCGCCCTGGCTATGGCTCTTGAGGAAGCTCGGCGCGGCGGCCAGCACCGCGCCGGCCGCATCCTCCACCACGAGATAGGCCGGCGACCAGCCGCTGCGCCCGCCGATGCAGCCGCTGTCTTCCAGCGCACTGAGGAAGGCGTGGCTGACGAAGGGGTTGTCGCGGTCGAGAGCGCTCGCGACGCCGAGGCTAGCAGACGCTTCGGGCGCCTCGGCCAAGGCATGGAGCTCGGCAAAGGCTTGGGGATTGGCGCAGGCGTTCCATGCACCGGCAGGGATGGCCTTGATCGACGTCGCGACACGAACGGTCAGACCGGCGTCGCCCGCATCGCTCAAGGACGGAAGCCCTCGAACACCATCTGGTCGGCATGCCGTGCCGCCGCCTCGCGCTGCTCGGGCGTGCGCACGGTCCAGCTCATCACCGGCAGGCCGACCGCGTTGCGGCAGAGATAGGGCGCGGCGCTCTCCAGGTCCGAGACCTTCCAGGAGAGGAAATCGGGCTGCGTTTCGGAAAAATGCAGGAGATTGGCGAGCGCATTCTTCTCCCGCACGGAGAGGCCGGCATAGTCGCCGTAATCATAGGCGTTCATGCCGACGATGCCGCGCGGGATTTGCGGCGCGATCATGCGGAGCTCGGCGATCACCTGCGGATCGAAGGACTTGATCACGATCGGCTGCCCGGGCCGCTCCGCGACGAGTGCGGCGGTGCGGCGGGTGAGGGCGAGATCGCCGTCGAAGCGGCTCTTGACCTCGATGACCAGCGGCACGCGGCCCCCGACGAGATCGAGGAAGGCGGCCAGCGGCAAGATCGGGTCGTTCGAGCCCTTGAGGGTCATGGCATTGAGCGCGGCCGCCGTCCTCGCCGCGACGGGCCCGCTCTCCTCGGTCAGCCTGTCGAGCACGAAATCGTGAAAGACCATCGCCTCGCCATCGGCGCTGATCTGCACGTCGCATTCGATGCCGAAGCCGGCTTCGATCGCGGCGAGAGCCGCCGCGCCGCTGTTCTCGACCACGCCGGCCTCGAGCCCGTGCAGGCCGCGATGGGCGATCGGCCTGGCGACGAGCCAGTCGAGTTGCGGCCGCGCGGCACGCGCGCCCGGCATCAGGCGATCTCGAAGATGGCTTCGACCTCGACCGCCGCATCGGCCGGCAATTGCGCGACGCCGATGGTCGAACGGGCGTGGCGGCCCTTATCTCCCAGCACCTCGACCATGAAGTCGGAGGCGCCGTTCATGATCGCGGGCAGGGCGGCGAAGTTCGGAGCCGCATTGATGAAGCCGCCGAGACGCACGCAGCGCTGGATGCGCCCGAGATCGCCATTCAGAGCGGCCTTGGCTTGGGCGAGCACGTTGATGGCGCAGAGCCGCGCCGCTTCCAGTCCCGCCTCGTTGAAGATCTCGACGCCGAGCTTGCCCTTATGGGCATCCGACAGCTTGCCGTCGAGCCCGAAGCAGAGCTGGCCGGAGACGATCAGCAGGTTGCCGGTGATGACGCAAGGCACGTAATTGGCGATCGGCGCAGCCGGGGTCGGGAGGGCGATGCCGAGTTCGGCGAGCCTGGTTTCGACGGCGTTCATGCTGGTCCGCTCCGCGATGCGCTGATCCCTGAGGCGCCTTTCATGGCCGATGCCAAAGCGGGCCGCAAGCCGCCGACGGGGGTGAGGCCATGACGGTGGGGCAGGGCGGCCTTCGTCCTTGCTCCGCCATGTTTGCGCCATTGCCGCGATGCACCTAGATTTCACGGAGCAACAGCGGATGGGCGACAGATGAACGGCAGAGGGATGGGCCTCGCGGCTCCGGTTTGCATGGCCGCCATGATGATCGGCGCGGCGGCTTTCGCGCAGGAGAAGCCGGCCGACCGCATCGTGCTCGTCCCGCATCGTGCGGTCTACGACCTCGTGCTCGACGGCTCCAAACCCTCCGGCAACATCGAGACGGCCAAGGGCCGCATCGCGTACGAATTCACCGGCGACGCCTGCGAGGGCTATGCGCTGAACTTCCGGCAGGTGACGCAGCTCGGCACCGAGGGCGGCCCGCGTCTGATCGACGCCCGCACCACCAGTTTCGAGGCCGGCGACGGCGCCAGCTACCGCTTCAAGAACGAGAGCAACGCCGCCGGCGCCAAGCCGGAGACGGTGGACGGCACCGCCCGCAAGCAGGGAGCCGGTTACGAGGTGAAGCTGCGCCAGCCCAAGGACGAGACCTTCCGCGAGGCGGCGGACGCGCTCTTCCCCAATGCGCAGATGAAGGCGGTGATCGAGGCCGCGCGCGCCGGCAAGACGACGCTCTCGGTGCGGCTCTATGACGGCGCCAACACCGGCAAGGATGTCTACGACACACTCTCCGTGATCGGCAAACGCATCGAAGCCAAGCCCTCAGAGGCCCCGCTCCAGCGCCCTGAATTCGAGACGATGGCGCGCTGGCCGGTGACGATCTCCTATTTCAAGGCCGGTTCCGGCGAGACCACGCCGTCCTACACCATCGCCTTCGATCTCTACGAGAACGGTATCACCGGCGCGCTGCGGCTGGACTATGGCAGCTTCGCGCTGCGCGGCACGCTCACCCGTCTGGATCTTCTGCCTCAGGATCCTTGCGCGAAGTAGCGGCGTCGCCGGATCGTCGCTGCGGAAGGCGCAGGCTGAGGCCTCGCCCGATCGCCTCCTCGCCGAAGCGGGCGCGCAGGGCGTCGAGCGCTCCTTCCATGGCCTTCAGCCGCGGCGTGGCCGTGTCGGCGAGGTCGCCATGATCGGCCTCCGATGGCGGGCTGAGATCGCTCGCGCCGATGCCGATCAGCCGGTAGAGCGGCCCGTTGCATTCGCGTTTCAGCAGGTCGCGCCCGGCGGCGAAGAGCCTGGCCGCCAGCTGGGTCGGCTCGGGCAGGCGCGCGGCGCGGGTGACGGTGTGAAAATCCGCCGTCTTGAGCTTCAGCGTGATCGTTCGTCCCGCCAGTTCCTGCGCTTTCAGCCGCTTCGACGTTTTTTCGCAGAGCCGCCACAGGATCGGCTCCAGCTCGTCGAAACCGGCGAGGTCGACATCCAGCGTGGTCTCGCTGGAGACGCTCTTGGTCTCCCGGTCGGGCGTGACCTTGCGCGGGTCGATGCCGTTGGCGAGGTTCTTCAGCCTGGGCCCGTCCTTGCCGGCGAGGCGGAACAGCTTGTCGACTGGCGCCTCCCTGAGATCGCCGATCAGCCTGAATCCCCCCTCGGCCAGCTTGGCGACGCCGGCCGGGCCCATGCCGGGGATCAAACCCACCGGCTTGTCGGCGAGGAAGGACACCGCCTCGCCCCGCCCGATGATCGAGAAGCCGCGCGGCTTGTCGAGATCCGACGCCACCTTGGCGAGGACCTTGGCATAGGACAGGCCGACCGAGACGGTGATACCGAGTTCGTTTTCCACCCGCAGTGCGAAGCGGGCCAGCGTCGCCGCCGGGCTCGCATGGTGCAGCCGCTCGGTCCCCGAAAGATCGAGAAAGGCTTCGTCGATCGAGAGCGGCTCGACCAGCGGGGTGAGGTCGCGCATCATCTGCCGGACCTGCCGCCCGACGGCGACATATTTCGCCATGTCGGGCTTCACCACTACGGCCTCGGGGCAGGCCTTCAGCGCCTTGAACATCGGCATGGCCGAGCGCACGCCATAGGTCCGGGCGATATAGCAGCAGGTCGAGACGACGCCGCGCTTGCCGCCGCCGATGATCAGCGGCTTGTCCTGCAGGGACGGATCGTCCCGCTTCTCGATCGTCGCGTAGAAGGCGTCGCAATCTATATGGGCGAGGCTGAGCGTGTCGCGCTCCTCGTGCCGGATCAGGCGCGGCGAGCCGCAGGCCGGGCAGCGCCGCGGCGCCGCATGGGCCTCGTGGTCGTGCAGGCAGTCGCGGCAGAGGCTGCGCATGGGCGCGCCCCGCCCCTCAGCCGAAATCGCCGGGGCCGGGCTGCGGGCCGGCGAGCAGCCGGCAGGCCTGGGCGACGCTTTCCGGATTCAGCCTTAAATTTTCGGCAAATTCGAGCAGGAGCGAATCGCTCGATCCGATATGCTCCAGCACCGCCGCCAGAAAGCCCGGCTCGCTGGCCGCGGTCCGCAACCCGGCCGGATCGAGCCCCGTGGCGGCCAGAAATGGGCCGATCCTCTCCGGTTCGGCGGCGAGGAAGCCGAGGGCCTGGATGGCCATGTCTTCGGCGTCCTGAAGGGTCTGTCGCGGGGCCATGGCTCTCGTGTCGGCAATTGGATTTGCGTTTCGTCAACTCGTCCCATGCTAGCACAATCCGCGAACGAAGCCGCCCATCCTGAGGTCTTTTCGAGCCCCTGGGGATGACATGGCGCGAGAAAGGGCGGCCCGATGAAGACGGTTCTCATCGTCGAGGACAACGAGCTCAACATGAAGCTCTTCAACGATCTGCTGGAGGCCCATGGCTATGCCACTCTGAAGACGGCGGACGGCATCGAGGCGATCGAACTGGCGCGTACCCACCGCCCCGACCTGATCCTGATGGACATCCAGCTGCCGGAGGTCTCCGGACTGGAAGTGACGAAATGGCTGAAGGAGGACGAGGAGCTGAAGGCGATCCCCGTCGTCGCGGTGACCGCCTTCGCCATGAAGGGCGATGAGGAGCGGATTCGCGAGGGTGGCTGCGAGGCCTATCTTTCCAAGCCGATCTCCGTCGCGAAATTCCTCGAAACCGTCCGCACCTATGCGGGCGCCGCCTGAGCGCGGAAGGGCTGCCCCATGTCAGCGCGCGTTCTCGTCGTCGACGACGTTCCGGCCAATGTGAAGCTGCTCGAGGCGAAGCTCTCGGCGGAGTATTACGACGTCCTCACGGCGTCGAACGGCCCGGAGGCTCTGGCGATCTGCGAGCGCGGCGAGCCCGACATCGTCCTGCTCGACGTGATGATGCCGGGCATGAACGGCTTCGAGGTCTGCCGGCGGCTGAAAAGCCAGCCCACCACCGCCCATATCCCGATCGTGATGGTGACGACCCTCGACCAGCCGCGCGACCGCCTTCAGGGGCTCGATGCCGGCGCCGATGATTTCCTGACCAAGCCGCTCGACGACACCGCGCTGCTGGCGCGTGTGCGCAGCCTGACGCGCCTCAAGGCGATGACGGACGAGTTGCGCAGCCGCGCCATCGCCTCGCGCCGGCTCGGCATCGCCGACCCGCTGGCAGCGGCGGCGGCGGAGACCGGGCTGAACGGCCGCGTTCTGATCGTCGAGGACCGTGCCCACGCCGCCGAGCGCCTGAACGGCGCGCTCTCGGCCTTCCACGCCGTCGAGATCGAGACCGACACCCAGCAGGCTCTGCTGCGCGCCGCCGAAGAGGAGTTCGACTGCGTTCTCGTCAGCCTCGATATCGAGGGGCAGGACGGTTTGCGCCTGTGCAGCCAGCTGCGCTCGCTGGAGCGCACGCGCGACCTCTCCGTGCTGCTGATGGGCGAGAGCGAGGATCGCGGCCGGATTCTGCGTGGGCTCGAGATCGGCGCCCACGATTTCCTGCTGCGGCCGATCGACCGCAACGAGCTGCTCGCCCGCGTCCGCACCCAGATACGCCGCAAGCGCTTTACCGACCGGCTGCGCGACAGCCTGCAATCCTCGATGGAGATGGCGGTTCTCGACCAGCTCACCGGGCTCCACAACCGGCGCTTCATGGACAGCCGGCTCGCCTCGATGTTCGACGAATCGGTGATGCGGGCGCGCTCGCTCTCGCTGCTCGTGCTCGATGTCGACCATTTCAAGACGGTCAACGACAGCTGGGGTCATGATGCCGGCGACGAGGTGCTGCGCGAATTCGCCGAGCGGGTCCGCTCCTGCACGCGCGGGATCGACGTCGTTGCCCGAATGGGCGGCGAGGAGATCGTCGTGCTCCTGCCGGACACGGCTGCCCCCGCGGCCCAGGCCGTCGCCGAACGCATCCGTGAGCGGGTGGAGCAGCAGGGATTTCCGATCCAGGCGGGGCAACGGCAGATCCGCGTGACCGTCTCCATCGGCGTCTCCAGCCGCAAGGCCGGCGACCAGTCCTCCGCCGACATGATGAAGCGCGCCGACGACGCGCTCTATCAGGCCAAGGCCGGCGGCCGGAACCGTGTCATCGTCGACGAGGCGGCCTGAGGCCTTCGCCTCGGGACGTCACGCCGACCATCGCCGCTGTGCAAGCGACCGCCCGAGTTCTCGCGGCGATCTTAAACTTATCAGGTAAGGTTAAATCGCGGCCGTTCCTGTGGACGCGCTGTCTTCGGTTGATCGCCCGCCCCCGAGTTGCAAAGGTCGCCCCAGACGAAGCGCTCGCAAGAGCGCTCGAAACGCCCCTCGGGTGCTCAGGTCCGCCGCATCTCCTGGGAAACCGTAGGGCCCGGCCGGTCGGCCGCGACATTCTGGCCTCCTCAGAATCGCGGCTGACCGGCCAACTCATCTCTTCGCAGTTGCTGGCCCGGTCACTTGGCGAAATAGCGCAGCACCAGCGCCGGCAGCCAGTAGCCGGCCGCGCCGAACGCGCCCAGCAGGCCCACCAGCCCCACCGCAGCGCCGAAGCGCCGGCCGATATGCCGCGAGGAATCGACGCTGACCAGCATGCGAAGCAGCCGCCGGCTCATGCCTCTGGGGCCCGTCCGTTCGTCCTGCGGCTCGGTTGCTCCTGCCATCTGCTCTCCCGTTACGCCCCGCGACCGCGATGAGCATCAACGAAGCTGCGCGCCTAAGGTTGCCGAGGTCCGCGAGAACATCGGACCGGGCCGTGGAAATCACGTTCCGGCAAATGTGATGCTCCGACAATATCTCAGAGCATCGTGACCGCGGCCTCAATCAAGGCGCCGGCTGGCATTCCATGCGCACGCGCTCGCCCGCCTGGCTCGCCGTCCGGCAGGTCAGCTTGGCGGGCACGATGGCGGCATCGACGACAGGGGCGGGGCGCGGCCGGGCAGCGCGGGCGACCCGCGCCGAACCTGAGGGCAGCGCACGCGCGGAGGGTCGGGAAGCGTCCGGTCCCGCAGGATCTCCCGACGGGGCCTCCGACGTCGTCACGGGGCCGGGGTCGGGCTGCGGGACTGCGCCGAGAACGATCGGCTCCGGCTGGGCCGGGACCCGCCAGGGCGTCCAGCTCGTCAGCCGCGCAAAGGCCTGCTGCGTCGGCCGCGTCAGGGCCTCGGCTGTTGGCATCGACTGCATGCAACCCGACATGGTGAAACCGGCGAAGCACACAGCAGTCAGTTGGACGAGCCCGCGCATGAAGCACGCTCCTGCTGTGGTGGATCGTGCCGCACCATCGGAAGGATTGCCGGGGAGAGTCAACCACGACAGACAGGGGCGGGGCCATGCGTTGGCCCATGCGGGCGGAAACGCCTGGCAGGGCCGGCGTCGCGGCTGGATGTAACGTGAAGGGCTTTACTCTCGTAACGTGTAAAATGACGTTGCGTGACCCCTCCCGACGTTATAGGCGATTCGCAGTAACGACAAACCGCCTTGGGGCTGGGCGGCGTCGCAAGCGGACGAAGGGAGAAGCCGCATGGGGCAGGTCATTCACTTCGGCGCAGGCCGCCCGCGCAAGCCGCGCCGCCGCTGTGATGATCTGGCGCTGCAGATCGACCGTCTGCGCTGTGAGGCGGAGCGCCGCGGTTTCACGGCGCTGACCTATTTCCTCGACATCGCAGCCACAGAGGCTCTCGTACAGGAGCAGCGCTCGCTCGAGCAGCACCCTGCAGCCGAGACGCATTCTCGCTGACCCGAGACCATCGCGCGTCCCAACGGACGCAGTTCACGATGCTCCAAGATCGTGCTGGAGCATCAAATGTCCGAAAAGCGGAGTCCCCTTTTCGCTTCGACGCTCGAGGGCCGATGGCGCAGGCCGTTTCAGGACAGTCGCCGGTCGAGCACGTCCTCGATTCGCGCCACGATGCCGGTGTAATCGGCCAGCAGGCGTTGCAAGGGGCCGGCGGGGCGGAAGGCCGCCGGGTCGAGCTGCTCCTCACCCGTCTCCGCCCAGGCAGCGATCGCCGCATCGGCCGCGGCGAGTTGCTCTTCGCCGGGCGCGCTTCTGTCCGGAAGGCCGGCCTCCAGCGCCAGCCGACGCGCGATCGCCAGCCTGAGCTGCTGCGCGAGCTCGGTCAGCACGTCGTATTCGTCGCTGTAGCGGGACATCGAACCAGCCGGGAGACTCGCGATGGGCTCGCGCGGCAAATGCCGCTTGCCCGCGCCAGTAAAGCGAAAAAGCCGCCCGAGGGGCGGCCTTCATCACCAGATCGAAGAAGGCGGCTGCCTTACTTGATCTTGGTTTCCTTGAACTCGACGTGCTTGCGCGCGACCGGGTCGTACTTCTTCTTCGACATCTTCTCGGTCATCGTGCGCGAGTTCTTCTTCGTCACGTAGAAGAAGCCGGTATCGGCGGTCGACAGCAGCTTGACTTTGATCGTCACGGCCTTGGCCATGGGCTTATCCTCGAAGCAACGGGCCTCGGCTGGCCCTCAGAAAACAAAATGGCCGGGCAAACCCCGGCAAACCGTCAGCGCGGGGAATGCCGCAAAGGGCCGATGAAGTCAAGGAAGAATAGCGTCGGGAGAGGGCCTTGGCCTCACCGGCTTGGAGAGGCCCGATGCCGTTTCGGCACTCATCCTGGGGACCGGCCGCAGGCCGGGTCTCGCCGCTCGTCGTGATCAGGGCTCGCCGAGCCGCTGCCTCACAGCTCCTCGCGCACGAAGCTGCCGCGCTTCTCCCAATAGAACGGCACCGGAAGCCATGGGCCGAACCCGGCCTCGATCCTGGCCTCGACCTCCTGGATGATCACCTTGGTGATGGTGGGCAGATCGAGTTCCCTCGCCTCGTCGAAATCCACCCAGACCAGATCGACCAGCTCCGAATCGGGGCCGACGACGCCCTCCACCGTCTTGGCCACGGCCGAGGCGTCGATGGTGAAGAAGCGCGTGTCGAAGCGCTTGGGCCGGCGCGGCGGGGTGACGGCCCGTGCCACGAAGGTCACCGCCGAGAGGTCGGGAAAGACGCCATGGGCCGCGAACTCGCTCCAGCTGCCGGGCGGGGCGGCCTCGGGTGCGCCGAACTCGTCGGAGCCGAAGAGCAGACCGGTTTCCTCGAAGGTCTCGCGGATGGCCGCCAGCGCCAGCGCCCGCGCCTTGCCGAGGCTGGGCCGCTGCACCCTTTTCAGCAGCCTGTCCTCGCAGACCTGCGGCACCGCTCCCGTCGCGACCATGCGCCGGTCGCCCTCATCGAGCCGCCCGCCCGGAAAGACATATTTCCCCGGCATGAATTTATGGCCGGCATGGCGCTTGCCCATCAGCACCTTGGGCCGCACGAGGCTGCGATCGATGATGAGCATCGTCGCCGCGTCCTTCGGCTTCAGATTGGTGGAGACGCGCGTCCGTTCCGCCTGGGTGAGGGTGACGGTGTGATCGCTCATGGGTCGAAGCCGCCGCGGGGTTGGGGTTGACGCTCGGGCCGGTCGGGCTCGCCGCCGAAGCCGTGCATGCGCAGGGCCCATTGCAGGCCGATGACACCGCCCTTGACCGGCTGCATCAGCGCGATCGACAGACTCACAGTGAGAGCCGGCCACAGGGTCATGTGCAGCCACATCGGCCAATCGCCATATTTCTCGGCCAGCAACAGCCCGCCGACGATGACATGCCCGACGATGGTGATGACGATGTAGGGTGGCAGGTCGTCGGCGCGCTGGTGATGCAGATCCTCGCCGCAGGCCTCGCAGCGATCGACCGGCTTCAGAAAGCCGCGGAACAGCCGGCCGCGGCCGCAATGCGGACAGCGGCCCTGCAGGCCCCGCATCACCGCCTGGCGCCAGTCCCGCGCCGGAGCCTGCCCGGCGCCGCTATGGAGGTGCAGGCTCATCGGCGCTTCTTGCCGGGCTTGCCGGCGCCGCGCCCGCCGCCGGGCTTGCTCGTGCGGCCGAAGGGCAGGCCCGGGCGGCTCTCCCCGAAGGTTGCGCCACCGCGCCGCCTGGCGCCGCCGGTGGCGACCTTGCGGCCCGCCGAGAGCAGTTCGAAGCGCAGCGCGCCGGCGACCGGCGCCGCTTCCACCAGCTTCACATGCACCCGGTCGCCGAGGCGCCAGCTCTCGCCGGTGCGCTCGCCCGTGAGCGCATGCGCCGCCTCGTCATAGCGATAATAATCCGCGCCCAGCGTCGAGGCTGGGATGAACCCGTCGGCGCCCGTGCCGTCGAGCTTCACGAACAACCCTGCCTTGTTTACTCCGCCGATGCGCCCGTCGAAGCTGGAGCCGATCTGGTCGGCCAGGAAATGCGCGATCAGCCGGTCGGTGGTCTCGCGCTCGGCCGCCATGGCGCGCCGCTCCGCCGCCGAGATCCGGGTCGAGACCTCGCGCAGCTCCGCGAGCGTCGTGGCCTTGCGCAGGCCGTCCTCGCCGAATTTCAGCGCCGCGATCAGCGCGCGATGCACGATCAGATCCGCATAGCGTCGGATGGGCGAGGTGAAATGGGCGTAGCGGCGCAGATTGAGGCCGAAATGCCCGTAATTCTCCGCGACATATTCCGCCTGCGCCTGAGTGCGCAGCACCACCTCGTTGATCAGCGTCTCGTTCTCCGAGCCCTTGATCGTCGCCAGAATGCGGTTGAACAGCACCGGCTGCAGCACGCCGTCCTTCGGCAGCTTGATGCCGATCGAGGCCAGAACCTCGCCGAGCGCCCGCATCTTCTCCAGCGAGGGCTCGTCGTGGCAGCGATAGATCAGCAGGCTCCCGGCCTTTTCCAGCGTCTCGGCGGCAGCGACATTGGCGAGGATCATGAACTCCTCGATCAGCTTATGCGCCGCCAGCCGCTCCGGCACAATCACACGGTCGACCGATCCGTCGGCCTTGAGGATCAGCTTGCGCTCGGGCAGGTCGAGTTCCAGCGGCTGGCGCTGGTCGCGGGCGCGCGCCGCGACCCCATAGGCGGCCCAGAGCGGCATCAGGATGCTCTCGCGGATCGGCCCCGTCTTCTCGTCGGGGCTCCCGTCGATCGCGGCCTGCGCCTGTTGATAGGAGAGCTTGGCGGCCGAGCGCATTAGCACGCGGTGGAAGGAATGGCTCTTCTTCGAGCCGTCCGCCTTCAGCACGAGCCTGACCGCCAGCGCCGGCCGGTCCTCCAGCTCGCGCAGCGAGCAGAGATCGTTCGAGATCCGCTCCGGCAGCATCGGCACGACGCGGTCGGGAAAATAGACCGAATTGCCGCGCTCCAGCGCCTCGCGGTCCAGCGCCGAACCCGGGGTGACGTAACCGGCGACGTCGGCGATGGCGACGGTGACGACGAAGCCGCCGGGATTGTCCGGCGCCTCGTCGGGCGCCGCATGGACGGCATCGTCATGGTCCTTGGCGTCGGCCGGATCGATCGTCACCAGCGGCAGCGCGCGCCAATCCTCGCGCCCGGCCAGCGTCGCATGCGGCGCCGCGGCGGCCTCCTTCAGCGTTGCCGGCTGGAACTCATGGGGAATGCCGTGGGCGTGGATCGCGATCAGGCTGACCGCGCGCTCCGATTTCAGCGAGCCCAGCCGCTCGCGCACCTGCGCCTCCGGCGGGCCGAAGCGGGTTTCGCGGCGCAGGCTCACCGAGACCAGATCGCCGTCCTGCGCCTCGCCAGTGCGCCCCTTGGGAATGATCGCCTCGCGGCCCTGCGCCTTCTTGTCGATCGGCACGAGCCGGCCCGACCCATCCGGCAGCGCGCGGAAAATGCCGAGCACGGCGGCCTTGGCCTTGCCCATCACCTTCAGCACATGGCCCGAATAGGCAAAGGCCTCGACCCCGCGAAGCCGCGTCAGCTTCAGGAGCACCTGGTCGCCGACGCCGGGGGCGGGGCCTGCGGCGCGCGGCTTGCGCCGGGCGGCCCGCGGCGTCTCGATCAGGATGCGTGGCGGTGCGCCCTGATCGGCCTCGTCCCATTCCAGCGGCTGCGCGACGAGGTCGCCGTCGCGGTCGCGAGTCTTGATCTCGCAGAGCAGCACCGGGGGCAGGGCGTTGCGCGGATGCACCGGGCGCTGCGCCCCGTCGCCGCCGATCTCGCCCTCCTGCTCCATCTCCCTTAGGAGACGCTTCAGCCAGATCTTGCCGCCCTGGTCGAGCCCGAAGGCTTTGGCGATCTCGCGCCGGCCGACCTCGCGCCCGGCGGCGCGCTCCTCCTCGATGAAGTCGAGGATCGCCTGGCGGCTCGGCTCAGGAACGGTCAAAGGCAGGACTCGCGAGAAAGAAGGGCAGGAACGGGCAACATCTGGGCTTTGTTTGACAGCTTTGCATGGCCCACGCCAGCGGTCGCACGAGCGATGCGGCATGGCGTCCGGTCATGGCTTCGGGTTCGATCACGCGCGTAACAGAAGAAGGGCCACCCTTGCGGGCAGCCCTTCCATTGTCGAACCGCGATCCGGCGAACCGGATCTGAAGGCGCGAAAACTCACGCGGACAAGACACCCCAGCAAAGAGAAGTCCAGGTCCGGCCGCCTTGCACCAGCGGTTGATGACAATGAGACACTGGATCACCTCCTTTCAGTTGTTACCGACGAGAGGAGGCTAGGGCGATTCTCGGCCCGTCGTAAATGTCAAAAAATCGACGCGCATCTCGCTCGAAAATCCCGGCTCCGCCGGGCCTGGCGCATGGGTGTTTTGCATTGCACAAAATTTGCCCGGGGAATCTGCCTATTTTTAGTGCGGAATGCCTCTGTTCGTCGGTTCGTGCGCCGCGGGCCAGTCTCGCCGCAGGAAATTCGTCGATTTGGGGCGCCGCAGCAGAGCATTGCGCCGGTGTCGCCCGGCGACGGATCGTTGGCACGAGCCTTGCCAAGAGGCTTGACGGGCCGGGTCGGCCCGTCGGCGCCGCTGATGTCGCCGCACAAACAAGACGTTCGGGAGTCGTCCGTGAACAGCAACCGTCGCGAATTCCTCGGCACCGCTTTGGCCGGCGCCGCCTTCCTCGGGTCCTCCTACCTGCCGGCGGCGGCGCAGCAGGAGACCATCAAGATCGGCATCCTGCATTCGCTCTCGGGCACGATGGCGATTTCCGAGACGACCCTGAAGGACGCCATGCTCATGCTCATCGAGGAGCAGAACAAGAAGGGCGGCGTCCTCGGCAAGAAGCTCGAGGCCGTGGTGGTCGATCCCGCCTCCAACTGGCCGCTCTTCGCCGAGAAGGCCCGCGAGCTCATCACCAAGGACAAGGTGGTCGCGACCTTCGGCTGCTGGACCTCGGTGTCGCGCAAATCGGTCCTGCCGGTGTTCAAGGAGCTGAACAACATCCTGTTCTACCCCGTCCAGTACGAGGGCGAGGAGAGCGAGCGCAACGTGTTCTACACCGGCGCCGCCCCGAACCAGCAGGCGATTCCGGCCGTCGATTATCTCGCCAAGGACGAGAAGGTCGAGCGCTGGGTGCTGGCGGGCACCGACTACGTCTACCCGCGCACGACCAACAAGATCCTCGAGGCGTATCTGAAGTCCAAGGGCGTGAAGCCCGAGGACATCATGATCAACTACACGCCCTTCGGCCATTCCGACTGGCAGACCATCGTCTCCGACATCAAGAAGTTCGGCTCGGCCGGCAAGAAGACCGCCGTGGTCTCCACCATCAACGGCGACGCCAACGTGCCCTTCTACAAGGAGCTCGGCAACCAGGGCATCAAGGCGACGGACATCCCGGTCGTTGCCTTCTCGGTGGGTGAGGAAGAGCTCGCCGGCATCGACACCAAGCCGCTGCTCGGCCATCTCGCCGCCTGGAACTACTTCCAGTCGATCAAGACCCCCGAGAACGAGGCCTTCATTAAGCAGTGGCAGGCCTACAAGAAGAACCCGAAGGCCGTCACCAACGACCCGATGGAGGCCCACTACATCGGCTTCAACATGTGGGTGAAGGCGGTCGAGAAGGCCAAGTCGACGGACCCGGACAAGGTCATCGACGCCCTGCCGGGCATCGAGGCGCCGAACCTCACCGGCGGCATCTCCAAGATGCTCCCGAACCACCACATCACCAAGCCGGTCTTCATCGGCGAGATCAAGGCGGACGGCCAGTTCGACGTGGTCTGGAAGACCGCCGGCCTCGTCCCGGGCGACGCCTGGTCGAAGGAGCTCGACGGCTCCAAGGACCTGATCGGCGACTGGGTCGAGAAGAAGTGCGGCAACTTCAACACCAAGACCGGCAAGTGCGGCGGCGCCTGATGCGCGGCGCGTGAGTTCATGAGGGGGAGGGGCGGCACGGGAAAACCCGGCCGCCCCTCGTTTTCCGCTGCAAATGGCCCTTTCCATTCGAGCCCTCATCCTGAGGAGCGAGCCGTGCTCGCGTCTCGAAGGATGATCCAGAGGACGCTGGAGCATCCCTCGAGACGCCGCTGCGCGGCTCCTCAGGATGAGGGCTGGAGAAACATCCTGCCGTGAGCCTGATGTCTTTGCTTCACCGCCTCCTGCATCTCGGCGTGATCCTCGTCGCGCTGGTCGCCGCCTCGGTGGCTTCCTTCGCGCAGGGTGCCGACGACGCCTTCAAGCGGCTTTCCGCCGACAGCTATTCGGATACCGCGCGCGGCATCGAGCTTCTGGTTTCAAGCGCCCATCCCAATGCCGCCCTGATCATCGAGGCGCTCAACGACGGCCGGCTCCTGGCCGGCCCGGGCGTGGTGATCGTGAAGACGCCCGCCGGCAGCTTCGTCGATGCGAGGACCGGCGCCGCGCTGGCCGAGGCGCCCGCCGATGCCAAGCCCGTGCGCCTCAACAATGCGGTGCGCCGTGCGGTGCAGGGCGCGCTCGGCGGCCTCGGCCTGCTCGCTCCCGACCCGGCCAGGCGCGTCTCGGCGGCCGAGGCCGTCTTCAAGTCGCGCGATGCCAGCCTGTTGCCGATCGTCGAGGCGGCCATCGGCAAGGAGACCGATACCCGCGCCCGCACCGCCTTGCGCCAGGCTCAGGCCGCGATCCTGATCTCGAAGTCCGACACGCAAGCCCAGGACCGCCTCGGCGCCATCGAGGTGCTGCGCGAACGCGGCGACCAGGATGCGCTCGCCACGCTGCGTGCCCTGCCGGCCGATGTGACGCCGGCGCTCAAGGAGGCGCAGGGCAGGGCCATCGCCGCCATCGAAGGCCGTCTGCGGCTCTGGGCGGCGGCGCAGAACCTCTGGTACGGGCTCTCGCTCGGCTCCGTGCTGCTGCTCGCCGCGATCGGCCTCGCCATCACCTTCGGCGTGATGGGCGTCATCAACATGGCC
>NZ_JBMDWH010000103.1:0-31072 GCF_048595345.1 Allobosea sp.
CTGATGCGCCGCTTGCGGGAGAATGCGATGTTGGAGGCTGAGGTCACTGCGACGGGCGACGTGCTCGTCGAGGGCCAGCATGTGGGGATGCTGCAGGGCTTCCGCTTCACGGCGGACCCCAAGGCGGGGGGGGCCGAGGTCAAGGCCCTGAACCTGGCGGCGATGAAGGCGCTCGGCGCCGAAATCGACGCGCGGGCCGCGCGCGTCGTGCTGGCGCCGGACGAGGCCTTCATCCTCGCCCATGACGGGTTGCTGCGCTGGACCGGCGAGCCGGTGGCGCGCCTCGTCGCCGGCGAGAAGGAACTGGAGCCGCGCCTGCGCCTGCTGGTCGAAGAGCATCTCTCCGGCCCGGCGCGCGAACAGGTGGAAGTGCGCCTCGGCGCCTGGCTGAAGAGCCACATCACGCGCCTGCTCGGCGCGCTGCAATTGCTGGAGGCGGCCGAGAGCGCCACCGGCATCGCGCGCGGCATCGCCTATCAGGTCGCCGAATCGCTCGGCGTGCTGGAGCGTGCCAAGGTCGGCGAGGAGATGAAGGCGCTCGACCAGGAAGGCCGCGCCGCGCTGCGCCAGCTCGGCATCCGCTTCGGCGCTTTCCACATCTATATGCCGGCGCTGCTGAAGCCCGCTCCGCGCGCTCTCGCCGCCCAGCTCTGGGCGCTGAAGCATGGCGGGCCGGAGACGGCGGGGCTCGACGACATCGCCCATCTGGCGGCGTCCGGCCGCACCTCCTTCCCGGTCGACAAGGCCGTGCCGAAGGGGCTCTACCGCGCGGCGGGCTATCGGGTCTGCGGCGAGCGGGCGGTGCGCGTCGATATCCTCGAGCGTCTGGCCGATCTCATCCGCCCGGCCATCGCCTATCGGCCCGGCGTGACGCAGGGCGTGCCCCCGGCCGGCGCCGCCGATCAGGACGGCTTCGTCGCGACGGGTGCGATGACCTCCCTCGTCGGCTGCGCGGGCGAGGATTTCGCCTCCATCCTGCGCTCGCTCGGCTATGTCGCGACCAAGCGTCCCGGCCCTGCCATCACCGTGCCGCTGGCGCCGCCGCCGGCCGCGACCGAGCCGGCCAAGCCCGCAACGGCCGAAGCGGCCATCGAAACCGCGCAGGACAGCGCGGAGGCCTCGGAGCCGGCCCAGCGCGAAGGCGATGCCGTCACGAGCGACGCTCAGCCGGCCGATGCCCTCAATGCCGATGCCGATCAGGCTGAAGCCTCGTCCGCGACGCAGGCCCCGGCCGCCGAGACCGCCGATGCGCCGATCCTGACCGAGGCCGAAATCGAGCAGGTGCAGACTGTGGTCGAGGAGCCGGTTCGGGAGCCGGTGCCGGCCGATGCACTGAAGGCGCTGCCCACCGCCGACGATGTCGCCGCCGCCACGGAAGCGCCTGCCATGGCCGCAGCGCCCGCCGAGCCGGAAATGATCGAGGTCTGGCGCCCGCATCGCCATCAGGGCGGGCGTCGACCCGAGCATGGTCATCGCGGTCGGCAGGACGGACAGCGCGAGGGCGGTCATCGCCGCGAGGGCGAAAACCGCGGCGGCGACCGGCCACAACGCGACCGCCGCCCCGGCGGCCCACGCCGCGACGGGCGCCCGGACAACCGTCCGGCGGCTGCCGCTGCAGGCGAAGGCGCCCCCGCCGCACCGAGGCAGGAGGGGCAGCGCCCCGACAACCGGCCGCGCCGCGACGAACAGCCGCGCCAGAACCGTCCTGAGGGCGGGCGCGGGCCCCGGCCGGACTTCAAGCGCGACGGGCGCCCCGGCGGGCCTCGCCGCGAGGAGCGCGGGGGCGAGCGCTTCCAGCAACCGCAGCAGAAGCCGCGTCCGCAGCGCGAGCCGGACCCCGATTCGCCCTTCGCCAAGCTCGCGGCCCTGAAGGCGCAGCTCGAAGGCTCCAAGAGCTGACGAGCCGGCGGGAGGCCCGAAACCAGTGGGCGAGCCGCGTCAGCGCCTCGACAAATGGCTCTGGTTCGCACGGTTCGCGCGGACCCGGCCGGCCGCGGTGCGGCTGATCGAGGACGGGCATGTCCGCGTCGAGGGGCGCCGGATCGAGAATCCGGCCCATGGCCTGAAATGCGGCGACGTCCTGACGCTGGCGCTGCCGCATGCCACTGTGGTGGTCCGGGTGCTCAATTTCGCGGAGAGGCGCGGCTCCTTCGAGGTGGCGAGGCTGCTCTATGCGCGTCTCGACGCCGGAGCCGAGGGGCCGGGCCCCGAGCCGGGCGAGGATGGCGACTGACCGCCGCGCCCTGAGGGCCACCCCGGCGGCCTTGCGGGCGGGATTTTCCCTCGGAGAGCTCCGCGCGGGAAGGATCTTCTGCCGCAGCCGGTGAAAACGCCCTTGAAACCCTCCGGCTTCGGGGGTTTATGGGGCGATCAGGCGTGTTGGAAGGGCCGGCCCATGACCTATGTGGTCACCGAGAACTGCATCAAGTGCAAGTATATGGACTGCGTCGAGGTCTGCCCGGTCGATTGTTTCTATGAAGGCGAGAACATGCTCGTCATTCATCCCGACGAATGCATCGATTGCGGCGTCTGCGAGCCGGAATGCCCGGCCGAAGCGATCAAGCCCGACACGGAGCCGGGTCTCGAAAGCTGGCTCCAGCTCAACAGCAAATTCGCGGCGAGCTGGCCCAACATCACGCAGAAAAAGGAGCCGCCCGCGGACGCCAAGCAGTTCGACGGCGTGGCCGACAAGCTGGCCATGCTCTCGCCGGAGCCCGGCACCGGCGACTGATCCGGCCCCCGCCTCGTGGCGGCGCGCCAGCCCCGTTCTGCGTTAACCACGGCGCCGCCAAGCGCCCGGCGGCTGGCGCGCGGATGGGTTTACCTTTGATTCGGCGTGTTTTTTGTGCTACACAAAAGATCGGTCGAATTCATTCCGCAGGCCCCTGCGAGGTTCCCAGAAGAGGGGCATTCCACGCGACAGCGATGACTGATTGTCCGGTGGTTTCGGCCGGGCCTGGTGTCGTTTTCTGCCGGTGGGGAATGGGTGGGCGACCGAGGGAGCGTGAAGCGCAGCGTCGTCATCGCATCGCGTCAGGCTGAGAGCCCTCGTCCATCCGGGCGGGGCGAAATCATGAGGCCAGCCGTTCAGGCTGTCCGGTCAGGAGTCGTAACGGCATGTCCACTGTGAAGAAAGCTGCTGTGCGCCAGGGTTTCAAGACGGGCGAGCACGTCGTCTATCCGTCTCACGGCGTCGGCCAGATCACGGCCATCGAGGAACAGGAAGTTGCCGGCTTCAAGCTCGAACTCTTCGTGGTCTCTTTCTCCAAGGACAAGATGACCCTGCGCGTGCCCACCGCCAAGGCCGCCAGCGTCGGCCTGCGCAAGCTCGCCGATGCCGAGGCCGTCGCCAAGGCGCTGACCACGCTCACCGGCCGCGCCCGCGTCAAGCGCACCATGTGGTCGCGCCGCGCCCAGGAATACGAAGCGAAGATCAACTCCGGCGACCTCGTCGCCATCGCCGAGGTGGTGCGCGACCTCTACCGCTCCGAGGCGCAGCCGGAACAGTCCTATTCCGAACGCCAGCTCTATGAAGCCGCGCTCGACCGCATGACCCGCGAGATCGCCGTCGTCGACGACGTCACCGAGACCGAGGCTCTGAAGAAGATCGAGGGCCAGCTCGCCAAGTCGCCGCGCCGCGCCGCGAAGGGCGAGGCCGCCGAGGCCGAGCTGGAAGGCGACAATGACGACATGGCGGAAGAGGCGGCCTGAGCCGTTCTTCTTCCGAAAAGCCAATGCAGAAACCTGGCGGGCGACCGCCGGGTTTTTTCATGCGTGCTTTCCCCGCGCGCCGGTCGCTTGCTGCGCCCCTATTCGCCGATGATCTTGTAGCGCTGGCCGGCGGCGAGGGCGGTGCTGTCGCGGTCCAGCCCGTTCAGCAGGCGGAAGAGTTCGGCCGGGCGGTCCTGTTCGGGCATCCCCTCGGCCATGCCGGCCACCGTGTCGCCGGCGGCGGCGGTCACGATCCGCAACTGCAGCGGCCGGGTGGCCTGTGCTTCCGCAGGGGTGAGGCTGCGGAAACTCTCGATGATGCTGCGCATCGCCCGCTCGGGATCACTGCTGCCGCGCGAGGCCAGAATGAAGCGATAGACGCGCTCGCCGATCTGCACTGCGGCGAGGCGGAACATCCAGTCCGTGCCGCGGCCATAGGCCGTCACGCCGGGCAGGCCGCCGATCTGGGTGGCGATGATGCCCTTCGTTTCGACGCCCTCGATCCAACCGGCCGCGACATAGGCTTCCAGGGTCTGGCCGGATTTCAGCGTCACGGAATCGAAGCGCAGTGCCTGCGCCCCGTTCGCGCTGGTGCCGATCACCATGTCCTGCGCGGCTTCCATGCCGAAGCCCTCCGGCGCCGCGAAGGCGATCTTCAGCGAGCTGTTGAGGTAGCGCCGCCCGCGCACGACCCCGTCGCGCGGATCGTCGCCATAAGCCAGGCCGTCCAGCGCCGCGAGCCAGCGGCCGGCATCGTGCTCGCCGAGCCCCGGCGCGCCGATCTGGCGGGCGGCGGCGATGACCGCGGCGATCCGCTCCGGCGTCTGCGGATGCGTCGAGAGGATGTCGAGGCGCTTGGCTTCGGGGCTCTGATCGGTGCCGCTGTTGCGAAAAGCCGAGTTGCGGCCGAGCGTGGCAAGGAAGCGGCTGGCGCCGTAAGGGTCGTAGCCGGCGCGGGCGAGGCTGGCGACGCTAATCTTGTCGGCCTCGAATTCCTGCTGCCGCGAAAATCGCGCGAGCGAGAGTTTCGAGCCGGCCTGCACCGCAGCGCCCCGTTCGGGATCCTTCAGGACCTGCGAGACCACTTGCCCGACCAGCGCCGATTCCGCTTCCTTCTCGGCGCGCTGGACGGCGTGCTGGGCGGTGACGTGCCCGATCTCGTGGGCCATCACCGAAGCGATCTCGGAGGTGTCGTTCGCCAGCGCCAGTAGCCCGCGCGTCACATAGAGCCGGCCGGTCGGCAGTGCGAACGCATTCACCACCGGGGAGTTCAGGATCGTGATCTCGAAGGTGCCGACCTGACCTTCCCCGGTGCGGGCGAGCCGCTGCACGATCTCGTCGAGCGCTGCCTTGACGCGCGGAGCGCGGTACTCGCCGCCGAACGCGGCCAGCAGTCGCTGATGCTCGCTGTCGGCAGTGCGGCGCACGGAGCTGATCGCCGGCGCGATCTCTCCGTCTCCATCGCTGCCCGGCGGCAGCAACGCGCTCTGGTCGCCGAGGCAGCCGACGAGCAGCAGGGCCGGCAAGGCCAGGGCCGCCAGCCGCCTGGGAAGCGAGCCGCGACCTTCAGGTCGCGGCGCCAACGATGCTCGCCTCGTGGTCAGCATGCCGTCAGTCGATCAGTTCCAGCGCGGCGCGGGAGGTCACGTCCAGCAAAAGGCCGTCCCGGCCGCCCAGAACGCCATGCGCACGCAGCCGTTTACCGCCGAGGGTGCCCGCGGTCCAGCCCGCAGCCTGCAGTTCGCGCCAGAGCTTGCGGGAGACCACGATGGCCGCTGCCTCCTTCGGGCGGCGTGAGAAATTCAGATAGGTGCGCTGCGCCCGCTCGCCCACCGAGGCGATGCGCCCTTCGAGCATGACGTATCGTCCCTCCTGCGCCTTGAGAGCGGCAAGATCGTGGCCGTCGAGCGCTCCGGCCGGCGCCTTCACCGTCGTCGCGTTCCCCTGGCCTGACGGGGCCTCGGTGCAGGCTCCGGCAGCCGCTTCCGGCAGCGGCCTGGCGGCGCCGGCCTGTCGCAGCAGCGCGGCGAGGTCGCCGCCCGCTCCGGGCTCGCGGCCGTCCGGTACCAGGGTAATCCGGGCCGACCAGCGGCCCCAGCGATCCTGGGCCCCGCTCACATCCAGCTCGACCTGCCTGCGGAGGAGCGGCTCGACCGCCGCCCTGAACCGCGCGTCTTCCGTGTCGTCCTGGCGCGGGGCGAGGCCGATCAGACGGATGGTACGGCCATCGGCCAGTTGCAGATCGCCCGCGGCATCGATGCCGCCCAGCGTTACCCTCTCCTTCGCCGCGACCGGCTGCGCGCAGGGCGCAGCCGTCGCCGGCCGGATCGCCGCCGCCAGGCACGACACAACAAGAAGAGGCTTCACCCGCATGCCGTTTATGCTAAACGAAGTCGCGTGCGTCCCGGTAGCTCAGCAGGATAGAGCAACGGTTTCCTAAACCGTAGGTCAGGGGTTCGAATCCCTTCCGGGACGCCAAATTCCAGCGGTGTCAACTGCTTAGCATGTGGTTAGCAGCTCGGTTAGCCCGAGTGGTCCGCCAGCACCGCCGACGCCTTCCGGTCGGCAGGATGCGGCATTTGGAGGGGTTCATAACAAAGTCGCGAAAGAACTCCGCATTGGCCGGGCTTCTGCGTGATCATCCGTGTTTCGAATATGGCACTCGTGCAGCATGGTGACCTATAATGTACTCTAATGCGGCATCGTCAGGCCCCGCCAGTTCTCCGGCGTGCCGCCGACACAGCATCAGCCTCCGCGCAAAAGTATCTGCCTGCCATTCGGCGTCGCGATAAATAGTGTCCACGTCCATGGAAGCTCGCGACAAAGTCGGCTCATGATGCGTTACGGAGTGCTTCCATGATCGGCGCTGTAAGATAATCGTCTTTAACCTTTAGAGCGATACGGAATCGAAGAGACATAAACTCTGCTGGCGAGCTCGGCCATATCATGAGCCGCCAGCATCCTATTAAAAGACACTAAGTTTAGCTTTGTTGAGCGTGTCGGGCCAAGTATGAAGTTACAAATTATGTCTTTGAAAACCGGTTCTTTTTCTCCAGCTTCGCTCTCTAACCGCTCAAAATTCAATTTCAGCCGCGGCTCTACGCCGTTAGGGCCGATTGAATAGGACCGCATTGATGACAGGAGTTCACTTGCTCCGTTCTCTGGCGTATAAATTACTCTCCACTCGCGTTCATCTTCAAACCCTTTGTGTTTTGTGAATAATGCTGCAGATTTGATTCGCTCAAATAATTGGTAGGCTATCGCAAAACTATCTGAATTGTCTCTTGGAATGGGTCCAGATTTTATTAGCTTTGCGCACTCAGAGACTTTCTACCGCAACCATTCCACCCTATCCTGGTTCGTCCGATATTCGACCTTGACGATCGTTAATGGAGCGTCTCGCCCACCGTTCTTAATCTTGGCCGTGTCGAAAACGATAGCTACGCCGTTGCCGTCGAAGCCGTAAGCGCGCCACATGGCAAGACGGCCATCGGTCTCAGTTTTATCAATCTCAGAGGTGCAGAAGATATACGTGTCGGGGAACTGTTCTTCGATGAAAAGTCCAAATTTGTACTCTACGCTGCCGATAAACCGGGTGTAGTCTGCTGGCGAAAAACATTCTCTGAGTTCTGTGTTAGAGACAATTGCATTCATGCCCTGCTGAAGACCGAACTCAAGTTCCTCGCGATCGTTCATCAGCGTCGGATTAGCAAACCAGAGTTCCCGAGTTCGCAAAATCGATTCGAGATTACCAAGGGATGTGTAGTGGGCAAGAAGCGGTTTCTTGTTCCAGTATTCATCTTGATCGGAAATGTCGTCCCACAGCGGGGCAAGCCGGTCGTAGAAGGGGCTGACCGTGGGTGAATCAACCGCCATTGGGCCTCGCTATTCTAAGTGCCTTAGATTTCGTAATAGCGGGTCAATATCAGCGCAATAAGCTGCCAGCGATATCCCCGGTCGTCGAGTCTAAGCCGAAGCTCCTGAAGACAGTCAACTGCGATGCACGATTACGCTAACGCTCTACCGCACGAGCTGCGACAGCACGGCGCAGTCGGATCGGCGAACTGTGAGAACGGATGAGCGGCGAGCCGTGGCGAACCTTCACCTAAACCATTGATTCGGAATATAGATTGAAGTCCCTTCCGGGACGCCATTTCGCTCGTGGCAGACGGAGCGGCTGCTTCAGCGGCCGGTGGCTGCGAAGGGCGCGAAATGGCTCACCACCTCCCGATAGACGGCTTGCTTGAACGGGATGATCAGGGCCGGCGTCTCGTCCAGCCGCGCCCAGCGCCAAGCGTCGAATTCGGCCTTGTGGCCGCCGGCGGGGGTGAGGATGTCGATTTCGCTTTCCTGGCCTGTAAAGCGGAAGGCGAACCAGCGCTGGGCCTGGCCCTTCCAGCGGCCTTTCCAGGCCTCCTCGCCGATGGCGCCCGGCAGATCATAGGTCAGCCAGCCCGGAATCTCGCCGAGCAGAACCGCCGAGGTGACGCTGGTCTCCTCCTGCAATTCGCGGCGGGCGGCTTCGAGCGGCGTCTCGCCGGGGTCGATGCCGCCCTGCGGCATCTGCCAAGCATGGCCGGGCGCGACATGCTCGCGCTTGGTCTTGTCGGCGCGGCGTCCGACGAAGACCAGCCCCTCGGTGTTGAAGAGGGCCAGGCCCACGCAGGGGCGGTAGCCTTCGGGCGCCTCGTCGCTCATCGCAGGGATCCGGTGGTCTTCGGGTTGCGGAAGCTGCCGGCGGCGCTGAGCGGAACGAGCTGGATGCGCCTCGCCTCCAGGCCCTGCGCCCAGCGGGCGATCCGCTCCAGCGAAACCGGCAGGGCCGTCGCCGAGGCCACCGCGATGCCGCGCTCCTGCGCCATCGCCTCGAGCGCTGCCAGTTCCTTGTCGATCGCCGCCGCCTGAGGCACGCCGTCCAGCGTGCGGTCGATCCTGATCGCCGGGATGCGGGCGCGGGTGGCGGAGGCGGCGAGCAGGCTGCGCGGCGAGGAGCCGTCATCCACCACCATCAGCCCGCGCGCGGCCATCTCGCGCAGCATGGGCGACAGGGCGGCCTCGTCCGCGGTGAACCGTCCGCCGAGAAAATTGGCGACGCCGACATAGCCGGTGAAGCGGCCCATGAGCCATGAGAGCCGCTCGGTGTTGTCGGCGGCCTTGGGGCCGGTCAGCAGCGTATGCGGGCCCGGATCGTTATCGGGATAATCGAAGGGCTCCATCGGCAGCTGCAAGAAGACTTCATGGCCTTCGCCACGGGCGCGCTGCACGGTGCGGTCGAGATCCGTGCCATAGGGCGCGAACGCCATCGAGACCTGCGGCGGCAGCTTGGCGATCGCGTCGGCGGTCCCGGTCTGGCTGATGCCGAGGCCGCCCACGATCAAAGCGATGCGGCCGAGCGGCTTGGGAGTCGGCTCCGGGCCGACGGGCCTGGCATAGAGCTTTGCCGGGGTCGTGCCGTCTGCGGCCACCTTCGGCAGGAGCCCGAAGCGGGTGCGTTCCGCCAGCCGCATGTCGGGCGCCGGCGCGAGCCTGATCGTCGCCGCCTGGTCCGGGACGGTGATCACGATCGAGCCGGGGGCAGAGGCGTCGGGCCGGTAAACGGTGACGCCGGCGCTGGTTTCGAGCTGGCCGGCACTGGCCGCGCCGCTATTGGGCGCTTCTGCCACCGAGGGGCCCGACGGGCCGGCAGGCGTGACGGGCGGGGGCGCGGCGCGCTTCTCGATGCTGGCGACGGCGACCGGGCGCCCGCCATCGGGGTCACGCTTGATCGCCGCGTAGAGCACCACGCCCAGGAACGCGACGCCGACGATGCCGGCCGCGCCGCTCGCGATCCAGCGTGCCCAGGGCCTGCGGGGCGCGAGGGCGGAGCCCGGCCGATCCTGGCCGAGCGGCCTGTTCAGCTCCGTGAGCGGCGTTCCGGCCAAAGACAGCCGTCCTCAATGCTGGTGGCGCGGGCCCGAATCACCGGCCCGCGCCCTAGTCTTGGCGTCTAAAATGCGCGCCGTCGAGCCCTTCGGGGCTCAGTTGGGCTGCTTGGGCGCCTCAGGCGTGGCCGGGGCCGGCGTCGCGGGGGCGGGAGCCGCCGCCGCTTCCGACTTCGGCGCGCCGGCGGCATCGGCCGCCTGCTTCTCGGCGGCCTTGGCGACCGCGTCCTTCTTGACCCCGTGAAGCAGGTCGATCGCCGCGATCAGCTGCGCATCCTTCTTGGGGTCGTTCGGAACATAGGAGCTGGAGCCGGACTGCTCCTCGCCATCGCCGGCCTTGAGGTGACCCTTCAGCGAAGCCTCGCCCTTGTTCTCGGCGATCTTGTCCTTCAGCTCCTGCGGAATCTCCTGCTGCACCTCGATGTCGGGCGAAATGCCCTTGGCCTGGATCGAATTGCCGGAGGGGGTGTAATAGCGCGCGGTGGTGAGACGCAGGCCGCCATTGGAGCCGAGCGGGATCACGGTCTGGACCGAGCCCTTGCCGAAGGAGCGGGTGCCGATCAGCGTGGCGCGCTTGTGGTCCTGCAGCGCGCCGGCGACGATCTCGGCGGCCGAGGCCGAGGAGCCGTTGATCAGCACGACCACCGGCTTGCCCTTGGTCAGATCGCCGGACTTGGCATTGAACACCTGGGTTTCCTCGGCGTTGCGGCCGCGGGTCGAGACGATGCGGCCGCGCTCGAGGAAAGCGTCGGAGACCAGTACCGACTGGTCCAGGCGCCCGCCGCGATTGTTGCGCAGATCGATGACGTAGCCCTTGAGCTTGTCGGCGCCGATCTCATTGGTGAGCTTGTCGATCGCCTTGCGCAGCCCGTCATAGGTCTGCTCGGAGAAGGTGCCGATGCGGAGATAGGCGATGTCGCCCTCGACGCGCTCCTCGACGGCCGGGACCACGATGGTCGAGCGGGTGAGGGTGAAGTCGAGCGGCTCGGGCTTGCCGGCCCGGTCGATCTTGAGCGTGACCTGGGTGTTGATCAGGCCGCGCATCTTCTCGACCGCCTGGGTGAGGGTGAGCCCCTTCACGTCCTGCCCGTCGATCTGCTTGATGATGTCGTTGGCGAGGATGCCGGCCTTGGAGGCGGGCGTGTCCTTGATCGGCTTGGCGACCTTGAGGACCCCGTCCTCCATCGTCACCTCGATGCCGAGCCCGCCGAACTGGCCGCGCATGTCGGTGTCCATCTCGCGGAAGGACTTGGCGTCGAGATAGGACGAATGCGGGTCCAGCGAGGAGACCATGCCGTTGATGGCGGCCTCGATCAGCTTCTGTTCATCGGGTTTGTCGACATAGTCGGTGCGAATCTTCTCGAAGATGTCGCCGAACAGATTGAGGCTGCGATAGACGTCCGCCGAGGCCGCGACCGCGCTGGTCGAGCTGAGCAGGTGGGTCTGCGTCGCCAATCCGGTCAGGCCCGCCCCCATGATGGCGCCGGCGAGAACGAGAGAAACCTTGCGCATCATCCGCGAACCTTTTCGCCTTGCGATTTCGTCCACCACGGGCCCGGATCGACCGAGACGCCGTCTTTCCTGAATTCGATATAGAGAACCGGCTGGCCGGTTCCCACTCCCACCGTCGTCGCCGCAGCTTCCGACGTTTCGCCCATCACCGCAACCGGCTCGCCCGCCAGCACGAACTGATTGAGCGAGACGTCGATGCGCTGCATCCCCGCCAGAAGGACGTAGTATCCACCGCCCGCATTCAGGATCAAGAGTTGTCCGAAGGAGCGGAACGGCCCCGCATACACCACCCAGCCATCGGAAGGCGCCGAAACTAGGGCGCCGGCGCGGGTCTCCACCGAAATTCCGCGTGTGGTGCCGCCGGCGCCGTCAGGCTCGCCGAAACCACGCAATCGTGAACCGGCGACGGGCAGGGACAGCAGCCCCTTGGCGTCGGCGAAGGCGATCTTCGGCGCGAGCCGGGCGGGGTCCTTGAAGGCGAGCGCCGTCATCCGCTCGCGCTGCTCGCGGGTCTCCTGCTCGATCGCCTGGCGCGCCGCTTCCGCCGCCTTGTTGGTGACGGAGATGTCTTTCTCGATCTTCTCGACGAAATCGCGGATGGAGCGGGCCTCACCGGCGAGCTGATCGCCCAGCGCCTTCTGAGCCTCGACATCCCTCGCTGCTGTCGATTCGCGCTCGCGGCGGGCCTCGATCAGCGCGGCCAGGCGCTGGCGCTCGGCGGCGAGCTGCTCCATTTCCCCGGCGATGCGGGTCTTCTCCGTGCCGATGCCGTTGCGCAGGCGCACAAGTTCCGCAAGATCGGTGGCGAGGATCTCCACCTCCTGGCGCAGATCGGGCACCACCGCGCCGAGCAGCATGGAGGCGCGCACCGCCTCCAGAATATCCTCGGGCCGCACGATGACGGCGGGCGGCGGGCGGCGGCCGATGCGCTGGAGCGCGGCCAGAACCTCGCCGATGAGGCCGCGTCGGCTCTCCAGCGAGCGCCTGATGGCCGCCTCGCTGGACTGCAGCAGGGCGAGGCGCTGCTCGATCTCGCCGAGCTTGGCCTCGCCGGACTGGGCGCGGGCGGTGGTCTCCAGCAGGGCCTTGTTGAGGCCGGCGCGGTCGGCGCGGATGGCGGCGACTTCCTTTTCCAGCTTCTCGCGCGCCTCCGCATTGCCGGCGAGGCGCGCTTCGATCGCCTTCAGCTCGCTCTCGCGGGCCTGCTTCTCGACCAGCTTCTGCATCGCCTCCCGCTGGAGTGCGTCGGGATCGGGAGGCGGGGATTGGGCGAGAGTGGGGAACGATGTGGCCCAAGCCGTCATGGCGAGGAGCGCCGCGACGAAGCAATCCAGGAGGACTGGGCGAGCCCTCCTCCCTAGCCCTCCTGGATTGCTTCGCTTCCCCCGCAACGACGGCAACGGCAAGGTTCTGGCATGAAATCCAACAGCCGCGCGAATCAGGGAGCGAAACGAGCTCATACGCGATGATAGGGATGGCCGGAGACGATCGTCATGGCCCGGTAGACCTGTTCCAGCACCAGCGCGCGGACGATCTGGTGCGGCAGGGTCAGCGCGCCGAAAGCGAGCGTCAGCTCCGCCCGCTCGCGAATGGTCTCGCTGAGGCCGTCCGCCCCGCCGATGACGAAGCTGGCATGGGAGATGCCGGAATCGCGCGCGGCGGCGAGGCGCTGGGCGAAGGCCTCGCTGCCGAGGCTGCGGCCGCGCTCGTCGAGCGCGATCACGAGGCCGGGCTGGAGCCTGCCGAGGATCGCCTCGGCCTCCTCCCGCTTGCGTTCGTCGGGCCTGCGTCCGCGCCCTTCCGGCAGTTCGACGAGATCAGGCCCGCTCAGCCCGATCGTGCGGCCAAGCGCGACGGCGCGCTCGCGATAGCGCTCGCAGAGTTCTCGCTCCGGCCCGTCCTTGAGCCGGCCGACGGCGATCACCGCGAGGCGCATCGGCGGCGGTCTTCAGCTGTCCAGGCGTTCATGGGGGCGGTCGGTGCCCCACATCTTTTCGAGATTGTAGAACTGGCGCACTTCCGGCCGGAAGACGTGGACGATGATGTCGCCGGTGTCGATCAGCACCCAGTCGCAGGCGGGCATGCCCTCGACCTTCGGCGTCGCCATGCCGGCATTCTTCATCGCCTCGATCAGTGCCTCTGAAATGGCGGCGACATGGCGGTTCACATTGCCGGACGCGATGATCATCGCATCCGCCAGCGAGGTCTTGCCGACGAGGTCGATGACCGTGATGTCCTCGGCCTTCATGTCTTCGAGCACGCGCTGGGCGAGGGCGACGCTTTGCGCGGAGGGGTTCTCCGAGACAGCGGCCGGAGGAAGCGGCTTCGGTTCGGCTTCGCCAAGGGTTTGACGGGTCAGGGACTTATCCTCTCGAAAAACGGGCGCGCCCACGGCGCGACGCAGCTAAAATAGGCCGGTTGAGGGTGCAGTTCAATCGCGGCCGGCCTGATGCCGCAACTGCGTGGAGGACAGCGGCGAGCGTTTGCCGTGCAGGAAGACCCAGGCGGGCGGGCCGCTGGCGGCCAGGCCGGCGGCCCGGCTCTCCGGCAGGCGCCAGCGCGAGAGCCAGTTCGCGGCAGGCGAGGCCATGGCCGAGTGGGTCGAACCCGGCCGGTCGATGATCGCGATCGGCATCATGCGCGCGATGCTGCGCCACTCGTTCCAGCGGTGGAAGCTCGCCAGATTGTCCGAGCCCATGATCCAGACGAAATGCACGCCGGGGCAGCGCCGCTTGAGGGCCCGGAGCGTGTCGGCGGTGTAGCGGGTGCGCAGCGTGGCCTCGATGCCGGTGACCTGGATGCGCGCCTTGCCCGCGACCTGCCGGGCCTGGCGCACCCGCTCGGCCAGCGGCGGCAATCTCGCATTGTCCTTGAGCGGATTGCCGGGCGTGACCAGCCACCAGACCCTGTCGAGCTGGAGGCGGCGCAGCGCGGTGAGGCTCGCCAGGCGATGGCCGTCATGGGCCGGGTTGAAGCTGCCGCCGAACAGCCCGATCGCGAGCCCCGGCGCATGGGGCGGCAGCCGCAGATGATCGTTGCCCATGCTGCCCGCGCTTTTCGTCAGGGCCGGATCTGGCCGGCGCCGTGAACGCGGTACTTGAACGAGCAGAGCTGCTCGACGCCGACCGGGCCGCGCGCATGCATCCGCCCCGTGGCGATGCCGATCTCGGCGCCGAAGCCGAACTCGCCGCCATCGGCGAACTGGGTCGAGGCGTTGTGGATCACGATCGCCGAATCGACCTCCGCCAGGAAGCGCCCCGCCGCCGCCTCGTCCGTGGTCACGATCGCATCGGTGTGGTGCGAGCCCCAGCGCTCGATATGATCGATCGCGGCATCGAGGCCGGCGACGACCTTCACGGCGATGATGCGGTCGAGATATTCCGTCGCCCAATCGGCTTCGCTCGCGACGGTGACACGTGGGTCGGCCGCCTGCGTCGCCGTATCGCCACGCACGGCGCAGCCGGCTTCCAGCAAAGCTGTGACCAGCGGGGCCAGATGCGTATCGGCGCAGGCTTCGTCGACCAGAAGCGTCTCGGCCGCGCCGCACACGCCGGTTCGGCGCAGCTTGGCGTTGAGCAGGATGTCTCGGGCCATGGCGAGATCGGCGGCGCGATCGACATAGACATGGCAGTTGCCGTCGAGATGGGCGAAGACCGGCACGCGCGCCTCGCTCTGCACCCGGGCGACGAGGCTCTTGCCGCCGCGCGGCACGACGACATCGACCGTGCCGCCGAGCCCGGCCAGGATTTCGCCGACCGCGGCGCGGTCTCGCGTCGGCACGAGCTGGATCGCGTCGGCGGGCAGGCCTGCTTCCTCCAGCCCGGCGCGCATGGCGGCGGCGATCTCCGTGGAGGAGCGGAAGGAATCGGAGCCGGCCCGCAGGATCGCGGCATTGCCGCTCTTCAGGCACAGCGCGCCGGCATCGGCGGTGACGTTCGGCCGGCTTTCGAAGATGACCGCGACGACGCCGAGCGGGGTGGCGACGCGCTCGAATCGCAGGCCGTTGGGCCGGGTCCATTCGGCTAGCACGCGCCCGAGCGGGTCCGCGAGCCCGGCCACCTCGGCGACCGCATCGGCGATGGCGGCCAGCCGCTCCTCATCGAGCGCCAGCCGGTCGATGAAGGAGGCGGCGAGGCCCGCCTTGCGGCCATCCGCCAGATCCTGTGCATTGGCGGCGAGAATACACGATGCGCGCTGGCGCAGCGCTGCCGCCATCGCCTGCAGCGCCGCATTGCGACGATCGGCCGGGGCAAGCGCGATCGCCCGCGCGGCGGCGCGCGCACGGGTGCCGATCTCCTCCATCACGGCGCCGACATCCGCGTCGGCCTCGCTGGCGATGATGCGCAGGGCGCTGTCGCTCGTCATCTCAACTCAATCCGAACTGGTCGAAGCCCGACCGACCATGAAAGTGCCCATCATCCCGAGACTGCGGTTCGATCCGCCCCGAATGACGGCGCGTTCTTGCGGAACTGCGAGCACCTTAGCCCAGCCCGAGGGCCATGTCGTCCCGGTGGATCATTTCGGCGCGGCCGGGATAGCCCAGCACCGCCTCGATGTCGCGGGAAGCCTTGCCCAGGACGAGCGCCGCCTCCTCCGCGTCATAGGCGACGAGGCCGCGGCCAAGCAGGGCTCCCTCCGGATCGCGGATCGACACCGCATCGCCACGGGAGAACTGGCCCTCGATGCGGGCGACTCCGACTGGCAGCAGGCTCGCTCCGCCCCGCAATGCCCGAGCCGCGCCGGCATCGACATGCAGCGTGCCGCGCGGCTCCAGCGTGCCGGCGATCCAGGTCTTGCGCGCCGTGGCAGGGGTCGAGGCGGTGAGAAACCAGGTGCATCGTCCCCCGGCTGCGATCGCCGCGAGCGGATTCTTGGCGCGGCCATCGGCGATCAGCATATGGGTCCCACCGGCGGCGGCGATCTTGCCGGCCTCGATCTTGGTGCGCATGCCGCCGCGCGAGAGTTCGGAGGCGGCGCCGCCCGCCATCGCGTCGATCTCGGGCGTGATGCGTTCGACCACGGGGATGTGCCGCGCCTCGGGGTCCTTGGCGGGCGGTGCGGTGTAGAGCCCGTCGATATCGGAGAACAGCACCAGAAGGTCGGCGCCGGCCATGGTCGCGACGCGGGCGGCGAGCCTATCATTGTCGCCATAACGGATTTCGGTGGTCGCGACGGTGTCGTTCTCGTTGATCACCGGGATCGCGCGCAGATCCAGCAGGCGCCCGAGCGTGGCGCGGGCGTTGAGATAGCGCCGCCGCTGCTCGGTGTCCGACAGCGTCAGCAGGATCTGGCCGGCAGTCAGGTCATGGGCGCCGAGCGCCTCGGCCCAATTGCGGGCAAGCGCGATCTGGCCCACCGCCGCCGCCGTCTGGCTTTCCTCGAGGCGCAGCGGGCCGGAGGGCAGGCCAAGCACGGTGCGGCCCAGCGCGATGGCGCCGGAGGAGACCACGAGGATATCCGCCCCGTTCTGGTGAAGCTCCGCCAAATCCTCGGCGAGTGCCGCGAGCCAGGCGTGGCGCAAGCGGCCCCGCGCCCGGTCCACCAGCAGACTGGAGCCGACCTTGACGACGATCCGGCGGAAGGAAGAGAGCGAAGGGGTCTGCACGGGCTGGCGATCGTTTGCGGGTCGAGCCTATGCCTCTTGGCGAAAAGGCGGCCGTTGTAAAGCACGAGACGCTCAGCCTGACGGTGCGCCGCCTTGAAAACGGGCCCGGCCGTCGCCATGTACGCAGGCGCAGAGCGCGTGGCGCGAGGGCCACATCCTGGCCCCAAACGCCGATACAGCGCCCGTTGCGCGCTGGAAGCACGGCGCCTGCGCGCTGATTTCGATACCAATTTGGCGCAATCTGGATTATTCCGCCCGCGCGGACCTTTTTATCGGTCCGTAACAACCCGAGAGAAGATCACCCTTGAAGAACCCGAACGACCGCAGCTTCACCGACCGTCAGTCCAACTCCGCCAAGGCCAAGCAGGCGCTGCTCGAGCGCTTCAAGGCACGGCCGAAGGCCGACGATCCGGCGATGGTGCAGCGACGCGAGGAGCGGGAGGCCATCGCCAGGGCCCGCGCCGAGCGCGAGGCGGAGAAGGCCAAGATCCGGGCCGAGCAGGAGCGCCTGGCCGCACTGGAGCGGGCGCGGATCGAGGAAGAGAAGCGCCAGGAAGAGCTCGCCCGCGAGGCTGCCCGCAAGGCGGAGCAGGCCAAGCGCGATGCGGAGCGTCCGCGCAAGGTGCTGCTGGAAGCCGTGCAGTACATGCAGATGCGAGGGGCGGGCAAGCGCCGCTGAGGCGGTCTTCCCGTTACGGTCGCAGTGGATTGGGGGCGCTTCAGCGCCCCTTTTCATGAGCGCTCCCGTGTTTGGCGAGCCGGCGGTGCTCTGCGTTGACCTACCCGAACGATCCCCGCTCTTGACGCCCGGCGCCGTCTCGGCCTGATGAGCCCATGTCCCGCAAGCTGCTTTTCGTCGCCACGGAAGACTGGTTCTTCGCCTCGCATTTCCTGCCGATGGCGCGGGCGGCGCGGGAGATGGGCTTTTCCGTCGCGGTCATCGCGCGAGAGCGCAGCCACCGGAAGGTCATCGAGGCGGCGGGCGCGCGCCTGATCCCGCTGGAGGCCGAACGGCGCAGCATGGACCCGCGCGCTCTGTGGAAGCAGATCGGCTCGCTCAAGCGCCTGATAGCCGCCGAGCGGCCCGACATCCTGCACTGCATCGCGCTGAAGCCGATCGCGCTCGCGGGCCTGGCTGGCAAGCTCGCGGGGGTCGACCGGCGAGTCTACGCGCTGACCGGCCTCGGCTTTCTGGGCGCCCGCAAGGATCCTTTGGCGGGTGCCGCGCGTCTGGCCACCGTGGCCTGGCTGCGCGGCGCCATCGACGGGCCGAAGGTGCGTTTCCTGTTCGAGAATCCAGATGATCCGGTCACGCTGGGTCTCGATCCGCAGGACGCGGCCAAGGTCGCGATCGTGGGCGGGGCGGGGGTCGATCCGCTGATCCTGCTGCCGGCACCGATGCCGCCGGCGCCGCCGCTCAAGGTCGCGCTGGTGGCGCGGATGCTGTGGTCGAAGGGGGTCGATCTCGCGGTCGAGGCGGTGCGGCTGGCCCGCGCCGAAGGGGCCCGCGTCACGCTGACGATCCATGGCGCGCCCGATCACTCCAATCCCAAAGCGATCCCGGAAGCGACGCTGAAGGAATGGGCGGCGCGGCCGGGCATCGACTGGGCCGGCCCCACCCGCGACATCGAAGGCGTCTGGAAGGCGCATCATCTGTGCCTGCTGCCGTCGCGCGGGGGCGAAGGCCTGCCGCGCACCATTCTGGAGGCGGCCTCCTGCGGTCGGCCGATCCTAACCACCAATGTGCCCGGCTGCCGCAGCTTCGTGCGCGACGGTCAGGACGGCATGGTGGTGCCGGTCGAGGACGCGGCGGCGCTCGCGCGGGCGCTGATCGCGTTCGCACGCGCGCCGGGCCTCGCCGAGCGAATGGGCGCCAATGCCCGCAACCGTTTGCTCGACGGGCACACCGAGCGCGACGTGATGAACACGGTCAAGGCGCTCTATCGAAGGCTGCTGGACCTGCCGGGCACGGATATCGCCGCATGAGCGGGCTTGCGAGCGCCGAAGAGCGCGCCGCCTTCATCATCGCGCAGACGCGGCTGCTGCCGGTGCCGCATGCGCCGGAGATCGCGCTGCATGTCGCCGAGGAGGCGACGGACCTCTGGCAGAAGACGGAGGACGAGCTCGCCGTCATCGGTCTGCCGCCGCCCTTCTGGGCCTTCGCCTGGGCCGGCGGGCAGGCGCTCGCCCGCCATCTGCTCGACCATCCGAGCCTCGTCGCCGGGCGTCATGTGCTGGATTTCGCCTCCGGCTCCGGCCTCGTCGCGATCGCGGCGGCGAAGGCGGGCGCCGCCCGGGTCGAGGCTTGCGACATCGACGGTTTCGCCACGGCGGCCATCGCCATCAACGCCGAGGCCAATGGCGTGGCCGTTTCGGCCCGGCTGGAGGATCTGGTCGGGCGCGACGAGGGCTGGGAGGTGATCTGCGCCGGCGATGTCTGCTACGAGCGCGCCATGGCAGAGGCGGTCATGGACTGGCTCGAACAGTTGAACCGCCGCGGCGCGACGGTCCTGGTGGGGGATCCCGGCCGCAGCTACCTGCCGCGCGAGAATCTCGAGGAGATCGCATCCTATCAGGTGCCGGTGACCCGTTCGCTGGAGGATGCCGAGATCAAGCGCAGCAGCGTGTGGCGGCTGCGCGGGAGCGGCGTGTAGAACCCGTTCGGGGCAGCGGGCGGGAGGCCGTGCCTCAGGCCGCGCGCCGGCTGGCGGCGGCAGGCTGCGCGCGATTGTCGGTGCGGAACGTCGCCACGAGCCTGTTCAGCTGTTCGATCTGGTCCATCAGCGTGCGGGCGGAGGCGGCGCTTTCTTCCGCCAGCGCGGCGTTCTGCTGCGTCATCTCGTCCATATGGCTCACGGTCTGGCTCATCTCCTCGATGCCGTTTGCCTGTTCGAGCGAGGCCTGCGCAATCTCGCCGATGGTGGCCGAGACCTTGGCCGAAGCATCGACGATCTTCTCCAGCGTGTCGCCGGCCAGGCGCACGAGACGCACGCCTTCCGTCACCTCGATATCGGAGGAGGCGATGAGGCCGGTGATGTCCTTGGCGGCGTCGGCCGAGCGCTGCGCCAGCGCGCGAACCTCTGCGGCGACGACGGCGAAGCCGCGACCCGCCTCGCCGGCGCGCGCCGCCTCGACCGCGGCGTTGAGCGCCAGCAGGTTCGTCTGGAAGGCGATGCCGTCGATGACGTCGGTGATCTCCGAGATCTTCTTGGAGGCGCTTTCGATCCGGGACATGGCCTCGGTGGCGTCCCTCACGATAGTGCCGCCGGTGCGGGCGACCTGCGTGGCGTCGTCCGCCAGCGAGACCGAGCGTCGCGAGGCCTCGGCCGAGGTCTTGACCGACGCGGCCAGTTCCTCGGTGGTGGCGGCGCTCTGCTCCAGCGCCGAGGCCTGCTGCTCGGTGCGGCCCGACAGATCGTCGGCGCCGGCATTGATCTCCCGCGACGAGTTGGCGATGGAGATCGAGGTGGTCTTGATGGTGTCGACCATCTCCTGAAGACGCGCGATCGCCTCGTTGAAGGTGTCGCGGATCTCCGAATATTCGGCCGGGATGTCCTTCGACATGCGATGGGTCAGGTCGCCCTGGGCGAGGGCGGTGAGGCCGGTGCGGACGAGTGCAATCGCGCGCTCGCGCTCCGCCATCTTGGTTTCCTCGATGGCGCGAGCCTTGGCCTCGGCCTCGAGGCGGGCGGATTCCGACGCTTCCAGATAGACGGAGATGGCATAGTCCATATCCAGCATCGCCGCCTTGACGATGGCGGCGATTTCGGCGGCCCGGTCGGCTGCACCCTCGGCCTTGCCGCCGAAGCGGGTCTTGGGCCAGCGCGCCTCGAGCACCCCGGCGATGAGCTTCTCGATGATCAGGGCGTAGCCGCCGATATACCAGCGCGGCTCCAGCCCGATCCGCGCATGGACCTTGCCGATCTGGGTGACGGCATTGACGTAGCTCTGGTCGAACTGGGCGTTGGCGATCACATCCCAATGGCCGCTCTGGCGCTTCTTGGCGCCCTCCATGTGCTGTTCGCTGGAAAAGAAGCCTTTGGTCTCGGGCCAGTTGCGCAGCTGCGCATAGAATGCGTCCAACGCGACCGGGATCGCCGCCTGCAGCGGCTCGCGCACGTCGCGGATGCGACTCTGCGCCTTCGCGTCGAGCCCGATGAATTCAAGCCGAGCAGCCAGTTGATCCGACGCCATGTGACAATGCCCCGATTGCGAGAAGACCCTTCCGATCTCCCGGCATAGTCGCATCTTAGCGTTAACAACTTGTGAGTGCGGCTCTTGATCTGTGTCAATCCGAGGCAGCGACCGTGCTGGCAGTCAGCTTGGCTCCCATCGCTCCAGAAATGCCTCCGCCGGGAGCGCCTGGAAATCCGACAGCGCTTCGCGCAGCGTTTCGTGGCTCCAATCCCACCAGGCGAGTGCCATCAGCCGCGCCGCCACGGCTTCCGGGAAGCGCCGGCGGATGACCCGGGCGGGGTTGCCTGCGACGATGGTATAAGGCGCCACATCCTTGGTCACGATGGCGCCGCCGGCCACCACCGCGCCGGTGCCGATGCTGCGGCCGGCCAGGACGATGGCGCCATGGCCGATCCAGACGTCGTGGCCGATGGTGACCGCATGCGCGCGGCGCCAGTCGAAGAAGGCCGCGTCGTCCTGCGCATCCTCGAAATAGGCCGAAGCGCGATAGGTGAAATGCGACTGGCTGGCCCGGTCCATCGGGTGATTGCCCGGATTGATCCGCGTCATCGCCGCGATCGAGCAGAACTTGCCGATCGTCGTGTAGATGACATTGGAGTCGTTCACGACATAGGAGTAGTCACCGAGCGTCGACTCGGCGAAGACGGTGCGGGCACCGATTTCCGTGTAGCGCCCGAGCGTCGCCTGCCTGACCTGCGCGGTCGGGTCGATCACCGGTTCCAGCCCGAGCTTCTTTCCGGCCATGACGTCGATCCTTTCTCACGATGCTGCTTCGGCTCCGGGTCCCGGAGCGCTGGTTCTGGTGGTGGGTCCGTCCGGTGCCGGCAAGGACACGTTGATGGAGGCGGCGCGCGCCGCTCTTGCCGGGGATGCGCGCTTCCGCTTCGCGCGCCGGCTGATCACCCGGCCCGCCATGGCGGGCGCCGAAGACCATGACAGCTGCGACGAGGCCGCCTTTGCGGCGGCTCAGGAGCGCGGAGAGATGGCGCTGAGCTGGCGCGCGCATGGGCTGAGCTATGGCATTCCGGCGGCGGAGCTGGCGCCGATCGCGGCAGGCTGCGTCGTCATCGTCAACGTGTCGCGTGGTGCGGTCGCGGCGGCCGAGGCCCTGGCGCAGCGTGTGGTGGTCGTCAACATCACGGCTCCGACTGCCGTGCTGGCCAAGCGGCTGGCCGCGCGCGGCCGGGAGAGCGAGGCGGATATCGCCGCCCGCCTGGCCCGTGAAGCGCCGCTGACGTCGCGGCGGGCGCGCATCGTCACGATCCTGAACGATCGCAGCGTCGGGGAGGCCGCGGACGATCTCGTCACGTTGCTGCAGGACACGACAGGTTAGGCCCTTGCCGGCACAGAGCCCGCCAGCCTTTCCTGCGAGGAGTCTGGCTTTGCTGCGCTCGCAACGAGGCTTATTCATCCCAGCCGATAGGATTCGATGAGGCGGAAGCGGCCGGCGCGGTCTGCCTGCCGATAGAGCGCGAGGCGGTCGATCGCGACCGGGCCGGCTGGAACGGCCGCGGAATAGGCCTGCGCCAGAGCTTCCCGAGCGGGTTCGACCCGGTCGCGGTCGAGCGAGCCGGTCAACGTCATGTGGAAGCGGAAGGCGTCGCCGACATAAGGATAGCCATAGGCTTCCAGATAGGCGTGCTGCGCCGGGGTGAGCGGGCTGGCGAGGCGCCGGGCCCTTTCCGCGTCGGATAGAGGGGCGCGGAAGGGCTCGAAGGCCTGAACCACCGAGAAGGCGAGGTGCTGCAGGGCCGGGCTCGGCTCGGCCGGGATGAGCGCGACGAAGCGTCCGAGCGCGGAGACCGCCAGGCCCGGAAGCACCACGCTTTCGAGTGCCGCCGCCTGGTTGCGGGCGAAGGCGCGCAGCTGGTCTTCGCTACGCCCGGCCGCCAGCTCGAAGGGGGCCTTCAGCGTGGCGTGGAAACCATAGCGCCGCGGCTCGGCCGTCGCCTGCGCCCAATCGGCGGGATCGCAACCGGGCGGATGAAGAGCGGGCACATCCTCGCCGGTGAGAGCGTCGTAGCCGAGCACCTGCGAGCCGAAGCGCCAAAGGGCGCTCGCGGCCGAAGGAGCGTAGTAGAGCGCGTAGCGTGGGCTCAAAATGCGCGCATCCCTTGCGACCACACGGCGGAGAGGACCGGCGTCGGCCCCAGCACCTTGAAGCGGACGAGATCGGCGCGCAGGCCGGGCTTGAGGTGGCCGCGATCCTGAAGGCCGAGGATGTCGGCGATCTTCCAGGTGACCATGCCCATGGCGTCCGGCAGCGCGATGCCGTGATCCGCATGCAGCTTCACCACCGCCTGCAGCAGGCTCGCCGGGACGTAGTCGGAGGACAGGCCGTCGAGCAGCCCCTTTTCGGCCAGTTCCGACACCGAGACGCCGCCGGAATGCGAGCCGCCGCGCACAACGTTCGGCGCGCCGGCCACCGTGGCGAGGCCATGAGCCTTGGCGGCCTGCGCCGCCTCCACCGTGGTCGGGAATTCGGAGATCACGGCACCGGAGGCGATGCCTTCCTCGACATGTTCCGGCGTGGTGTCGTCATGGGTGGCGAGCGGGATGCCGCGATTGCGGAAGATCTCGACCACCGCCTGCCAGTTGCGGCCGACATTGGCGGCGCCTTCCTTCTGGCGCATCACCACATCCTCCTCGAATTCCTGCTCGGTTTTGCCGTTGCCGACCGCATAGGTCTTGAGGTGCTCGATGTTGCGCCATTGCCGCTGGCCGGGGGTGTGGTCCATCAGCGAGACGAGCTGCACCAGCGCGTCGTCCTGATAGGGCGCGATGTCGGCGAGCAGCTCCGGGCTCGTCAGCTCGCAGCGCATATGGATGCGGTGGTCGATGCGGAAGAGGTTCTCGCGCTTGCCTTCGGCGAGCGCCTTCATGACATCGGCGAAGATGTCCTTTCGATAGTCCTTGGCCGAGAAGGGCGTGCCGGCGCAAACGGCGTCGTAGACGGTGGTCACGCCGGCGGCCGCCATCTGCGCGTCATGGACCAGCGCCGCCGCCAGCCCGTTCGGCCAGAAGACCTTGGGGCGCGGCATGAAGTGCTTTTCCATATTGTCGGTGTGCATCTCGACGAGGCCCGGCGCGACATAGTCGCCGCCGGCGTCGATCGCGCCCGGCAGGGAGGAGTTGCCCTGGTCGACCGCCGTGATGCCGCTCTCGTCGAAGGAGACGGTGCCGGTGACGACCTCGTTCTCGAGGATCAGTCTGGCGTTGGTGAGAACGGTCTGCATCAGGCGGCCTTCCGGAATGCGGTGATGTCGAGATAGCGCGTCGCGACCTTCTCCCGCACCGCCTCGTCGTGGAAGATGCCCACGATGGCTGAGCCGGCGGCGCGGGCCTCGGCGATGAGCTCGACGACGACGTCGCGATTGGCGGCATCGAGCGAGGCGGTCGGCTCGTCGATCAGCATGATCGGCGAGGGATCGACGAAGGAGCGGGCGATGTTGACGCGCTGCTGCTCGCCACCGGAGAACGTGGCCGGAGCGAGATTCCACAGTCGTTCCGGCAGGTTGAGCCGGGCCAGCATGGCGCTGGCCTTCTGCGTCGCGACCTCCGGCGAGGCGCCGCGCGCCAGCAGCGGGTCGCGCACGATGTCGAGCGCCGAGACGCGCGGAATGACGCGCAGGAACTGCGAGACGAAGCCGAGGGTGCGACGGCGCACATCCAGCACCGTGCGGGGCACCGCCGAGACGATGTCGATCGGCCGGCCTGCATGGGTGATGCGGATCGAGCCGGAGGTCGGCTTGTAATTGCCGTAGAGGATGCGAAGCAGGCTCGACTTGCCCGCGCCGGACGCGCCCGCGAGCACCAGCGCCTCGCCAGCGGCGACGCTGAAATTAACGTCGTCGAAGACAGGCAGGCGCGCCCCGCCCTGATTGTGCAGGGTGAAGGTCTTGGCGACGTTCTCGACCTGAATCATCGTGGTCATGGGCTCAGTGCCTTGTTCCGGCGAGGTGACGAGGATGTGACGGGTACGCCACTCGGCTCCTGTCGGGCAGCGCGCGAACCGGCCTCCATGCCCGGCCGTTCCGGGACCGGTCCGGGAAGGCCGCGCTCGACCTCGTGCTCGACGGCTTGGTGGGGATGTACGGTCCTGTCCTGCTGCGCCGGGTTGCCGAAGCCGGACCAGGTGGGTTGAACGAAGCCCGTCATACCGTCAGCACCGCCGAGGTCAGAAGCTGCGTATAGGCATGGTGCGGATCGTCGAGCACCTGATCGGTCAGGCCCTGCTCGACGACCCGGCCGTCCTTCATCACCATCAGCCGGTCGGTCAGCAGACGCGCCACGGCGAGGTCGTGGGTGACGATGATCGCGGCGAGGCCGAGATCACGCACCAGCACGCGCAGCAGATCCAGCAGGCGGGCCTGCACCGAGACGTCGAGGCCTCCGGTCGGCTCGTCCATGAAGACGAGGCGCGGCTCGGAGACCAGCACGCGGGCGATCTGCAGGCGCTGCTGCATGCCGCCGGAGAACTGGCGCGGCCTGTCGTCGATGCGGGCGCCCGCGATCTCGACGCGGGCGAGCCAGTCCAGCGCGCGCTCGCGGATGCGTCCGTAATGACGGTCGCCGCGATCCATCAGCCGCTCGCCGACATTGCCGCCGGCGGTGACGTCCATCCGCAGCCCGTCGCGCGGGTTCTGGTGGACGATGCCCCAGGCCGTGCGCATGAGCCGACGGCGCTCCTGCTCGGAGACCGAATAGATGTCGAGCGGCTCGGGCCCGCCCCGGAACAGCACCTCGCCCTCATCGGGCTTGTCGATGCCGGCGAGGCAGCGCAGCAGCGTCGATTTGCCGGAGCCGGATTCGCCGACGATGCCGAGCACCTCGCCGGGCCAGAGATCGAAGGAGACCCCGGTGCAGCCGATGCGCTCGCCATAAAAGCGCGAGACGCCGGAGACCGAGAGCAGCGGGGCGGGATCGAGATCGGTGTCGGGGAAGGTGGCGTGGATGGTCATTGCGTGTCTCCTGTCCCGTCATTGCGAGCGGAGCGAAGCAAACCAGGAGGCGTAGAGCGCTGCCGCTCCTGGATTGCTTCGTCGGCCTCGCCTCCTGGCAATGACGGGGCGGCGACGAGCCCGCTCGCTGCCGCGTCCCCCAACAGGGCACCGCGATGGCCCTGCGAACGGCGCGTCTCGCAGTAGTGGCTGTCGGAGCAGACGAACATGCGCCCGCCGCGATCGTCGATCACCACCTCGTCGAGATAGGAATCGGCGGCGCCGCACAGCGCGCAGGGCTCGTTCCAGCTCTGGATGCGGAAGGGATGGTCCTCGAAATCGAGGCTCCTGACGCTGGTATGAGGCGGGATCGCGTAGATGCGCTTTTCGCGGCCGGCGCCGAAGAGCTGCAGCGCCGGGCAATCATGCATCTTCGGATTGTCGAATTTTGGGATCGGCGAGGGCGCCGTGACATAACGGCCGTTCACCAGCACCGGATAATCGTAGGTCGTCGTCACCTCGCCGAAACGGGCGATACTCTCATAGAGCTTGACCTGCATCAGCCCGTATTCGGCCCAGGCGTGCATCTTGCGGGTCTCGGCCTCGCGCGGCTCCAGCTTGCGCAGCGGCTCGGGCTGCGGAACCTGGTAGACGATGGTCTGCCCGGCTTTCAGCGGCGCCTCCGGGATGCGGTGGCGGGTCTGGATGATCGTGGCATCCTCCGTCGCCTCCGTGGTGCGGGCATCGGCGGTGCGCTCGAAGAAGCGGCGGATCGAGACGGCGTTTGTGGTGTCGTCGGCGCCTTGGTCGATCACCTTCAGCATGTCGGCCGGGCCGATGATCGAGGCGGTGATCTGGATGCCGCCGGTGCCCCAGCCGCGGGCGAGCGGCATCTCGCGCGAGCCGAACGGCACCTGATAGCCCGGAACGGCGACCGCCTTGAGCAGCGCCCGGCGGATCATCCGCTTGGTCTGCTCGTCGAGATAGGCGTAATTGTAAGCCGGCTTCGTATCATCGACCGGGATGTGGTGAAGGGTCATTCCGCGGCCTCCGGCATGGTCTGGGATCCGTCGCCGTCCTGCTCACCGGCGAGACGTTCCTCCCGCTCCTTGCGGATGCGGCGGATCAGTTCGAGTTCGCCCTGGAAATCGACGTAATGCGGCAGCTTGAGGTGCTCGACGAAGCCGGCCGCCTCGACATTGTCCGAATGGTAGAGAACGAACTCGTCCTGCTGGGCCGGATACTCCGCCGCCTCGCCGAAATCGCGCGCCTTCAACGCCCGGTCGACCAGGGATATCGACATCGCCTTGCGCTCGGCATGGCCGAAGACGAGGCCGTAGCCGCGGGTGAATTGCGGGGGGACGTCCTTCGAACCCTGGAACTGGTTGACCATCTGGCATTCGGTGATGGTGATGTCACCGAGATCGACGGCGAAGCCGAGTTCCTCGGGCACATATTCGACCGCGACCTCGCCGACCCGGACCTCGCCGACGAAGGGGTGGCTGTTGCCGTAGCCGCGCTGGACCGAATAGCCGAGGCCGAGCAGGAAGCCCTCGTCGCCGCGCGCCATCGCCTGCAGCCGGACGTCACGATCGGCGGGGAAGGAGACCGGCTCGCGCGTCAGGTCGAAGGGGCGCGGATCGCCCTGCGGCGGCTCCTCGGGCTCCATCAGGCCCTCGGCGCCGAGGATGTCGGGGACGCGGGGCATGTGGGGATCGAGGCCATCGGCAGGGGGCATTGGGGAGTCGGGCTGACCGGAGGTTTTCGACGCCCGATTGCGGACTGCCGATTGCTCCTCCTCCATCAACCCGAAATCGAAGAGCCGGTGGGTGTAGTCGTAGGTCGCGCCGAGCACCTGCCCACCGGGCAGATCCTTGTAGGTGGCGGAGACCCGGCGGCGGATCGCCATCCGGGCCGTGTCGAGCGGCTCGGAGGAGCCGAAGCGCGGCAGGGTGGTGCGATAGGCGCGCATCAGGAAGGCGGCCTCGATGACGTCGCCCTGCGACTGCTTGAGCGCCAGCGCCGCCAGATCGCGATCGTAGAGCGAGCCCTCGTTCATTACACGGGCGCAGGCCAGAGCCTGCTGCTCGCGGATCTGGGCGACGGAGATCTCCGGCACCGCCGGATCGCCGCGCCGCGCTTCTGCGACCAGCTCATGCGTGGCCAGGATGGCGGCCTCGCCGCCTTTGACGGCAACATACATCAGGCGGTCTCCTCGATGCGGGTCGAGCGGGGCAAGCCGATGACGGCGTCGCCGCAGGCGAGAACGACATCGATCCCGAGCGGATAGAGAGCGCCATTGGCGTGCAGCTCGTCGGCGAAGCCGTCGCGCAGCCCCGATGGCGCAATGATGCGGGTGCCGGGGATGCCCGGACCGGACAGCGTCAAGGGGCTGCCGCCTTCCATGTTCGCGAGCTGGAGGACGACCGTCGTGGATCGGTCCGGAAACTGGTCCGTGCCCGGATGGAAGGCCGAGAGCGCCGGCTCTGCCGCGGCGCCGTCGATGACGGCGAAGGCGGCCTCTCCGGGCGCGTCGACGAGCGGGGCGCCGCAATGAAAGCGCAGCCAGGCGCCCGCGGGCCCCTCGCGCAGCGCGGGGGCGAGCCAGATCGGCGTTTCGTAATCGGCGAGCGTCAGCAGCAGGGTCGCGGTCGCCGCGCAGAGGCCCTCCGGCGGAGCGACGTCACCGGCGACGAGCTGCTTCGTGCCGGGCTCGGACAAGGCCGCGAGCACGGCGCGGAAGGTCGCCTGCGACTGCAGGACCGGGTCGGTGAAGCCGGCGGTGATCATGCTCTCGCTCGCCATCACGCGCCCCGCACCATCGTGAAGAAATCGACCTTGGTCGCGGCCGCCTTGCGCGAGGCGAGCTCGCGGGCGGTCTGCTGAGCCTCGGCGAGGGTAGCGACGGCGCGATGCAGCGCGCTGCTCTCCTCCTCGTCCTGAAGCCGGGCATCGAGCAGGGCGGCGAGCCGCGCTTTGCGACCGTCGCGGCCCAACGCATAAGAAAAGCCGAGCCGGCCGTGGGGCAGGCGCACGACGCAGCGCGTCACCGTGGCTTCGCCCAGATTGAAGCGGCGACCGGCGCCGCCGGCGCGGCCTTCGACCATCACGGTCCCGGTTTCCGGCGCCTTCAGGACCTCATGGGCCGGTACGGCTTCGAGCAGCGTTTCGATTTCGCCGCAGGAGGCGCGGGCGAGCGTCGCCATCCAGATCTGCCTCGGCGTACGCGGACTTTCGGGTGGGCAAGTGTCGGTCATCGGCACGGCTCGCTGGTCAGGCTCGAATGTCTAGACTATAATAGGCGATGCGATGAGAAAGGTCTATACATTTTGGGCGACAGTTTCGTGACGGATACCGGTGCGGCAGAGCGCGACGGCGGGACCGCCTGGCGACGTATCGCGGACGAGTTGGCCGAGGCGATCGGCCGTGGCGATTACAAGCTCGGCGACACATTGCCTGCCTCGGTCGCGCTGGCGGAGCGCTATGGCGTGCATCGGCATACGGTGCGGCAGGCCTTTCGCCACCTCGCCGATCAGGGCCTGGTCAGCGTCTCACGCGGGCGTGGCACGCAGGTGACGGCGCCGCGATTGCCCTATCCGATCGGCCGGCGCGTCAGCATGCGCAGCAATATGGGCAAGCTCGGCCTCACCGGCACCAGCCGGATGCTCTCGGCCGGGATCGCCGTCGGTGAGGCGCCGGCCTGCCAGGCGCTCCGGCTGAAGACGGGCACGCCGCTCTGGTGCGTGCGCGGCGTCAGCCTCGCCGATGGCGTGCCGATGGGCACCGGTACGCATTGGCTCGCCGTCGAGCGCTTTCCGGATTTCGACGAGGCCTATCGCGCGGCCGAAGGCTCGATCACCGCGGCGTTCAAGAGCTATGGCATCGCCGACTACGTGCGCCTGTCGACCCGGCTGACGGCGCGGCTCGCGGTGGCGGAGGAGGCGGAACTTCTGGAGATCGCCCCTGAATCGGCCGTGATGATCTCCACGGCGGTCGATGCGCTGCCGGATCTGACGCCGGTGCATCTGGTCACGAGCGTCTTTGCGGCCGAGCGCATGGAGATGGTGATCGAGCCGTTTGGCGATTGATCGGAAGCGTCATGCTCGGGCCGAGCCGAGCATTTGAGAAGGCGAGCGCTCCTCATCCTGGGGAAACGCGGGTCTTCGCTTCGCGGCGCCCGAGAATGACGCCCGGTGCGTTACGCCGCCCGCTTGCCGATGATGGCGAAGCGCAGCCTGCTTGAGATGAGGTCGATCACCGACACGGCGACGAGGATCAGCAGGATGAGAAAGGACACCTGCTGCCATTCCAGAGTGCGGATGGTCTCGGCGAGATAAAGCCCGATGCCGCCCGCGCCGACGATGCCGATGATGGTGGAGGAGCGGGTGTTCGACTCGATGAAATAGAGCACCTGGCTTGCGATCACCGGCAGGACCTGCGGCAGCAGGCCGAAGCGGATTTCGTGCAGTCTGCCGCCGCCCACCGAGGTCACGCCCTCGACGGGCTTGCGGTCGGCCGCCTCGATCGCTTCCGAGTAGAGCTTGCCGAAGGCGCCGAGATCGGCGGTCATGATCGCGAGCATGCCGGCGAAGGGGCCGAGGCCGACGACATTCACCCAGATCAGCGCCCAGATCAGCGCATCGACGCCGCGGATGGTGTCGAGCGAGCGGCGGGCGAAGAAATGCACGAGGCGGTTGGCGATGACGTTGCGCGCCGCGACGAAGCCGAGCGGCAAGGCCAGGATCGCGGCCAGGACGGTGCCGAGGAAGGCGATGGCGATCGTCTCGAACAGGGCCTGGACGAAGATGATCGTGCGCGCCCAGGAGCCGGGATCGGGCGGCAGCATTAGCGCGACGAAGGTGCCGAGATTGCCGAAGCCGGAGAGCACGCGCCAGAGCGTCGTCTCCAACGTCGTCAGCCCGTAGACGAAGAGGCCGAGCAGGGCCGCAATCGTGCCGATGGTGGCGATGCGGGCCGTGAGCGAGCCGCGGATCGCTCCGGCATGCCGGGCGAGAATCTCGGCCCGCTCGGTGTCGGTGATGGCGCTCATCAGCGGCTCTCCCGGCTCAGCAGGGCATGGCGCATGCGTTCGGTGCCGAGGTCGATCAGCATCACCGCCAGGATGATCAGCAGCAGGATGGCGCTGACATCGGTGTAGTAGAACTTGCGGATGGCCTCGATCAGAT
>NZ_JBMDWH010000104.1:0-3086 GCF_048595345.1 Allobosea sp.
GAGGCGTTGATCTCCTCCATGATGGCGTCGGGACCTGTGGCGAAACGCCCACCCCACATGCGGTTGCTCACGGCGGTCTTTCCTGCTTTTGAGGACGCGCGATGACGTCAGGAACGAAGATCGGTCTGGCCCTCGGGGTCGTGGCGGCGCTCGGCCTCGCAGGCGTGGCAGCCTTCTACTCCGGGCTGGGCGATGCCGGCAACGGATCATGCAAGGCCGCGCGGCAAGCGGCGGCGCGCATGGCGCCGCTCGCGAGGGGCGAGGTCGCGGCGGTCGAGATCCGCACGAGCCCGCAACCGGCCCCGCCTCTGCCCCTCACCGGGCCGGACGGCCAGCCGACGACGCTCGCCGCGCTGCAAGCCGGCACGCTGAAAGGCAAGACGCTGCTCGTCAATCTCTGGGCGACCTGGTGCGCGCCCTGCCTGAAGGAAATGCCGGCGCTCGACGCGCTTCAAAAGGCGATGGGCGGGCCCGATTTCGCGGTGGTCGCGGTCAATATCGACACCCGCAATCTCGACAAGCCGAAGCAATGGCTGGCCGAGAACAGGGTGACGGCCCTGCCCTTCTATGGCGACCCCCAGGCCGCGACTTTCCAGGCGCTGCGCGCCGCGCACAAGGTCGAGGGCATGCCCGTCAGCATCATCGTGGACCGGGAAGGCTGCGAACTCGGTATCATCCAGGGGCCGGCCGATTGGGCCAGCGCGGATGCCAAGGCGCTGATGGCAGCGGCCATCGGCAAGCCCTGAACCATTCCTGTCACATTGAGGCGCTTTGCTGCCGGGCATCCCCAGCCGCAGAGGACCATGCATGATCTGCCTTCCCGCTTCGCATCGACCGGCCGTCGTCGCAGCTCTCGCCCTCGGGGCCTTGCTGTCGATCGGATCTGCTTCGGCGCAACACCGTGTGCCGGTTGGCGGTACCAGTGTCTCGCTGACTCCGCCCAAGGGTTTCGAGCCCGCGACCGGCTTCGCCGGCCTGGTGAATGAGGCGACCAAGGCGAGCGTCCTGATCGTCGAGATGCCGGCAGAGGCCTATCCCCAGCTCTCGACCCTGTTCGCCGACGCAGAAGCGGCCAAGCAGGGTTTTGCAAGGCAGAACGTCACCATCGCCACGCGCGAGGAAATCACCGTGGCCGGAGCGACGGTCCCGCTGCTTGTCGGCTCCCAGACAGCGCCGGGCGGCGGCAGCCTCGACAAATGGGTCGCGCTCTTCAAGGGCGACAAGACCGTGATGCTGACCGTGCAATCGCCGAAGTCGGCCAAGCTGTCCCAGGCCGAGGTCAAGGCCATGATCGCTTCGGTCGCGCTCGGCGCGGCCCCGACGATGGAAGCGAAGCTCGCTGCGCTTCCCTTCACGATCAAGCCTGCCGCCCCCTTCCGCATCCTGGATACGATGGCCGGCTCCGGAGTCGCCATGACGGCAGGCGAGCTGAACACCGACCCCCAGGGGCTCCAGCCGCTGATGATCGCCGTCTCGCAAATCTCCGGGCCGATGCGCCCGGGGCAGGAGGAGGCTGCCTCCGAGACATTGCTGAAGAGCACCCGGGGACTCGCCGACGCCACCATCACCGAGCGCAAGCGCGTTCCCTTCGCCGGCGGCGAGGGCATGCTGTTGAAGGGCGGCTTCCGATCGGAGGATGCCAAGGCGAAGACCTTCGTGCAGTATCTCGGCATCGGCGCGGATGGCCGCATGGTCCGGCTGATCGCGATGATGGACGACGACCGCCTGGCCGAGCTTCAGCCCGCAATCGAGCAGACAGCCGCGAGCATCGCCTTCACCGCCAAGTAGCTTTCGGCCCACCGAGCAGCCTTTGGCCAGCAAGGAGCTCTCGGCGAAGGCGCTTCCGCGCGAGCGGCGGCGAGGGTAAAGGCTTGCCCATGACCTACACGATTGGCCTCGCCACCACCTTCCACGACCCGGCCCTCGCCATCATCGGCCCCGATGGCGCGGTGCTCTTCGCTGAAGCGACCGAGCGCTATCTGCAATACAAGCGCGCGCCCAACTGCGAGCCGGATTCCGCGCCGCGCATGGAAGGGCTGCTGAAGCGCTACATCCCCAAGGACGCCGAGGTCCGCATCGCCACCAGCTGGGGCGAGGAGTTCACCGGCTTCCTCGACCAGATGTCGCGGGCCGGCTCCTTCACGCTGGAGGCGCTGCTCAAGCTCTCGCCGGAGCTCAACCGGTCGCTGGTGCCTGAACGCACCGAGCGGGCGCTGATCGCCTCGCTGCATCTCGGCCAGCAACGCGCCGGCATGGGTGTCCTGCTCGGGCTCGACCGCGCCTATGGCAAGGCCAATGTCACCGGCCTGAAGCGCTACGGCCACCATCTCAGCCATGCGGCCTATGCCTGCTGGTCCTCGCCCTTCGAGAACGCCGCCTGCCTCGTCGTCGACGGCATGGGCGAAACCGGGGCCTCGGCCATCTTCGCGCTGGAAAACGGCAAGATCCGCGAGGTGAAGCGTCATCGCGGCCGGGAATCGATCGGCTTCTATTTCGGGCTCGTCACCGATCTCGCCGGCTTCGACCAGGCCAAGGGCGAGGAATGGAAGATCATGGGGCTCGCCCCCTATGGCCGGACCGACCCCGAGCTGATGGCGCTGCTGCGCAGGCTTTATACGATCGAGGGCCACAAGCTTTCCTTCGCCAAGGCCGACGTGGTGCAGGCCGTCGCGGCCGAGATCCTGGCCAAGCGCCCGGCCGAGGCCCTCGACCAAGGCTGGGCCGACCTCGCCCGCTGCGGGCAGGACGTCTTCGCCGAGATGATGGAAGCCCTTCTGGCTGAGGCCGCCGCGCTCGTCCCGTCCGCGAACCTTGTGCTTGCCGGCGGCTGTGCCCTCAACTCCTCCTTCAACGGCAAGATCGCCGGCTGCCATGGTTTCGAGAGCGTCTTCGTGCCCTCCGCCCCGGCCGATGACGGGAACGCGATCGGGGCTGCCTGGCTTGCCCATGCCGAGGCCAATCCGGGCTGGCGCGCGCCAAAGGGGCCGCTCACGCCCTATCTCGGCTCGACCGTCTCGACCGAGCCCTTCGAGCGCATGCAGCTCTGGGAAAAACGCCTGCGCAAGCTCTCCCCCGACGAGATCGCG
>NZ_JBMDWH010000105.1:0-7871 GCF_048595345.1 Allobosea sp.
CGACGCGGCGCATGACCTCTTCGACGCGCATCTGCCGCTGATGCGCTACGAGCAGCAGCTCGGCGTGGGCCTGGCCGTGCGCAAATACACGCTGATGAAGCGCGGCATCCTGGCAAGCGACGCCCAGCGCAAGCCGGGCTCCGCCATCACCGCCGCCGCCAGGGCCGAGGTCGACTACCTGCTCGCGCGGGTGGCGAAGACCGATCCGAGGGCGAGGATCTGAAGCGCGGCCGGCGCTTTGCGCCAACAGCGGTCTTTGGCGCATCGCCCAGATCCGGACCCAAATCCCGAGCGGACACCGACGAAGAATAATTCGAGCTATGATGCAAAGTCGCGTTGCAGGTCGAGCTGGCGCAAGCCCTATCGACCGTCAATTATGCACCATCCCCGCCATCAGCGGCAGCCAGAGAGCGAGGTCGGGAAAAAAGGTCACCGCGAGCACGATGCCAAGCATCGCGACGATGAAGGGTGGGACCTCGCGGAAGATTTCCGAGAGCGGCGTGCCGGTGAGGCCCGCCATCACAAACAACAGGAGCCCGTGTGGCGGCAGGGTCAGCCCGACCATCATGTTCAGCACCACGACGATGCCGAAATGGACGAGATCGATGCCGAGCCCCTGCGCGACGGGCACGATCAGCGGCACGATCACCAGGAGGATCGTCACCTCGTCGAGCACGATGGCCAGGAACAGCATCAGGAGGTCAACGATCAGCAGGAATTGCGTCGGCGTCAGCTTCCAGGACAGGAGCGTTGCCTGGATCAGATGCGGGACGCCCTCGTTGGCCACCGCATAGTTGAAGACGAAGGCGCCGCTCATGATCAGCGTGATCATCGCCGTCGCCTTCACCGTCTCGCCCATCACGTCGAGAAGCTGCGCGGGCTTCAGCGTGCGGTAGACGACGAAGGCGAGGACGAGTGCATAGCTCGCCGCGATCGCCGCCGCCTCGGTCGGTGTGGTCACGCCGGAATAGATCAGCCCGAGCAGGATGACGGGCAGGGCCAGCGGCGCCAGTGCCCGGCCAAAGATCGCCGGCATGGCCGACCATGGCACGCGGGGCTCGCGCGGAAAGCCGCGGCGGCGCGCGATGATCGCAATCACGCTCATCAGCGCCAGCGCCATCAGTGCCGCCGGCACGAGACCGCCCAAGAACATCGCGCCGACCGAGGCATTGGCGATCAGCGCGTAGAAGATCATCGGGATCGAGGTCGGCATCAGCGGCCCCAGCGTCGCCGAGACCACCGAGGTCGCGGCGGCGAATCCGCGCGGATAGCGACCCTCCCGCGTCATCATCCGCGCCACGACGAGGCCGGGGCCGGACGCGTCGGCGACGGCCGAGCCGCTCATGCCCGAGAAGATGAGGTTCGAAACGACGTTCACTTGCGCGAGGCCACCCGGCAAGTGGCCGACCATCGCCGAGCCGAAGCCGAGCAGCCGCTCGATGACGCCGCTCGCATGCATGACATTAGCGACGAAGATGAACAGCGGCACCGCGATCAGCAGGTAGGAATTGTAGAGCCCGTTCATCGTCTGATCGACGACGAGCCCGACATCCTGATGCGTCGCCACCATGTACGCGAAGCCGGCGGCCAGCATCGAGAGGCCGAGCGGCGCACCGAGCACGGCGACGAGCGTGAAGACGCCGAGAAGGATCCAAAGCCCTGCGGACATGAGGTGTCGTCTCCGTCAGAGATAGTGGCGCCAGCGCGGGCTGAGCAGCCGCCACGCCAGCCAGGCGGAGCGCACGACCACCGCGACCAGGAACAGGCCGAAGCAGGAATAGATGATGTCGAGCCTGAGGTTCAGCACCGGCGTCCGCTCGCGCCAGAGAAAGGCGATATAGTCGAGCGAGCCCGGCAGCGCGGCGGCGAAGATGCCGCCGACGATGACGAGGCGGGCCAGCGCCATCACCCGTTTTCCGCGGTCGGGAAGCGGGCGATAGGCGAGATCGAAAGTGATCTGCTCGCGGTCGCGCACGACGAAGGCGTTGGCCCAGAAGATGATCCAGATGAACAGGATCACCGAAACCTCGTCGGCCCAGGCCGCTTCGTCATGCTCCAGATAGCGCGTGACGATCTTATAGTTGAAGATCAGGAAGACCAGCGCGAAGAGCAGCGCAGGCATCAGGGCGGCGAAGCGGCGCAGCCGCGCAGTCCAGGTTCCCGTATCCTCGGGCTCGGCGGGGGCCGTGTGCATGGCGGCCTCACGCCTCGGCGACGCGCTTGAGCCAGGCCATGTCCCAGGCTTTCACCGCATCGCCGACATAGGCCTTGTCGGCCGCGGCTCGGAAGGGCGCGAGGTCGATCGCATCGACGCTCAGGCCGCGCTGCTTGAGTGCGTCGATGATGCTGGCCTCGTCGGCAAGGCGCCCGTCGTCGCCGGCCTTCGCCGCCTTGCGGGCGGCGCTCTGCAGCAGGGTCTGCTGCGCGGCGGACAGCTTCGCCCATGCGGGTTTGGCGATGGCGAAGAACACCGGCTGGAGCATATGCGAGGTCAGGACAACCTGCTCGCTGACCTCGTAGAGCTTGGCCGCGTTGAAGATCGAGAGCGGGTTCTCCTGCCCGTCGACGGTGCCGGTCTTGAGCGCGAGATAAAGCTCGGGCATGCCGAGCGGCAGAGGGCTCACGCCCAGGGTGCGGCCGAGCAGCAGCCATTCCGGCCCCGCCGGCATGCGCAGCTTGATCCCGGCGAGATCGGCCGGCCCTTTCACCGCCCGCCTCGCGCGCAGCGAGACCTGACGCGTGCCGAGGTAATGCGTCGCGAGAATCTCGATCCCCATCTTCTCGGCGACGGCCTTGCGGTACTCCTCGCCGAGCCGCCCGTCGAACACGCGGCGCAGATGGGCATGGTCCTTGAACAAATAGCCGCGATTGAAGAAGCCGAGCTCGGGCATCTGCTGCGCCACCTCGAAGGTGGTCATCGTGCTCATCTCGAGATTGCCGCGCTGCAGGGCCTGGACCTCGGTGCCCTGCTTGAACAGGGTCGAGGCCGTGTGCACGCTCATGGCGATTCCGGCGGAGGCGGCATCGACATCCGCCTTGAATGCGTCGAGCGCCTTCGCGAGGAAATCGGTCGGCGGCGCCGCCGTCGAGACCCGGATCTGAACCGGAGCCTGCGCCAGAACCTGCCCGGCCGAGCAAAGCACGGCGCCGGCCAATGCGCCCTTGATCATGTCGCGGCGTGTCGTCATCGCCATTCCCCTTTTTCTGACGTTCGATCTGCCTGTGTCGTGCCTATAGCCCCAGCCCGCCCAGTGACTTGCCGCCATCGACGAACAGGATCTGGCCGGTGATGAAATGCGTCGCGGGCGAGGCCAGGAAGGCGATCGCACCGGCGATATCCGCCGGGTCGGCTGCCCTTCCGCCCAGCTCCAGCTCCTGCGCCCTGGCATATTGGTCGGGCGGCATAGTCCGGGTCATCGGTGTATCGGTGAAGCCGGGCGCTACCGAATTCACCGCGATCTCGCGCGGCCGAAGCTCCATCGCCATCGCCCGTGTCAACCCGACCACCCCGGCCTTCGAAGCGACGTAATGTGCGAAATTCGTGCCGCCGATCGCGGCGCGCGAGGAGACCGTGACGATCCGCGCGCCGGCCGTCATGCGGCGCGCGGCCTCCTGCGCGGCGATGAAGACGCCGATGAGGTTCACGTCGAGCATCTCGCGGAAATCCACATCGCTGATCTCATCGAAGGCGCGTGGCTGGTAGATGCCCGCGACGCAGACCAGGGCGTCGAGCCGCCCCGGCGCCGCGATCGCAGCCGCCACTGCCGGCCGGTCGCAGACATCGAGCACACAGGTCTCGACGCTGCCGGCCGGCGCTTCCTGCGCCAGCGTCTTCAACTCGCCATCGCTACGGTCGGCGGCGATGACCCGGAACCCGTCACAAGCGAGCCGCAGGACGGTCGCTCGGCCGATGCCGGACGCGCCGCCGGTCACGAAGGCGACGGGCGCGGCCATCTCAGGCCGCTTCCTGGATGACGACACTGAGGGTGCCGATGCCCTCGATCGTCGCCTCGACCGTGTCGCCCACGGCGAGGAAGGTGCCCTTCGGCACGCCGACGCCCGCGGGCGTTCCCGTCAGCAGCACGTCGCCCGGATCGAGCGTCATGATGCGCGAGGCCGTCGCGATCTGCTCGGCGATCGAGAAGATCATATCGGTCGAGCGGCCATCCTGCTTGAGGGTACCGTTGACGGAGAGCTTCAGCCCGACATCCTGCGGGTTCGCGATGGCCGACGCCGGCACGAAGCGCGGGCCGAGCGGGCAGCAGGTGTCGTTCGCCTTACCGGCCACCCAGTCGAGCTTGTAGAAGGTTTCCGGTGCGCGGTTGTGGTCGCGGGCGGAGAAGTCGATCGCGACCGTATAGCCCGCGACATGCTCCAGTGCGCGCTCGACCGAAACATTCCGCGCCGTCTTGCCGATCACGACCGCGAGCTCGATCTCCCAGTCGAATTTCTCGGTCCCGATCGGCATGCGCACGGTCGGGCCTTCGCCGACCACGGCGTTGCGCGGCGGCTTCATGAAGAAGAACAGCCGCTGCTCCTCCTTCTTCGCGCCGGGCATGCCCATCTCGGCGAGGTGGTCGAAATAATTGGCGCCAGCGCAGAGGATTTTGCCGGGATAGAGCAGGGGGGCGAGGCGCCGCGACGGCGTGACGCGATCGCCGGGTTCGACCTTCGCGGCGGCCTCCGCGAGCAGCGGCTCGGCCCGCTCCCAGGCGCGAAACAGTGCCGCGACATCGCTTTGGCCAGGCCAGCCGACGCGGGCCAGAGCCGGCTCCAGCCGGTAGAGTTCCTCGCCGATTTCGAGGCAGGCGAGCGCGGCCCCATCCACCTCGACCGTCGCCAGCGCCCAATCGTTTCGACCTGGTCGCATCGTCCTGCCTTCCCTGACAAACGCCTTGCTATAAGGTCAAAGTGATTTTATAAAATTCTTATGTCAACATAAAACCGGAAGTGTGATGAAAGCGGGTGTCGAGGCTGAGGCTGTCGCCGAAAGCCGGTCTCAGGCCGAGCGTGCCTATCTGCGGCTGCGCGGCGAAATCCTGCATGGCGATCTGATGCCGGGCGAGAGATTGCGCGCGAACGACCTGCAGGACCGCTACAGCCTCGGGCTGACGCCGATCCGCGAGGCGCTGATGCGGTTGTCCTCGGAGGGGTTCGTCGCCGCCGCGACGCATCGCGGCTCACGCGTCAGTGAGCTTTCGCCACATGAGTTCGCCGACCTGATGGCGACGCGCCGGGAGATCGAGCGCCTCTGCCTCGTCAAGGCGATCGCGCTGGGCGATGCGGCCTGGGAGGCCGAAATCGTCGCGGCGATGCATATGCTCTCGCGCGCGCCGCTGCCGGCCTCGCCGGAGGATCGCGAGGCGGCCGCATTCTGGGAGGCGCAGCACCGCCGCTTCCACCTGGCGTTGGTCGGCGCCTGCGGCTCCGACTGGCTGTTGCGCTTCTGGTCGGTGCTGGCCGACCATTCCGAGCGCTATCGCAAGCTACGCCTGCTGCGCCGCCACGAGGCCGGCGCCGAGGTCCGCGACGTCAACAGCGAGCATGTCGCGATCATGGATTCGGTCCTCGCCCGCGATGCCGACAAGGCCTGCAGCCTGATGGACGCGCATCTGGCCGCGACCGAGACCAGCGTGCTGCGCCTGCTGCGCGAAGGCACCGAAAGAAAGGAAGAGCCGCGATGATCATCCGCACTGCCGTGCTCGAAGGAGAGGTTCCCGCAGCCGACAAGGTGCATTTCGACCGAGAAATGGCCGAGACCGTGCTGCCCGCGATCCGTCGCTATCCGGGCATCCGCGACGTCAAGCTGCGCTGGCAGGCCGAGCAGGAGGCGGGAGCGCCACCGGTCTATCTGACCTTCGACCTGTATTTCGATGGCTTGGAAGCAATGCATGCCGCGCTCGCCAGCGATATTCGGCAGGAGGTCCGTCGCAAACTCGGCACGATCATGCCGCTGTTCAAGGGCCGGGTTTATCATCTGATCCTGCGGGAGAGCGATTAAGCTCGGCTTGTCAGGGGGAGGGATCCAAGCGCCAGTTGCGGTCATTGAACCTCTGCCACCAAGCAGACGCTCGAGTTTTTGCGCTGCTTATCCGGATCGACAGTCGGCGGCTCCGCGCCGACGAGACTGGCGCTTTGGGCACTTCGGCTCGATAGTCCGATTTCCGCCCTAGCAATCCCTGATCAGGCAGCAGCCGGCCGATCCGCCGGTCCGGGGATGACGAGCCGCCGCTGCCGCAGCTCCGGATCCTCATCGAAAGATGCTCGGTGACAATCCTTGGACCGATGGGGAAGGCGCCGGCCGGCACGGTCATCACCATGCCGGCGACACCACCCAGCGTCATCACCCCGAAGGGCCTCGAGGTCCTTCCCGAGCGCCAAGCTTCGCTTCTATGAGGCTCTGGCCGACGTGTGCCGTTTAGCTACGGTGATGCGCGCAACGTGCAATAACATAACCAGCTCACTGCTGTGTGCACGATGCAACGCGAATGCGATTTCAACGCAGCAATTTTGTCGTGCAGGATTTCTCGTTTACAGAGCGCAATGCTCATTGCAAAATGCAATGGCCGGGGCAGGGGGGCCTCCCTGTCCCGGCCGAGCTCTTCACCCGATGAGAATAAGGACTCGGAAGCGGACGCAAAACGTCTTCCGGGTCCTTTTCAGTTCAATGTCGAACTGCACAGGCAACTGCCACATGCGAGTTCCTCCATTGTGCGCCAGGCAGGCTGTGCCTCAGCCGGGGCAGCCCATCTCCCCCGGTACGATCCCGTTTAGTAAACAGGGTCGCCGCTGCTTCACTTGGCGCGCATAGGATGCGTCAGTATGGAATAGTGGGTCAAGCTTCAGAAGCTGTGGATACGATCTAAGTCGTTGCAACTTAAACGCTTCTCGCATTCTTTCATCTCGGCTAAGCAACTGAAAATCCATTGAGTTTCGATTTTAGCGGCAAGATTGCCACATCCCATTCTCCCCGCAGTCCCCGAAATCCCCGCTTTTCACTGTTGACTGCCGGCTCGGCATGGATCGGTGCGGCGCTGGTCTCAAGACTTTGACATAAGGTTCTGGCGGGACAGCAAAACTCCAAATGATGCAGTCGCTCGGCTTGACACCAGCCTTAAGTGTTCTGAACTTGTTCTCATTCCGAGGACATGATCCATGGATGCGCCGATCACGCCCGCGCCGACCGACGAGACGATGCTGCGCGATTTCCCTTGGGTGGTGGTGCGGATGCGCTGCCACTTCTGCCGGCGAGGGGGCGACGCTCGCCTTGCGGTCCTGGCAGCTAAGCATGGTCCTTACATCACGATGCGGCGCTTGGTGGTCGACTTCATCGACGGCTGCAAATGAGCGGCCTGGGATCCGACGCGCAAGCCGCAAAATTATGGGATGAAATGCGGCGGCTACTGCATGGATCTCCGCCGCCCCGATCCTCGTGACCTGCCGCCGGCGATGCGCGAGCTGCAGCTGGTCAGCTGAGACGGCGCGAATCTTCTGCCCTGCCGAGCCGCCTCAGATCGAGCGGCGCAAGCGCGTCGGCCAAACCTGAGCGGAGAACGCATCGCGAATCAGCGTGTCAAAAACGTGCCGTAATAGGCGCAATTCCCGGCAACGTTCTGCATCTGATCTTTATGGCAGCGGCGGAGCCTAAAGCGAAACCCCTTCAAGGGGTTCGCTGGTGCTGCGAGAGAGGATTGAACTCTCGACCTCTCCATTACCAATGGAGTGCTCTACCACTGAGCTACCGCAGCAGGTCCGGTGGCCGGCGCGTCGCGGTCGCGGTGAGGCGGGTGCGGGCGTGGCGTCGTTCCGAAGCGGCGCCCTGATGCCATATGCGCGGGGCGGACGCAACCCGTTCCGGCGGCCTGTGGACA
>NZ_JBMDWH010000106.1:0-13427 GCF_048595345.1 Allobosea sp.
GGGTCGATGTCGATATGGATCTTCTTCGAGCGCGGCGAGAAGCCGTCGATGCGCCCGGTGATGCGGTCGTCGAAGCGCGCGCCGATATTGATCATGACGTCGCAGTCATGCATCGCGAGGTTCGCCTCATAGGTCCCGTGCATGCCCAGCATGCCGAGCCACTGCTTGTCCGCCGCCGGGAAGGCGCCGAGGCCCATCAGCGTCGAGGTGACGGGAAAGCCCGTCAGCCGCGCGAACTCGCGCAGCAGCGCCGAGGCGTGCGGGCCGGAATTGATGACGCCGCCGCCGGTGTAGAAGATCGGCTTCTTGGCCGAGGCGATCAGTTCGACCGCCGCCTTGATCTTGGCGAGGTCGCCCTTGACCACCGGCCGGTAGGTCTTGTGCTGGTTGTCGCGCGGGCGGCTGTAGAGGCCGGTGGCGAACTGGATATCCTTCGGGATGTCGATAACGACCGGGCCGGGCCGGCCATTGGCGGCGACATAGAAGGCCTCGTGCAGGATGCGCGGCAGATCCGCGATGCTCTTCACGAGGTAATTATGCTTGGTGCAGGAGCGGGTGATGCCGACCGTGTCGCATTCCTGGAAGGCGTCGGAGCCGATCAGATGCGTCGGCACCTGGCCGGTGATGACGACGAGCGGGATCGAATCCAGCAGCGCGTCGGTCAGGCCCGTGACGGCGTTGGTCGCGCCGGGGCCGGAGGTGACGAGGACGCAGCCGACCTTGCCGGGGCCGGAACGGGCATAGCCCTCGGCCGCATGGACCGCGCCCTGCTCATGCCGGACGAGCACATGCTTGACCTTGTCCTGCTGAAAGATCGCGTCGTAGATCGGGAGCACGGCGCCGCCGGGATAGCCGAACAGATGCTCGACTCCCTGGTCCTGAAGCGCGCGGACGACCATTTCGGCTCCGGTCATCATCTCGCTCATAACGGTCTCCTCGCGGCCTGTTTCTTGTGTCGGTACGTCGGAATTTCGGGCAATAAAAAAGGCCCTCGGAGGGGCCTGGGCATGCGCTGGCGTCGGGGACGCCCGGTCTTGAAACCGGCCCCTACCAGCGCACCTCTACGAGAATAAGCTTGCGCATCGCGCTCGTGATCCTTTGCGGAAGTTGCCGGACGCTAGCCGAGCCGCACGCGCCGGTCAAGGGTTAAGCAATCGGCAACGCTGTCGGAAAAGAGTCGCATCAGCAGGGAACCGGACCGGCCGCGGGAACGATTTGGCAAGCCCGAGTGACCTAACGTCGTCTCGGTTCACGGGACGCGGCATGTATCAGGACGTCAATCCAGGCAGCATTCTCACCCGCGCCCATGCTCCCGAGGTCGCGGTGTTGATGGCGCATTTCGAGCGACTGGCCGGCGGGCCGGCCGGCGCGCCGCATGAGGAGCTGACGCGGCTCGCGATGGAGGCTGCCGGCCACGACCTCATGCTCCTTTCCCCCACCGAGAGCGGGGACTACCGCTACGATTCCTGCGGACGCACGCTTCCGCGCACGACCGGTCGCGACCGCACCGGCGGCTATGTCACCGATCTGCAGAGCGACGTCGCGGAATTCACCATCCGCTGCTACGACCGCGCCATGGCGGAGGGCGTCGCCACCTACACCGTGCATCGCACCATCCGCACGGCGCGGGTCGGCATTTTCGAAAGGCTGATCCTGCCCACGACGGATGCCGAGGGCGGGCGCCACCTCATCGTCTTCTGCCGGCAGATGAGCTTCCGCGAGGAATTCCTCATGCTGCTGATGGAGACCTCTCCTTTCGGCATCGTGGCGGTCGAGGCCAGGCGCGACGACGCCGGCGCGCTGACGGGGCTCGCCGTGCTCTCCGCCAATCAACGCGTCTCCGCGCTGTGCGGCAGCGATGCGCAGATCAGGCTGAGCGGCGATGTGCGCGAGTTCCTGCCCTTTCTGGCGGGCGACGAGATCTGGAGCCGGTTGCGCTTCGCGGTCGAATTGCTGCGGCCCGACCAGTTCGAGGTCGAATTCGTGGCGGGCGATCGCCCGGTCTGGCTCCAGGTCTCGCTGGCGCTCCTCGGCGACGGGCTGGTGATCACGCTGTCCGACATCTCCGCGCTGATGCGGGCCAACCGCTCCCTCGAGCAGCGCGCGGCGACGCTCGCGCTCGAAGTCGGCATCGAGCGGGCGACCCGCCGCGCCCTGTCCGAGGAGATCGGCCAGCGCGAGCAGCGCGAGCTCGAATTGCGCCGCCTGGCCGAGACCGACCCGCTGACCGCGCTGCTCAACCGCCGCTCCTTTGCGGAAAAGGCCGAGGCGGCTCTGGGCGGCGACCGGCCAGCCGGCCAGCTCATATCGCTGCTGATCGTCGATCTCGATCACTTCAAGCGCATCAACGACAAACACGGTCATCCGGCCGGGGACGCGGTCATCCGCGCCTTCGCCGATCTGCTGCTCGGCGTCTTCAAGCGGCCCAATTCGCTCGTCGGGCGTTTCGGCGGCGAGGAATTCGCGATCCTCGTCCTGGGAGACAGCGCGGATGCGCTGCGAAAGGCGCGGCGTCTGCAGAAGGCCCTGGCCGCTCGGGCCCTGCCGGTGTCCGAGACCCTGGCTCTCGCTGTCACCGCCAGCTGCGGCATCGCCACCCATCGCAGCGGCGAAACCCTGGCGGTGCTGACCGCCCGGGCCGACGAGGCGCTCTACCGCGCCAAGAAGGAGGGCCGCAACCGTATCGCCCTGGCAGAGGCCGAGGCCGTCGCCGTCGCCGCCTGATACCTCAGGGCGCGAGCCGGCTGCGGGCCAGCGCCAGCGCTCCCTCGGGCGCCACCGCCTCCCACCCCGCCATCTGGTGGCGGAACCAGGTCACCTGCCGTTTGGCATAGGCGCGCGTATCGGCCTGCCCGCGCCGGATCGCCTCGTCGAGGCCGATCTCGCCATCGAGATGCGCGATCAGCCCGGGCACGCCATGGGCGCGCATGATCGGCAGCAGCGGATCGAGCCCGCGCGCCTTCAGCCGCGACACCTCATCCAGCGCCCCCTCGGCGATCATCGTCTCGAAACGGCGGTCGATCGCTGCGCGCACCGCCTCCCGCTCGGGCTGGATGAAGAGGCGCAAGGTCTCCACCTCGCCGAGCGGCCCGGCCTCGCGCTCCCCCTGGAAGCTCGCCAGCGAGCGGCCTGTCGCCAGATGCACCTCGATGGCGCGCATGATCCGCATCCTGTCGCTGGGGCGCAGCCTGCCCGCCATCTCGGGGTCGCGGTCGGCGAGTTCTTCATGCAGCGCCTCGGTCGCCACCCCCTCCGCCCGCTTGCGAAAAGCCTGCCGCACCGGCTCCGGCACCGGCGGCATCGCCGAGAACCCCTCGGTCAGCGCCTTGAAATAGAGCCCCGTCCCGCCGACGAGAATCGGCAGCAGCCCGTCCTGCCGCAGCGCCGGCAGCAGTGCCGCGACATCCGCGACATAGCGCATCGCCGAAGAGTTCACCGCACCGTCGACATGCCCGTAGAGCCGGTGCGGCACCGCCGCCTCCTCCGCAGGGCTCGGTCGCGCGGAGAGGATGCGCAGATCGCCATAGACCTGCATCGAATCCGCATTGACGACGACGCCGCCGAACTCGCGGGCCAGCGTCATGGCGAGGGCGGACTTGCCGCTCGCGGTCGGACCTGCGATGAGCACCGCCCTGATCGTCTTGTCCTGCCGCACCCGGTCCGTCCCATGCTCGTCGCGACGCTCGTTTCCGCCACCGGCGGCTCTCTGGTCGATGCCGCCCTGATCGCGAGGCTGAGCCGCGAGGTCGCGAGCGTCACCAGTTCGGCTGTGCTGGAGAGCGGTGTCGCCGCCGATCTCTTCGCGGAAGGCGCGCAGCCGCGCAAGCTCGAAGCCGATCTGCGCATCGCGCTCGGCGAAGCGGCGATCGACCTCATCGTCCAGCCGGCGGCCACGCGCCGCAAGGCGCTGTTCCTCGCCGATATGGATTCGACCATGATCGGGCAGGAATGCATCGACGAACTCGCCGCCTATGTCGGGCTGAAGGATCTCGTCTCGGCCATTACCGAGCGGGCGATGCGCGGCGAGATCGCCTTCGAGCCGGCTTTGCGCGAGCGCGTGGCCCTGCTGAAGGGCGTGAAGCTCTCGGTGGTCGACGAGATCATCCGCGAGCGCATCACCCTGACCCCGGGAGGGCGCGAACTCGTGCGCACCATGCGCGCGAACGGCGCCTATACCGCGCTGGTCTCGGGCGGGTTCACCGTCTTCACCGGCCCCATCAGCGCGACGATCGGCTTCGACGAGCACCGCTCCAACGTGCTGATCGCTGAGGACGGCATCCTCACGGGCACGGTCGCGGACCCCATTCTCGGCAAGCAGGCCAAGCTGGATTCGCTCGTGGAACTGCGCAGCCGCTTCGGCCTCGGCCCCGAGCAGACCATGGCGGTGGGCGACGGCGCCAACGACCTCGCCATGCTCGGTGAAGCCGGCCTCGGCATCGCCTTCCGCGCCAAGCCGGCCGTCGCCGCCGCCGCCCATGCGCGGCTGGAGCATGCCGATCTGACCGCTCTGCTCTACGCTCAGGGCTATAAGGGCGAGGAGATCGTGAGGGGCTGAGCGCAGCGTCCAGCGCCCTCCTGCACCAAAAAAGGCGGCCCGCTGGGGCCGCCTTTCTCATATCCGAGAATGGATCCGTCGCTCAGTTCATCGCCAGCGCGACGAAGCGGACCTCGCCCTGCGCGTTGGCGACCAGCAGAAGGGCCGATTTCTTGCCCTCCTTCTTCAGCGCATCGAGGCGCTTGGTCACGTCCTCCGGCGAGTTCACCGCCTCCTGGCCGATCTCCACGATCAGCTCGCCGACCTGGATCCGCTTGTCGGCCGCATTCGAATTGGGATCGACCTTCGTGACGATCACGCCCTTGAGGCCGTCCTTCAGCGTGTAGCGCTTGCGCAGCTCGTCGTTCTGGGCGGAAAGCTCGAGGCCCAACGCAGTCGCGACTGCGGGCTTGGCGGCCTCCGCCTGCGGCTTGCTGGCCGCGGCGGTCTGGGTCTTCTCGCCATCCTCGAGCCGGCCGAGCTTCACCGACTTGGTCAGCTCCTTGCCCTTGCGCATGATCAGCACCGGCACGTCCTTGCCGACCGGCGTGGCCGCGACGATGCGCGGCAGATCCCGCGAATCCTTGACGTCCTTGCCGTCGAACTTGGTGATCACGTCACCGGTCTCCAGCCCCGCCGGCTTGGCAGGGCCCTTCTCGTCGACGCCGGCGATCAGAGCGCCGCGCGCGGTGCCGAGGCCGAGCGCCTCGGCGGTGGCATCGTCGACGCTCTGGATGCGCACGCCGAGCCAGCCCCGGCGGGTCTCGCCGAAATCCTTCAGCTGCTCGACGATATTGGTGGCCAGCGACGAGGGCACGGCGAAGCCGATGCCGACCGAGCCGCCTGTGGGCGAGAGGATCGCCGTGTTGATGCCGATCACCTCACCCGCCATGTTGAACAGCGGACCGCCTGAATTGCCCTTGTTGATGGCGGCGTCGGTCTGAATATAGGTGTCGTAGGGCCCCTGGCTGATGTCGCGGTTGCGCGCCGAGACGATGCCGGAGGAGACCGAGCCGCCGAGCCCGAACGGATTGCCGATCGCCATCACCGGGTCGCCGATCCGCATCTTGTCGGAATCGCCGAACTTCACGAAGGGCAGCGGCTTGTCCGACTTCACCCGCAGCACGGCGAGATCGACCTTGCTGTCCTTGCCAACCACCTCGGCCTTCAGCCGGGTGCCGTCGCTGAGGATGGCGGTGATCTCGTTGGCGTCGCCGATGACGTGGTTGTTGGTCACGATCAGGCCGGCGGCATCGATGATGAAGCCGGAGCCCGCCGATTGCGAGCGGCGCTGCTGCGGCGCCTGGCGCTCTCCCTGCTGGTTGCGACGGTTGAAGAACTCCTCGAACAGGTCGCCGAAGGGCGTGTCCGGCCCCAGCTGCGGCAGTTGCGGCATGTTGCGGCCGCGCGTATCGGCCGTGGTCACGGCCGAGATGTTCACCACCGCCGGCATCACCCGCTCGACCAGATCGGCCAGCGAGGTCTGCCCCTGCAGCAGCGGGGTGTTGGCCTGCGCCTGGGCCAGCCCGACCACCGGGCTCGCCAGCGCCAGCGCTGTCACGGCGGCGGCGAGCGTCAGGCGAGCCGGGCGGACAGCGGCGGAAACGGTTTTGAATGCCATCGAAATCCTCGTGTCGGAAAGGCTGGCCGGTCTCGATCGCCATGCGCCCGTCGCGAGGACGGTCACGGCGCGCGATCCGGGCGTGAAGGCGGCGCAAACTCGGCGCCAGATTGAACCCTGAATTGCGGCATGAGAGCGACGCACGATCGCGTCATCTCGCCGTGGCCGAGCGCCGCGTCCGTCCTACCAGGTGCCGCGCGCCAGCCAGACCAGAACGACGCCGAGCACGGCGGAGCCGAGCCCGATCAGCCGCATCTGGTCGGGCGGGGTCTCGGCCGCACTGCGCAGGGCATCCTTCGCCAGATGCGGGATCGCGGCGAAGAGAATGCCCTCGATGGCGAAAACCAGCCCGAGCGCCGCGATGAAATCCCACATCGCCGCAGCCCGTGCCGATCAGGGCCGCGCAGGGGCAGGTGCGGCCGGTGCCGAGGCGGCGGGCGCCTGCGGCTGGCCGTTCCCACGCTGCGCGTTGGGCCCGTTGAAGAACTGGAAGAACGGCGAGTCAGGGGTCAGGACCATGCGCGTATCGCCGGGCTTGATGCTGGCTTCATAGGCCTGCATCGAGCGATAGAAGGCGAAGAACTCGGGATCCTGACCGAAGGCCTCGGCGAACACCTTGTTGCGCTCGCCTTCGCCCTGTCCGCGGATCTCGTCCGCATGCTGCTGGGCTTCGGCGACGATGACCGTCGAGTCCCTGTCCGCCCGCGCCCTGATCTCCTGCGCCTGCTGACCGCCGAGCGCGCGTGCCTCGGCCGCCTCGCGCTGGCGTTCGGTCTGCATGCGCTGGAACACCGCGGCCGAGTTCGCGGCCGGCAGATCGACGCGCCGCAGCTTGACGTCGACGACGGTCATACCGAAGCGGTCCGCCTCGCGGTTCACCACGTCGCGGATGCGGCCCATCAGCCGCGAACGCTCGGTGCGCACCACATCGGTGAAGGTCGCCTCCGCCAGCACCGAGCGGACATTGCCGTTGACGATCGAGGTCAGCTGCGAATTGGCGCGGGGGATGTTGTTGACCGCCTGGTAGAAGCGCAGTGGATCGGAGATCCGGTAGCGGGTGAAGGCATCGACGACGAGCCGCTTCTGGTCCGAGGCGATGATTTCCTGCGCCGGCAGGTCGAGATCGAGGATGCGGTTGTCGAGCAGCGTGACCTGGTCGAACGGAGCCGGGAGCTTGAAATAGAGCCCCGGCGCCGTCACCACGCTGCGCACCGCGCCCAGGCGTAGAACCAGCGCCGACTGGGTCTGCGAGACGATGAAGGTGCAGGCGTAGAAGACCACGGCGGCGGCGGCGACGACGACGAGCGCGGCCGCGCGAAGGAAGGACCCATTCATCGCGTGCCTCCCTGCTGCGGGGCGCCCGTGCCGGGACGGCGCTGCTGCTGCAATTCCCCGAGCGGCAGATAGGGCACGACGCCCTGGCCGTTGCCGGTCTGGTCGAGGATGATCTTCTCGGTTCCGCCCATCACCCGTTCCATCGTCTCCAGGAAGAGACGCTCGCGCGTCACGCCCGGAGCGTTCTTGTACTGCTGATAGACTGCGTTGAAGCGGCTGGCCTGGCCGCGCGCCTCAGCGACGGTCTGCTCCTTGTAGGCCTCGGCGGCCTGCGTCAGCTGCGCGGCGCGCCCGCGGGCCTCCGGCACCACGCGGTTGGCATAGGTCTGCGCCTCGTTGCGCAGGCGCTCCTGGTCGGCGCGCGCGGCCTGGACATCGCGGAAAGCGTCGATGACCTGCTGCGGCGGATCGACCTTCTGCAGCTGCACGAGGCGGATCTGCACGCCGGCCTTGTAGATGTTCAGCGTGTCCTGCATCAGCTGGCGCACCTCGCTCTCGATCGCGCCGCGATCGGTCGTCAGCACCGGCTGGATGTTGCGCTTGCCCACGATCTCGCGCATCGCGCTCTCGGCCACGGCCTTTACCGTGCCCGGCGGATCCTGGATGTTGAAGACGTAGTTTTCGGGCGCGGCCGGGTCGATCTGCCACTGCACGATGAAGTCGATGTCGACGATGTTCTCATCGCCCGTCAGCATGAGGCTTTCCTCGGTCACGTCGGTCTGGCGCGATGTGCGCATCGACTCGACCGTGCGGAAGCCGACCTCTGTGGTGATCACGTTCGTCACCTGCGGCTTGACCACGGACCCGACCGGATAGGGCCAGTTCCAGTTCATGCCTTCGCCGGTCTTGCCGACATATTTGCCGAAGACGAGATTGAGGCCGACCTCGTTCGGGCGCACGAAATAGATGCCCGAGAGCAGCCAGATCACGACGATCGCCAGCAGGCCGAGCAGAAGCCCGCGCCCGCCGAGATTGCCGCCCGGCATGAAGTCCTTCAGCCGGTCCTGGCTGCGCCGCAGAATATCCTCGAGATCGGGCGGATTGCCGTTGCCGCCGCCGCCTCCGGAGCCGCCGCCCCACGGGCCGCCGCCACCACTGCCTCCGCGCTGGCCCCAGGGTCCGCCCCCGCCACTGCCACCGCCGCTCTGGTTGCTCCAAGGCATTCTCGGCCCGTTCCCTTTCGCAAGCTTGTCGTATGTGCGGCCCGGCCGGATGGCCGCCCGATGACGGCGCCCGTCGCGGAACGCCGGCCTGAGTTGGTCATGGGCCACGGATTCGTCAACGGCGCAAGCCATTCATCGTGAACGGAAAGCCTCGTTTCGGGCTGTTGCGCATCATGCGAAAGCCCCGCAGGGGCCCGAACCCTGCCGCAACGGCGCCGCAAATGCGTCCAAACGCCGCGTGCGGCGCCTCAGCCCGCGCGCTCGTAACGCCGAAAGCTGAATCCGTACTCGTTCTCGGCGTCAGCCTGGTGATCTTGGCGACAGACCTCGGCGAAGGCAGAACGGTCCCAGTCAGGGAAAACCGCATCGCCGTCGGGCGAGGCTTTCACCAGCGTCAGCTCCAGCCGGTCCGCCAGCGGCAGCATCTGGCGGTAGATCTCGGTGCCGCCGCCGATGATGATCGCCGGCGCCGCCATCTCTCCCCCGATCGTCCGGCCGAGCGCGACCGCCTGCTCGACCGAATGGGCGATGGCGACCCCCTCGGCCGCAACGAAGCCCGCATCCCGGGTCAGCACGATCGTGCGCCGCCCCGGCAGCGGCTTGCCGATCGACAGATAGGTCTTGCGACCCATGATGATCGGGCACCCCATCGTGATCTCGCGAAAACGCCTGAGATCGCTCTTCAGCCGCCAGATCAGCCGGTTGTCGCTGCCGATGACGCCGTTCTCGGCGATGGCGGCGACGAGCACGAGAGGCAGAGCGCTCACCGCCTCACCCGTCCGCGCCGAGCTTCGCCAGGGCTTCGCCCTCCAGCCGCTTCACCGTCCACTCGTCCTGCGCCTTCGCGCCGATCGAGCGGTAGAACACGCGCGAAGGCTCGTTCCAGTTCAGCACCCACCAGGCGAGCCGGGGCAGATCCTCGTCGATGCAGCGCCTCGCCAGCTGGGCGATCAGCGCCTTGCCGATGCCCCGGCCGCGCTGCTCGGGCTGAACATAGAGATCCTCCAGCCAGATGCCGTGACGGCCGCGGAAGGTGGAGTAGGTGTAGAACCACAGGGCGAAGCCGACCGGCTCCCCCGCCCATTCGGCGATGTCGCAGAACACCCGCGGGTTCTCGCCGAACAGCGCATCGTCGAGATCGGCCTCGGTCGCATCGACCTCGTGCAGCAGCTTTTCGTATTCGGCGAGCTCGCGCACGAAGCGCAGGACGAGGCCGGCCTCGCCGGGCCGTGCGGAACGGATGGACAGGGTCATACCGCGATCGGCGCCTTGATCGCCGGATGGGCCTCATAGCCCTCGATCGTCACATCCTCGAAGCGGAAATCCTCGAGCCGCGTGACGGCGGGGTTGAGCGTGAGGCGCGGAAGCGGCTTCGGCTCGCGGGAAAGCTGTTCGCGGGCCTGGTCGAGGTGAGTCACGTAAAGATGCGTGTCGCCGAAGGAATGAACGAAATCGCCGACGCCGAGCCCCGTCACCTGCGCGACCATATGGGTGAGGAGCGCATAGCTGGCGATGTTGAAGGGCACGCCGAGGAAGACGTCGGCCGAGCGCTGATAGAGCTGGCAGGAGAGTTTTCCCTCCAGAACGAAGAACTGGAACAGGCAGTGGCAGGGCGCCAGCGCCATTTTCGGGATATCGGCGGGATTCCAGGCGGAGACGATCAGCCGGCGCGAATCGGGGTTGCGCCTGATCTCGTTCACCACCCAGGCGATCTGGTCGATCACCTGCCCGTCCGGCGCGGCCCAGCTGCGCCATTGTCGACCATAGACGGGGCCCAGATCACCGTTCGCATCGGCCCATTCGTCCCAGATGGTGACGCCGTTCTCGCGCAGATAGCCGATATTGGTGTCGCCGCGCAGGAACCAGATCAGCTCGTGGATGATCGACTTCAGATGCAGCTTCTTGGTGGTGACGAGCGGAAAGCCCTGTCCCAGGTCGAAGCGCATCTGGTGGCCGAAGACCGCGAGCGTGCCGGTACCGGTGCGGTCGTCCTTGCGGACCCCCTCGGTCAGCACGCGGTCGAGGAGCTCATGATACTGGCGCATGGCGAATCCCGTCGAAGAGCCGCGGACCATAGCGGCTCGAGGCAGCTTGCGCGCGGGGCGAGCCCGGCGGTGTCAACAGCTTTTCACTCATGCCTGCGAGCTGGACCAGATCGCATTTGAGGCCGGAAAGCCTCACCAGGGCGCTTTGCCGTCGAATTGCCGCGACGCACCCTTCCCCCCGGCGGCGGCTATGCCTATATTCGCCTTGCCGTTCGCAAGACCGGCTATGGCGATAAACGGATTACGTAATAAGCCTTTCGGACCCGGGGGCGGTACCCGGCGCCTCCACCCAAGCCCTTGAAAACGAAGGGCTTCGGCGGGGGCGAAATAGGATCGACGAGGGTGTAAAGGTCTTCCTTTTGCTCGGAATGGTTCCGCCGTTATCGGGCCATTGCATAGTTGCCAACGACAACAATGCTCGGGTTGCTGTCGCCGCGTGAGCGGTGCTGGTTCCCAAACCTAAGTCCTTCCGTTTAGCGACGTAAGGCGGGGCCCGGAGGCGCCTGGCAACAGAAGCCTCCACTTTTTCGTGTGACGGCCTGCCGGCTGTTCCCGCCGGACCAACAAGCGGAAACCGCTCCCAGATGTCTCAGGATGTGCTTCGTTACGATCTCATGGTCCAGGACGCGCTGAAGGGCGTCGTCCGTAAGATCCTGACGGAGGCGGCGCGCGACGGGCTGCCCGGCGAGCATCATTTCTACGTCACCTTCCGCACCGGGGCTCCGGGCGTGCGCCTGTCGCAGCGCCTGCGCGAGAAGCATCCCGACGAGATGACGATCGTGCTCCAGCACCAGTTCTGGGATCTCAACGTCAGCGACCACGCCTTCGAGGTCGGCCTGTCTTTCTCCGGCGTGCCGGAGCGCCTGCTCGTTCCCTTCGACGCGATCACCACCTTTTTCGATCCCTCGGTTCAGTTCGGCCTCAAATTCGAGACGCAGGAGACCGAGGAGGTCGCTCTGGAGCCCGAGCCTGAGGACAAGCCTGCTCCCGTGCCCGCCCGGCTCGTGCCGGCAGGCCTGCCCGCGGTGAAGAAGGCCGAGACTGAGATGCCCAAGAACGCGGCCAAGGAAGCAGCGAAACCCGCCAGGGCGGAAGAGGCCGGCCCGGACGCCTCTGAAGACAAGGAGGAGGCCGGCGGCGCCCAGGTCGTCAGCCTGGATTCCTTCCGCAAGAAGACCTGACGAGAATCGGCCCAGCTGCGAACGGCCAGACGCCCCCTCGCCCCTCTCGACGGAACCGGCCCCATGAGTGAAACGCGCACCGAAACCGATTCATTCGGCCCGATCGCGGTGCCGGCCGATCGCTACTGGGGCGCGCAGACGCAGCGGTCTCTGCAGAATTTCCGCATCGGCGGCGAAAGCGCCCGGATGCCGCTGCCGCTTGTCCATGCGCTCGTCCTGGTCAAGAAGGCGGCGGCCCATGTCAACGCCAGGCTCGGCCTGCTCGAGCCGCGCCTCGCCGGCGCCATCGGCCAGGCGGCGGACGAGGTGCTGGCCGGCCGGTTCGACGGCCATTTTCCCTTGGTGATCTGGCAGACCGGATCCGGCACGCAGTCCAACATGAATGCCAACGAGGTGCTGGCCAACCGTGCCAACGAGATCCTCGGCGCGGCTCTGGGCGCCAAGAGCCCGGTTCATCCCAACGACCACGTCAATCGCGGCCAGTCCTCCAACGATTCCTTCCCGACCGCGATGCACATCGCCGCCGTGCTGGAGACCACGCGCCGGCTCCTGCCGGCGCTGCGTGCGCTCGGGCAGGCGCTGGGCGACAAGGCCGCGACCTTCGCGGATCTGGTCAAGATCGGCCGCACCCATCTGCAGGACGCGACGCCCGTCACGCTCGGCCAGGAATTTTCCGGCTATGAGATGCAGGTCCGCCTCGGCATCGGCCGTATCGAGGCCTCGCTCGACGGGCTCTACGCACTGGCGCAGGGCGGCACCGCGGTCGGAACCGGGCTCAACACCCATCCGGACTTCGCCGTGCTCTTCGCCAGGGAGGTCGCGGGCCTCACCGGCCTGCCCTTCCGCACGGCCGAGAACAAGTTCGAGGCGCTGGCCAGCCATGGCGCGCTGGCCGCCTCCCATGGCGCGCTGGCTGCGCTGGGCTCGGACCTGTTCAAGATCGCCAACGACATCCGCCTGATGGGCTCCGGCCCACGCTCGGGTCTCGGCGAAATCAGCCTGCCGGAAAACGAGCCCGGCTCCTCGATCATGCCCGGCAAGGTCAACCCGACCCAGGCCGAGGCGCTGACGATGGTGGCCACGCAGGTCCATGGCAACCAGGCCACGATCGGCTTCGCCGCGTCGCAGGGCCATTTCGAGCTCAACGTCTTCAAGCCGGTCATCGCCGCCGCCTTCCTGCAATCGGTGCGATTGCTTGCGGACGCGGCCGAGAGCTTCCGCGTCAACTGCGTCGAGGGCATCGAGGCCAACGAGACGCAGCTGAAGGACCTGCTCTCGCGCTCGCTGATGCTGGTAACGGCGCTCGCCCCGGCGATCGGCTACGACAAGGCCGCCAGCATCGCCAAATCGGCGCATCACAACGGCACCACCTTGCGCGAAGAGGCGCTGAGGGCGGGCGTCGACGCCCAATTGTTCGACGAGACCGTCAAGCCCGAGCACATGCTCGCACCGGCCTGAGCGGAGCGGGCCATGGCCGAGATCGTCAATCTGCGCCGCGTCCGCAAGCAGAAGGCGCGCGAGGAAGCGGGCAAGCAGGCCGAGCAGAAC
>NZ_JBMDWH010000107.1:0-19321 GCF_048595345.1 Allobosea sp.
TTCGAAGACGTCGATCGCGATCTCAGGCCAGTCCCGCTTCATCAGCACGGCGAAATAGAGCCCGGCCGGCCCGCCACCCACAATCGCGATGCGCATCGACGCCTCCCTTTGGACACTGACTGGGTCGGAACCAGGCTCGCCTGCTTGGCCGAACCGCCCGGAAAATTATTTTAAACCTAAAATGTTTTTCCGCTCAAGCGAATTTGTCGCCTGGATTGACCGTCACGGGAGACGCTCAAGCGATCAAACCGGGAGAATATGAAGCGAAACCAGGTTTGGATTGATCGATGTCAACCGCCTTGCAAATTGTTTCAGACTTAAAATATATTCCTCACGGGAGGCGCAGCGGCCATGGCTCTTCAGGGACGACACGCACTGGTCACGGGCGGCGGCCGCGGCATCGGCCGGGCGATCGCGCAGGGCCTCGCTGGGTCAGGCGCCCGGGTCAGCATTCTCGGCCGCGACGAGGCGGCGTTGCGCGAGGCCGTCGAGGCCGGAGCGGCGCATGCCTTCGCGACCTGCGACGTGCGCAATCCTGCTTCCATGGCGGCCGCCACCGGCCGCCTCGCCGCCACGCAGGACATCGACATCGCCGTCGCCAATGCCGGCGCGGTGGAGTCAGGCCCCTTCCTGCGCAGCGACACAGAGCGCTTCCGCCGGATGCTCGACATCAACCTGATCGGGACCGTGAACCTGTTCCATGCCGTGCTGCCGGGCATGCTGGAGCGAGGCCAAGGTCGGCTCATCGCCATCGCCTCGACGGCAGGGCATCGCGGCTACCCCTATGTCAGCGCCTATGCGGCGGCGAAGCATGCCGTGATCGGCTTGGTGAAGTCGCTGGCGCTGGAGACGGCGCGCTCCGGCGTCACCGTCAATGCCGTCTCGCCCGGCTATGCCGATACCGACATGGTCGCTTCGGGCCTCGACGCTATCGCCGCCAAGACCGGCAAGAGCCGCGATGAGGCGCTCGCCGCGATGGTGAAGGACAATCCGCAGGGCCGGCTGGTGGCGCCGCAGGAGGTCGCGGCCGCCGTGCTCTATCTCTGCGGGCCGGGCAGCGGGTCGGTGACGGGGCAATCGCTGCTCGTCAATGGCGGGGAGTTCTGACGATGGACACGCCCTCTTCCGCCTTGATGCTCGACCGCGAGACCAAGGCCAGCGAGCGCCCCGCCGACCACAAGGACGAGCTGCGGCTCTGGCTCAGATTGCTGACCTGCTCGACGCTGATCGAGACCGAAATCCGCAACCGGCTGCGGGAAGAGTTCAAGACCACGCTGCCGCGCTTCGACCTGATGGCGCAGCTCGACAAGAGCGTGGTCGGCATGACGGTCGGTGAAATCTCGCAGCGTCTTATGGTCTCCAACGGCAACGTCACCGCCGTCGTCTCCGGCCTCGTCGCGGATGGGCTGGTCGACAAGCGCTCCGCGCCGCAGGACCGGCGGGTGCAGATCCTCACCCTGACGCCCCAGGGCCGCAAGGCCTTCAAGGCGATGGCCGAGCAGCATGAGGGCTGGATCGCCGATCTCTTCGCCGGGCTGGAGCCCGGCCAGATCACGCAGCTCTTCCGGCTGCTGGGAGAGACGAAGACCTCGCTGCACCGCGCCATCTCCGCCCGGACGGAGCCTGCGACAGCCGAAAGCGGCCCGACAGAGGCCTGATGGGAGACGCACGATGAGCTTGACCGCCAACGCCACCACCCTCCCGCTCGCGGGCTTCAAGCCGCATCATTTCGGCCTCTCGGTGACCGGCAAGGTCGCGACCGTGACGCTGAACCGACCTGAGAAAAAGAATCCGCTGACCTTCGCAAGTTATCGCGAACTCACGGATTTCTTCCTGGCCGCGCAGAAGGACGAAGAGGTCAAGGCGATCGTGGTGACGGGCGCCGGAGGCAATTTCTCCTCGGGCGGCGACGTGTTCGAGATCATCGGCCCGCTGGTCGCGATGGAAACCAAGGACCTGCTGAAATTCACCCGGATGACGGGCGACCTCGTCAAGGCGATGCGGGCCTGCCCGCAGCCGGTCGTCGCCGCCATCGACGGGGTCTGCGCCGGGGCCGGTGCGATCATGGCGATGGCGTCGGACCTCAGGCTCGGCACGGCGGGGGCGAAGATCGCCTTCCTGTTCAACCGCGTCGGGCTCGCGGGCTGCGACATGGGCGCCTGCGCGATGCTGCCCCGCATCATCGGCCAGGGCCGAGCGGCGGAGCTGCTCTATACCGGCCGGGTGCTGCGGGGCGAGGAGGCTGAGCGCTGGGGCTTCCTCAACCGGCTCTGCACGCCCGAGGCGGTGCTCGGAGATGCGCAGGAACTCGCGGCCGAGCTGGCGGACGGGCCGACTTTCGCCAATGCCATGACCAAGCGCATGCTCGAGATGGAATGGGCGATGTCGGTCGAAAGCGCCATCGAGGCGGAAGCCGTGGCGCAGGCGCTGTGCATGCAGACCGAGGATTTCGCCCGCGCCTATCACGCCTTCGCGGAGAAGCGGAAACCGGTCTTCGAGGGCAATTGAGATGGAGCGCGCCCCTGCCCTCGGCACCGCCCTCCTCGGCGACACGCTGGACTGGCCCTTCTTCGAGGATCGCCACCGCGCCTTCGCTGAAGAGCTCTCCGGCTGGGCCGATTCCTATCTCGCCGACCTGCCGCATGACGATGTGGACGAGGCCTGCCGGGCGCGCGTCGCGGCTTTGGGCGCCGCGGGCTTTCTAAGGGCCACCGTGCCGGCTGCCTATGGCGGCCTGTCCGAAAAGCTGGACGTGCGCACGCTCTGCCTCGCCCGCGAGATTTTGGCGGCGCGGGACGGGCTCGCCGATTTTTCCTTCGCCATGCAGGGGCTCGGCACCGGCTCGATCTCGATCGCCGGCTCAGAGGAGATGAAGCGGCGGGTCCTGCCGGATGTCGCGGCGGGCCGGCGTATCGCCGCCTTCGCGCTGTCTGAAAAGGAGGCGGGCTCGGACGTCGCGGCCATGGCGACGACCGCGACGCCGGACGGCGACGGCCATGTCCGCATCGACGGCGAGAAAAGCTGGATCTCGAATGGCGGCATCGCCGACCACTACGTCGTCTTCGCCCGCACCGGCGAGGCGCCCGGCGCGCGCGGGCTCTCCGCCTTCCTGGTCGAGGCCGACACGCCCGGCTTCAGCATCGCCGAGCGCATCGAGGTGATCGCGCCGCACCCGTTGGCGACCCTGCGCTTCGAGGGCTGCCGCGTGCCGGTCGAGAACCGCATCGGCGGGCCCGGCGAAGGCTTCAAGGTGGCGATGGCGACGCTCGACATCTTCCGCTCGACGGTCGGCGCCGCCGCCCTCGGATTTGCCCGCCGGGCACTGCACGAGACGCTGACCCACGCCAATGGCCGGAAGCTCTTCGGCGGCACGCTCGGCGATCTGCAGCTCAGCCAGGCGGCCATCGCCGAAAGCGCCGCGGAGGTCGAGGCCGCCGCCCTTCTGGTCTATCGCGCCGCCTGGACCAAGGATCGCGGCGCGGCGCGCGTCACCCGCGAGGCCGCGCTCGCCAAACTCGTCGCGACGGAGAACGCCCAGAAGGTGATCGACCGAGCCGTCCAGATCCATGGCGGGCTCGGCGTCACCAAGGGCGTCAAGGTGGAGGAACTGTACAGGGAGATCAGGGCGCTGCGCATCTATGAGGGCGCCTCCGAAGTCCAGAAGGTCGTGATCGCGCGCGAGCTTCTGAAAACCAAAAGCTGAAGCATTGGCGAAAAGCCAAGACGAGGGGTCACGGCAATGCAATTCCACCGCTCCGGCCATGTCGACAGCTTCGCGCGGGACAATCTGCCTCCGCCCGAGCAATGGCCCGTCATCGACCTCGCCAAGGCGGGGCTCTCCTATCCCGAAAGGCTGAACGCCGTCACAGAGCTGGTCGATTCCCATATCGCGGCTGGCCGGGGCGAGCGGACTGCCGTCATCGGCGACCATCTCACCTGGAGCTATGCGGCGCTGGCCGAGCGCATCAACCGCATCGCCAATGTGCTCACCCGCGACCTCGGCATGGCGCCCGGCCATCGCGTGCTGCTGCGCGCTGCCAACACGCCGATGATGGTCGCGGCCTATCTCGCCGTCATCAAGGCCGGCGGCGTCGTGGTCGCGACCATGCCGATGCTGCGGGCTAAGGAGCTGGTCTATCCGATCCGCAAGGCGAAGATCGCGCTGGCGCTGGCAGATTTCCGACTGCTGGACGAGTTGAACAACGCCCAATCGCAGGCGCCGGAACTCGGGCGCATTGTTTCCTTCGGCGGGGACGACAGCGAGCTTGAGCGCCTGATGGCACAGCCTGGCTATGAGCAATTCGCACCGGTTGATACGGCCGATGACGATGTCTGCCTCATCGGCTTCACCTCGGGCACCACCGGCGAGCCCAAGGGCACGATGCATTTCCAGCGCGACCTGCTGGTGATCTGCGACGCCTATGCCGCCAAGGTGCTGAAGGCCGATCCGGAGGATCGCTTCGTCGGCTCGGCGCCGCTCGCCTTCACCTTCGGGCTCGGCGGCATGGTGCTGTTCCCCTTCCGCATCGGCGCGGCCGCCGTGCTGCCGGACAGGACCGGCCCGGCCGACCTGATCGAGGCGACCGAGCGGCACAAGGCGAGCGTGATCTTCACCGCGCCGACCGCCTATCGCGCCATGATCGACAAGCTCGAGGGGCGGGACATTTCCTCGCTCAGGATCTGCGTCTCGGCCGGCGAGACGCTGCCGAAGCCGGTCTTCGACGCCTGGCAGGCGAAGACGGGCCTGCCGCTGATGGACGGCATCGGCGCGACAGAGATGCTGCACATCTTCATCGCCGCCCCGCGCGAGGCGATCCGCCCCGGCTCCACCGGCATTCCGGTGCCGGGCTACGAGGCGATCATCCTCGATCCCGAGGGCAACGAGGCGCCCGACGGCACGCCGGGGCGGCTCGCGGTGCGCGGGCCGATCGGCTGCCGCTACCTCGCCGATCCGCGCCAGCAGGTCTATGTCCAGAACGGCTGGAACGTCACCGGCGACACCTATATCCGCGATGCGGACGGGTATTTCTGGTATCAGGCGCGCTCGGACGACATGATTGTCTCCTCCGGATACAACATCGCCGGGCCGGAGGTTGAATCCAGCCTGCTCGCCCACCCCGATGTGATGGAGTGCGGCGTGGTCGGGGCCCCTTGTCCAGATCGCGGGCAGATCGTGAAGGCCTATATCGTGCTGCGCGAGGGGGTGGTCGGCGATGCGGCCTTCGCCAAGGCGCTGCAGGACCACGTCAAGGCGACGATCGCGCCCTATAAATATCCCCGCGCGATCGAGTTCGTCTCCGTCCTGCCCAAGACCGCGAGCGGCAAGCTGCAGCGCTTCGCGCTTCGCGAAATCGCGCGCGGCGACGCGGCATGATCCGCGCCCTTCCACGACACGACCGAACAGCCGAAACCGAGGCCTGCCCCATGTCGACCGACGCCCTCTCCCGCGCCATCCTGCCCGAGGGCTGGCCCGCTCCGCGCGGCTATGCCAACGGCATGGTGGCCGAGGGTCGTGTCCTTGTAACGGGCGGGCTCGTCGGTTGGGATGCGGCAGGACGCTTCGCCGAGGGTTTTCTGGGCCAGCTGCGCCAGACGCTGATCAACATCAAGGCGGTGGTCGAGGCCGGGGGCGGCAGGGTCGAGGATATCGTGCGGCTGACATGGTACGTCACCGACATCCCGGCCTATCGCGCCAGCCTGAAGGAGATGGGCCCGCTCTATCGCGAGGTCTTCGGCCGGCACTTCCCCGCCATGGCTGTGGTCGGCGTGGCGGCGCTGGTCGAGCCGGAGGCAATGATCGAGATCGAGGCGACGGCGGTGATCGCTGGGTAGCGGTTGGGTCCGGGCAGCCAGGCCGAAGAGAACTGGACCTTACCGGCGCCGGCGGCAGGGGCTCGGGGGCCGCCTTGAGACCGGGGTGGCCGCGATAAGGCCCATAGTTGACCCGCCTCTGTCATGGAAGAATGGCGAGAATGCACAGGCCGATAACGACCAGGACACCGCCCATGATGGCGGCGAGCCTCGCTCCACTCATGACCCGCGCCCTGTCGGAGAAGATTTCAGCTCGTTCTGCCCTAGTTTTTCGCGATTCCGCATCATGCTGCGATGCGTAGAGGTTGGGCGTCATGATCGAGCCGATAGGCCTGTTGCCCTCAAGCTCGACGCGGACGGAGATGAAGAGGACAAGCAGGCCTAGTACGCCTACCCCAAGACCACCCGCCGCCCGAAAGGCCAGTACGCTGACGAGGATCAATCCGCCCGCCCCGGCGACGAGGGCGAACGTCCTTGCTCGTGCCGGGGGAGGAGGTTCATGCCCTTCAATGCGCGGCTTCATCGTTTGGCCCTCAAGGGCGTGAGCATATGCCCATTGCCTCTTAGGGCAATGTCGGCATTGCACAAGAAGTCCGCTCCGCACCGCTCCTGACCCTCAATGAAAATCCCGTGATTTCGGCAGCACCCTGACGTCGCGCGGGTGGCGGTGGCGCTGGAGGGGCGGGTTCTTCAGCTCGTCGATGCGCGGCACCGGCTCGGCCCGGTGCGTGTCGGAGAGCGAGAGCAGATCGGCGGAGCGGTCGAAAATCCGCTGGGCCATGAGATGGGTGACGCCCTCCGGGCTTTTCTGAACCCGGCCTTCGACCAGCATCAGCCGCGCGCCCATTACCTCGCGGCGGAAACGCTCGAACAGCCGTGCCCAGATCACGACATTGGTGACGCCGGTCTCGTCCTCCAGCGTGACGAAGATGGCGTTGCCGTTGCCCGGCCGCTGGCGCACCAGCACGATGCCGGCGGTGCGGGTGAAGGCGGCGTCGGGCTTGGCTTCCGTCTGCGCGCAGCTCGAAATCCGCTCGCGGCGGAAGCGCTCGCGCAGCAGCTGCATCGGGTGGCCCTTCAGCGAGAGGCGTACCGTCTGGTAATCGGCGACGATGTGCTCGGCCAGCGGCATGACCGGCAGGGCCTGCGCCGGCTCCTGCCCCAATTCGCGCGCCGTGGCGACCTGGAACAGCGGCAGCGCCGCATCGTCCGGCAGGCGCCGCACCGCCCAGAGCGCCTCGCGCCGGTCGAGCCCCAGCGAGCGGAAGGCATCGGCATCGGCGAGCAGGCGCATGGCGCGGGCCGGCAGGCGGGCCCGGCGCATCAGCTCCTCGACATCGCGATAGGGGCCGTTCTCTTGTCTCTCAATGGCGATGACCTTGCCCCACTCCTCGTGGAAGCCGTCGATCTGGCGGAAGCCGAGGCGCAGGGCGAAGGGGTGTTTCTGCCTTGGTTCCCTTGGTTTACGCATCGCGCTCGGGAGAAACGCACCGCCAGAACCCCTCTCCTGTAAGGAGAGGGGCAGGGGTGAGGTGCCGGCCCCTGGACCAGCGAAGTGCTTCCTCTCGACGGTGCTGCGATGAGGTTCAGCCTCATCGTCCAACGGCCGACCCCTCACCCTGCCCTCTCCCTCCGGGAGAGGGTTCCCCGCGCCCGTTTCGGCAAAGCCTTCGGCCTTCACGGCCTCCAGCGCATTGTCTTGAAAGCTAAAATTCACATCGGTCGGCCGCGCTTCCACGCCGCCATTCTCTTCCGTCTCGCGCACGATCTGGGCCGGGGCGTAGAAGCCCATGGGCTGGGAGTTCAGCAACGCGCAGGCGAAGGCCGCCGGGTGGTGCCGTTTCAGATAAGAGGAGATGTAGACCAGCTTGGCGAAGGAGGCGGCATGGCTCTCCGGGAAGCCATAGCTGCCGAAGCCCTTGATCTGATCGAAGCAGCGCTGGGCGAAGTCGCGCTCATAGCCGCGCGCCACCATGCGCTCGACCATCTTTTCCTCATAACGACCGATCGTGCCGTCATTGCGGAAGGTCGCCATGGCCTTGCGCAGGCCATTGGCTTCGATGTCGTCGAACTTGGCGGCGACCATGGCAAGCCGCATCGCCTGTTCCTGGAAGAGCGGCACGCCGAAGGTCTTTTTCAGGACCTCTCTCAATTCGTCAGGGTCATGAGGAGGCTTGGGAGAAGGATAATCGACCTCCTCAATTCCGGAGCGCCGACGCAGATAAGGATGCACCATATCCCCCTGGATCGGGCCTGGCCGCACGATCGCGACCTGGATGACGAGATCGTAGAACTTCTTCGGCTTGAGGCGCGGCAGCATGTTCATCTGCGCACGGCTTTCGACCTGAAAGACACCGAGCGACTTGCCTTCGCACAGCATGTCGTAAGTCGCTTCATCCTTGGTCGGGACATCGGCGAGACGCCAATCGAGCTTCTCGTGCTCCCGCAACAGATCGAACGCCTTGCGGATGCAGGTCAGCATGCCGAGTGCCAGCACATCGACCTTCATCAGTTGGAGCGCGTCGATGTCGTCGCGGTCCCATTCGATGAAAGTGCGTTCCTTCATCGCGGCATTGCCGATCGGCACCGTCTCGTCGAGACGGCCCCTCGAAAGCACGAAGCCGCCCACATGCTGCGAGAGATGGCGCGGGAAGCCGAGAAGCCGCACGGCGAAATCGACCGCGCGGCGGATCGTCGGGTTCCTCGGATCGAGCCCCGCCTGCCGGATCCGGTCGTCGCCGATCCCGGTGCCCCAGCTGCCCCATTGAGTGTCGGCAATGCGGGCGGTGACATCCTCGGTCAGCCCCAGCACCTTTCCGACCTCGCGGATGGCGCTGCGCGGGCGGTAGCGGATCACCGTCGCCGCGATGCCGGCGCGATCGCGGCCATAGAACCCATAGATCCACTGAATGACCTCTTCGCGACGCTCATGCTCGAAATCGACGTCGATATCGGGCGGCTCGCGGCGCTCGGTCGAAATGAAGCGCTCGAACAGCACGTCGTTCTCCTCCGGATCGACGGCGGTGATGCCGAGCACATAGCAGACCGCGGAATTGGCGGCCGAACCGCGGCCCTGACAGAGAATGCCCTTTTTCTCGGCAAATTCGACGATCTGCCGGATGGTGAGGAAATAGCGGGCGTAGTCGAGCTGCCCGATCAGCTTGAGTTCCTTGGCCAGCAGCTTCTCGACCTTGTCCGGCACGCCATTGGGATAGCGGATCAGGCAGCAGCGGCGGACCAGTTCGACCAACCAGTCCTGATCGTTCCAGCCGGGCGGAATCGGCTCGTCGGGATATTCATATCTGAGCTGCCCGAGATCGAACTCCACCCGCGAGAACAGATGTTGCGTTTCGGCGATGGCATCGGGCACGTCGCGGAAGAGGCGGGCCATTTCCTGCGGGGTCTTGAGATGGCGCTCGGCGTTGGATTCGAGCAGGCGCCCGGCCCGCTCGATGGTAACGCCTTCGCGAATGCAGGTCAGCACATCCTGCAGGTCGCGCTGGCCGATGGAATCGTAGAGCGCATCGTTCGTCGCGATCAGCGGGACGCGGCTCGACGCGGCGATGGCCGAGAGACGGGCGAGGCGGCGGCGATCGTCGCCGCGCCGGTGCATGGTCGCGCCGAGCCAGAGTGCGCCGGGGGCGGCCTCGTCCAGGCGGGCGAGGAGATCGGGCAGGCCATCGAGCCGGCGCGGCGGCATCAGGATCAGCAGCAGGTCGCGCGTATCGGCGAGCAGATCGTCGAGGACGAGCCGACATTCACCCTTCTGCACGCCCGGCTTGCGGTTGCCGAGACTGAGGAGGCGGCAGAGCCTCCCCCAGCCGTCGCGATTGGCGGGGTAGAGCACGATATCGGGCGTGCCGTCGCTGAAGACCAGCCGCGTGCCGGTGGCGAGATTGAAGCGCTCGGCCATCGCCCGCAACTCGTCGCGAGTGAAGGGCAGATCGGCGAAGGCCGGGTTCTCGACCCAGAGATATTCCCCGGGGCTGCCGCCCTCCCTGATCTTCTCGGGCGCGGGTAGCCCGTCCTCGCGCAGGTCGCGCAGCGCGGCCCAGGCGCGCACCACGCCGGCGACGGTGTTGCGGTCGGCGATGCCGAGCCCTGTATGACCCAGCAGCAGCGCGGTCAGCATCATGTTCGGCCCGGGCGAGGCGCCGCGCAGGAAGGAGAAATTCGTCGCCGCGACGGCTTCGGCGAAGTCGGTCATGGCAAGGACAGCCCTTGCCTGCCGCAGCCCTCATCCTGAGGAGCGGGCAAGGCCCGCGTCTCGAAGGATGGTGGCCGAAGCTCCGGAGTCAGCTGGAGCATCCTTCGAGACGCCGCTTCGCGGCTCCTCAGGATGAGGGCTGAATCCCGGTTTTTCTGCATTTGCGCCCTCATGCGAACAACCCGTGCAGATACCAGCGCGGCGGGGCGTTGCCGGCCTCGTAGAAGCCGGTGCGGTAGAGCCAGAAGCGGTGGCCCTGCGCGTCCTCGACGCGGTAATAATCGCGCATGGGTTCGTCGGAGCCGTCTCGCCACCATTCGGGGGCGATGCGCTCGGGCCCCTCGGCGCGGGCAACGTCATGGGTCAGGCGCCGCCACCGGAAGCGGATGGGCGGGCCATCCGGCACCTCCGCGATCGCCTCGACCGGATGGGGCGGCTCGAAGAGCTGGAGCGGGCGGGCCGGCGGCTCCTCCGGCTCCGGCGCCGACCAACTCCGCTCCGGCAGCGGCGCGGCGGCCGAGAGCGCCTTCGCCGAGCGGACGGGGTGGTGGCTGTCCTGCTCGGCGAAGCGCAGCACGCGATCGCGGCCGAAGCGGGTGACGAGCCGGTCGACGAGATCGGCCACCGCCTCCTCCTCCACGGCGCGACCGTCGAGGCTGTGCTGGGGCGTCGTGAGGGCTTCGCAGATCGGGACGGCAAGCTTGACCGCATCGAAGCCGAAGCCGGGGTCGAGCGGGTCGGACAGGGCCTCGATGCGCTCTCGATAGAGCCTCAGCAGGGCTTTCGCGTCGCGCGAGGGGCGCCCGGTTTCGAGGGTGAGCCTGCGCACCGCGCCGTCGCTGCGAAAGAAACCGATCTCGAAGACGCGCCCGCCCTGCCCCCTCGCCTCCAGCGCGCGCCCTGCCTCGGCGATCAGCCGCGACACGACATCCTCCAGGCTCGCGGTATCGGCGAAGGGCTCGGGAAAATGGCGCTCCACCACGCAATCGGGCGGCGGGCGCAGAGGCGTGATGCGCCTATCCTCGCGGCCGAGCGTGCGCCTGAGCCTCACCGCCAGCTCTTCGCCGAAGCGGGCAGACAGGGTCTGAGAGGGACGCGATGCGAGGTCGGCGAGTGTCTTCAAGCCGGCGCGGGAGAGCGCGATCACGGTTTCGGGATCGATGTCGAGCGCGGCGACAGGCAAAGGCCGCAGCCACGCCTCTTCCTGGCCCGGCGGGACAATGCCCCCCCGGCCATGGCGGGCGCAGGCGCAGGCCGCGTCGGGCGTGCCGGCAATGGCGCTCTTCAGCGTCAGGCCCATGCGGTCCATCACCCGGCGCACGAGGCCGATCAGCCCCTCCTCCCCGCCGAAGAGATGGGCGCAGCCGGTGATGTCGAGGGTCAGCCCGTCGCGCCCCTCCAGCGCGACCAGCGGAGTGAAGCGGTCGCAGAAGGCGGCGAGCCCTTCCAGAATCTGCCTGTCGGCCACCGGGTCCGCGTCCAGCGCCACCAGATCGGGCATGCGCGCGCGCGCATCGGCGAGGGTGAGCCCGCGCGTCAGGCCGAGCCGGACGGCGTTCGCGTCGCAATCGACGATGCGCATGGCGTTGCGCTCGATCGCGACGAGGACATGCGGCTTGTCAGCCTGTGCGCCGAAGGCCGGAATCCTGCCGGTCCGCCGCAGGCGATCCGTCGCCAGGAAGGGAAACCAGAGGGCGAGATAGCGGCGGGGCATGGTTCGTCCGGTGCGGCAATCGGTCGAAGGCGGTTCGCTCGGCAAAGCAATGTCGGTCACGGTCCCACTCCACACGCCACTCACACTCGGCTGCGCCGCCTCTCTGGCGCAGCAAACTCAACCTGAAGGCCGGGGCGCCCGGAGCGTTGGCCGCCAGCGCCCGCGAGGCCAGCGAGGCGACACGCCAGCGCGTTCGCGCCGCACTCGGCGCCTCGCGCGCCGCCACGCGCAGAAGCAGCACCATCACCCCCGCCCCTTCCGCCGCCAGCGAAAGGCGCCGGCTCGCCGTGAGGTCGAAGGGTTTCGCCTCGCCCCAGGGCTCGATCAGCACGGCACCCAGCGCCGGGCAGCGCGCGCCTTCCGCGCCGGCCCGCAGCACGCCTTCGGGATCGCGCGCCCGCACCAGCAGCAGCCGGGCGGGATCGAGCCCCAATTCGTTCAGCCCGGCCGCATGCAGCCGGCCGGTCTCGACATCGACGAAATCCTGCCGCGCCCAGAGGATCGGGCGCTCGGCGGCCTCCCCCGCCTTGCCGGCCGCCCGCAAGGCGAGGCCGAGGGCGAAGCCCGTCGCTGCCGCCAGATCGGCCGCGCTGGCGGCGTGGATCTCGTGCAGGGCCGCCCGCAGCACCCCGCCGGACAGAACCGCGTCGATCTCGGCCAAGCCGAGCCCCACCCGCCCGGCCGCGACGGGACCGGCGCGCAAGGCCGCCTCCGCCAGGGTGCGGCGCAGATCGGACAGCGTCGGAGATGTGGCGCTCTGCATCACGGGGAAAGGTTCATGTTCACTTTTTGTTCCAGCTTAAAACGCCACAGATGAGGCCGGGAGTCGAGTCCTTCGCCGTCGTCTTCGACAGGCTGTGACAGGGGGCACCAAGACGAGGACGAATCTTCCTCGTGGGACCATGGTCCGCTGCCGAAGGGGGTGGAGCGGGCACGAATCCGGGTCTTCCTTTTCGCATGTCTCAGCCCTCATCCTGAGGAGCGATCCCGCGAGGATCGCGTCTCGAAGGACGCTCCAGAAGGCGCGAGAAAAGCGAATTGGAGCAGCCTTCCAGACGCCCCGTGCTGCGGCTCGTCAGGATAAGAGCTCGCTTGGACCGGGCGAGACATGGGGCACACTCCCCCGACCGTACGGGGGAGCAGTTCCCTTTCACTCGCCGTCAGAACCGCTATCCCTGATCGCCTCGCCATGCTCTAGCTTGGTGCCATGTGGGGAATTTCGTCCGATTACTGGCCGCATCTCTTCGCCATCGCCTCGATCGCGATGGCGACGGCCGCGACCATCCATGCCGTGACGACCAAGGACGAGGTGCGCGCGGCGCTGGGCTGGACCGCGGTGATCCTGCTCTCCCCGATCGTCGGGGCGGTTCTCTATGCCCTGGCGGGCATCAACCGCATCCGCCGCGCTGCCCTGCTGTCGCAGCGCCCGGGCCACCGCACCGGCGACGATTCGGCCTTTCATGTCGGGCAGGACGATGTGTCGGCGCTGTTCGGCCAGCGTTTCGCCGCGCTGAAGACGCTGGGGGACCGGGTCGCGCGCCATCCGCTGACCAGCGGCAACACCATCCGGACTTTGCGCAGCGGCGACGAGGCCTATGCGGCGATGCTGGAGGCGATCGAAGCGGCGCAGCGCAGCATCCTGCTGGAGACCTATATCTTCGACCGCGACCCGATCGGCCTGCGCCTCGCCGACGCGCTGATCGCGGCCCATGCCCGCGGCGTGGCCGTGCGCGTGCTGATCGACGCGGTCGGCGCGCGCTATTCGGTGCCGAGCATCGCCGGCCATCTGCGCGAGGGCGGCATCGCCGTCGAGGTCTTCAACGGCAACATCATCGTCGGCCTGCGGCTGCCCTATGCCAATCTGCGCACCCACCGGAAGATCATCGTGATCGATGGAGCGGTCGCCTTCATGGGCGGCATGAACATCCGCCAGGGCTTCACCCGCGAATTCGCGGGCGAGGCGGCCGGCCACGACACGCATTTCCGCATCACAGGGCCGGTGGTGGCCGATCTGTTCGCCATCGCCGCAGAGGATTGGCGCTTCACCACCGACGAGGCGCTGGAGGACGAGGCCTGGGAGATCCAGCCGCCGCCCGAAGCGGATTCGACCGTGCTGATGCGCGCGGTGCCCTCCGGCCCCGATTCCTGCCTGGAGAACAACCACAAGCTCCTGATCGGGGCGCTGTCGGTGGCGCGCCGCTCGGTCAGGATCATGTCGCCCTATTTCCTGCCCGATCAGGAGCTGATCAGCGCTCTGGTCACCGCCGCCCGGCGCGGCGTTTCGATCGACATCGTGGTGCCGGCGGTCAACAATCTCGTCCTGGTCGACAGGGCGATGACGGCGCAATTCGACCAGATCCTGAAGAATTACTGCCGCATCTGGCGCTCGCAGGGGCCGTTCGACCATTCCAAGCTCTTCGCCATCGACGGCGCCTGGGCCTATGTCGGATCTTCCAACCTCGATCCGCGCTCGCTGCGGCTGAATTTCGAGATCGATGTCGAGGTGCTCGACCATGGCTTCGCCGGCGCCATCGAGGCGCGCATCGACTCGGCGATCGAGACGGCGCAGGCGGTGACGCTGCACGATCTGCGCGCCCGCCCCTTCCTCATCCGCCTCATCGACCGGCTGATCTGGCTCGGCTCGCCTTATCTGTGAGTTGATCTGGACTTCCGCCACGAACCGGACCTTTTTTCACCGTCGAAGGTTTCCCGTTTCGATTCGACCGACAGATCCGGACTGGCTGGCCGCATGCAGACGAAGAGCCCGAGCCTGCGCGCCAGCATCATCGCCACGCTGCGCGACCGGCGCCGCGCCACCGGCTCCTCCAGCGAGGCCCGGCAGAATATGCGGCAGGCGGGGACGCTCGTCGCCTCCTACAACGTCCACAAATGCGTCGGCGTCGATGGCCGGTTCGACCCGGAGCGGATCGCCCGCGTCATCGCCGAGATCGGGCCGGACGTCATCGCCCTGCAGGAGGCCGACAAGCGCTTCGGGGAACGCCACGGGCTGCTCGATCTCGGCTGGCTTGAGCGCGAGACGGGGCTGCTGCCGGTGCCGCTGGAAACGCGCGGACGCTCGCATGGCTGGCACGGCAATCTCGTGCTGTTCCGGCAGGGGCTGGTGCGGGACGTTCACCCGGTCGCCCTGCCGGGGCTGGAGCCGCGCGGGGCGGTGGTCGTCGACCTCGATATGGAGGACGGCACTCCTCTGCGGCTGGTGGCGGCGCATTTCGGCCTGCTGCGGCGCTCACGCTCCCAGCAGGCGCGGATGATCCTCGACATCATGCGCGCCCGCGAAGACCGGCTGACCCTGCTGATGGGCGATCTCAACGAATGGCGGCTGGGGCGGCGTTCGGCGCTGGAGGCGCTGGGCCCGGCTTTCGGCAGCCTGCCCGCGCCGGTGCCGAGCTTTCCGGCGGGACTGCCGCTGCTGGCGCTCGACCGCATCATCGCCAACCGGCCGGAGGTGCTGTCCCCGGTCGAGGTTCACGACACGCCACTGGCGCGCGCCGCCTCCGACCATCTGCCGATCAAGGCCTTCATCGACCGGGACCACGCAGCGCTGCGGCTCGCGGAGGGCGCGATGCCGGGCGCGAGCCCTTCCGTTTCCGCCACGGAGCCCGAAGAAACGCGGCCGGTGGCCGGGTTGCTCGGCGCCGAAGCGCAGGAAACGCGGAACCGGGAATTGGTGCGCAAGGCGGGCGCCCGGTTGAAGCGGGCCGTGGGCCGCACGCTCGGGCGGCGGGACGCGCCGCGGGGCTGACAGCGGAGCTTAGAGCGTGCTGATTTCCCGTGGAACCACGGCGTCATCCCGGACAAGCTGCGAAGCAGCGCCGCTCCGGGATCCATCGACGAGCTCCCAAGACTTCTATGGCTCTTGCTGCCGATCCGATGATTGCGGAGGCCTTCCCCGTCACTCCGTCATGGCGCTCATGCGCGGCGCCTCTGGCCAACGGTCCGCAACGGCGCAATCTGGCGCGGCCAGAGTCGCTTGCAGCGGGATCTTCACATGCCGGATGCACCCGTCGACCGCCCCGGTCCCCTGCAGCTCTTCCTGATCTTCGCCCGCATCGGGCTCACCAGCTTCGGCGGCGGCCTCTCGGGCTGGATGCTGCGCGAATTCGTGCAGCGGCGGCGGCTGATGAGCGAGGAGGATTTTCTCAATGGGTTGGCGATCGCGCAGGCGCTGCCGGGGGTGAACGTCACCAATATGGCGATCTGGATCGGCTTCAAGCTTGGCGGGCGCAACGGCGCCATCGCCTCTTGGCTCGGCATCGTCGTGCCGGCGGCGGTGGTGATCATCGGCATCAGCGCGATCTTCACGGCGCTCTCGGCCTTCCCGCTGACGCATGTCGCGCTCTCCGGCGCGGCGGCGGCGGCGATCGGGCTGTCGCTCTCGATGGGGCTGACAGCGGCGCGGCGCGTGCCGCGACGGGTGTTTCCGCTGGCGGTGATGGCCGCGACCTTCGTCGCCGTCGCGTTCCTGCACTGGCCGCTGCTCTGGACCGTGCTCGGTGCCGGCTCGCTCAGCGTCGCCATGGCCTATCGCGAGAGCTGAGCCATGCCCGCCCTCGCCTGGAGCCTGCTGCTGGTCTTCCTGCCGCTTTCGGTCGTCACCATCGGCGGCGGGCAGAGCGCCATCGCCGACATGCACCGGCAGATCGTCGAGGTGCATGGCTGGATGAGCGCCTCGCAATTCGTCGACGCCTTCGCCATTGCGAGGCTGGCACCCGGCCCCGGCTCGTTGCTGGCGACGCTGATCGGCTGGCGGATCGCCGGGTTCTGGGGCGCTCTCGCCGCGACCATCGGGATCTTCGGGCCGACCGCGCTGATGATCTATGGCGTCGCCAAGCTCTGGTCGCGCTATGAGGGCGCGCGGCTGCTCAAGGCGCTGGAGCGGGGCTTACGCCCGGTCGCGGCCGGCATGATCCTGGCGGCGAGCTACATCCTGATCGGCTCGCTCGATTCCGGCTGGATCGGCCGCGGGCTGGCATTGGCCTCCACGGCATTGCTGATGGCGACGCCGGTCAACCCGCTGCTGCTGATCGGCGGCGGGGCGGGCTGTTTCATCCTGCTGCACCTGCTGGCGCTGGTTTGACCGCCGGAGCCCCGGCCTTTGCGCCGCGCAGCAGCCTGACGACATCTCCTCTTGCCTCTCGCGGCGATCGGGCGCCGGAACACCGCATTGCGCCGGCATGCTGCGCGCCCGTCCAGCGCGGTAGAAGCGCAGCCAGCCAGCCGGCGGCCGTGCCATCCCGGCCACAGGACGCAGCGGAAGCGGCTCAGGCCCGCTTTTTGCTGTGGCGCAACAGGCCGGGTGAGCGCCTTATGGAGAAATCGTTCGCCGGCTTGCCCGCTCGCTCAGCAGGCGGGGCGGCAAATGAACAGCGCAGGAATGGATCGTGCCCGAGAGAAACGAGACGATCGAGATGACGCCGCCGAGGGCCGGACAGCTCCGCTCGGACGAGGCCCGCGCTTGATCGGCACCGCGCCCCGCACGCTTTTTCGCCGGCGCACGCGCCCTGCCCCAGCGCTGCCGGAGGGGCCGGCCCGCACCCGCGTGGTGATCTTCGATTTCGACGGCACGCTGGCGGACAGCATCGACTGGTTTCTCGGCGTGGTGAACCAGCTGGCTCGCCGCTACAACTTCCGCGAATCGACGCCCGAGCAGCTGGAAGCGCTGCGCGGGCAGGCCCCGCTGGAGATCCTGACGACGCTCGGCATCCCGAAATGGAAGCTGCCGGCGATCGCGCGCCATACCCGCGCGCTGGCGGCGCGGCATATCGACGAGATCAAGCTCTTCGACTGGGCCGGCGGACTACTGCAGGAGCTGAAGGCCAGCGGCGTGACGATCGTGGTGGTGAGTTCCAACTCGGCCGCGAATATCCAGTGGGTGCTCGGGCCGCATGCGGCGCTGATCGACCATTACGAGACCGGGGCCTCGCTGCTGGGCAAATCGCTGAAGTTCAAGCGCGTGCTGAAGCGGCTGGACGTCAGGGCCGACGAAGTGCTTTCGGTGGGCGACGAGGTGCGCGACATCGACGCCGCGCGAAGGGCGGGCATCGCCAGCATTGGCGTCGCCTGGGGCGCCTCCCATGGCGAGGCGCTGGTCGCGGCGCAGGCGGCGAGGCTCGCCTCCACGCCGGCCGAGCTGCGGGACTATCTGCTGCGGCAATAGCGAGTGCCCGATCCCGAGCCCCTGCCTTTCGATTGACGTGCGCAAGGGGTTCGGGCGCGGTGCCGGTTCCATCGGCTGCGCGGTTGCCTGCGGCGCGCTCCGGAACGGCGGTGGGCGCCGCATCACTTCTCGCAACCTGTCGATCCCCGAGCCCCCCTCCAAGACGCTGCCGGGTTCCGTGCTTCAGCCATGAGTATAAATGGCCCGGCAGGGAGCACTACGCTCGTCGGCACGCCATGCTGACTGTCTTCAAGCGCCCGGGCCACCCGTGAAAAGGTGGCGCGACCTACGGGATCCTCTCACGGGCACCCCATAAGATCATCAAACAATCGATATTGCTAAGCGCACATTCTCGTGCTGGCAGCCACGCGCCACTTTGTTATCTTAGCGACGTAAGCGTTGCTGCAATCTCTGCATACAGGGCGAGCGGCGCTAGGCTGTGACGTTTATTCGGCACAAGCCCGAACTAGGCCCCGTCCGTACGCTGTCATACTGAAATAGAACTGCCTTTTTTCCATTTGAATGCACTGCAGCGAGGCGAGATTGTCGAGCGATATAGTCACGTCATCCAACTCGACCTGAAGGAGCCGAGCCATAAACGATGCTGGGTTGGGTTCCATCTCGCCCGTCCGCTCAGCCCTCTCTTTGAGGATCATCGCATCAAGTGGGTCGAAACGCTTGAGCGTCTCAATGTAAGACAGTCGGACGAGGCCAGCCCTCGACGGGTCCATGGCGCTTGCAATCAAGCTCACCCACAGGGCCTGAAGTTCGGGGCGGCCTTCGTCGTAGGCAGCTTGGAGTAACGGCAGTGCTACGGACGGGCTTATCGGCTCGGTCTGAATGACGTTCCGCCGCCTAAGGGTCTCCGATAGCAGCCCGTCGTATCGTGTCGCGATTGCCGTTCGGACAAATCGCAGCGGATCGCCGATCACCAGCCCAACAGCGTCTTCCGGTGCCGTGCCCAAAATGCGACCGACATATCGAGCCAGATTGCTTGCTTCTGTGACGAGTGTCGTTCCGAAGCCGGCCGTCGCCTTCAATGCTTCGGCGTGGGCCTCCGGCACACCCGTTATGTTTGGACGGCCAACTTCTGTACCCATTGCCAATGCCCCACGCCTCCGTGGAAACAAGCTACTGCCGAGTCAGCGAAACTCAACTGCCACCCTCCCTCATATCATCTGGCGCTGGATAGGGGACACAGATGGGGGACATCGTGGGGGGCACCCTCGATTTCTCATCTCAGATTATTGTTTCTTTTCAGTTGCTTGCGGCACCCGTGAAAAGGTGGCGCGACCTACGGGAGTCGAACCCGTCTCCCCAGCGTGAAAGGCTGGTGTCCTAACCGATAGACGAAGGTCGCGTGGCTTCGCGGGCGTGGCCCGCGTCGTCGAAGCGGGGCGAGGTATAGTGG
>NZ_JBMDWH010000108.1:0-13890 GCF_048595345.1 Allobosea sp.
CGCCCTTCGCGTCGGGGCCGAGTTCCTTGAACTTGCCCTTGCCGCGGCCGCCGGCATGGATCTGCGACTTCACCACATCGAGCGGGCCAGGCAGCTTCTTGGCGGCTTCGACGGCTTCCGCCACCGTCAGCGCGGGAAAGCCGGCCGAGACGGGCGCGCCGAACTCCTTGAGGATGGCCTTGCCCTGGTATTCATGGATGTTCATGTGCTCGGTTTCCCTGGCAGCGACGAGAATGGCGAAAGGCGGCGGCCCACAGGCCGCCCCCGAGTATAAAAAAAATGCGAGCGAGCCCTCGACCCACATTCAGGCGTCGATCAGCGTCTGGACGGAGCCGACCGACTTCGCCAGCATCTCCTTCTCGGCGCCGTTGAGGCGGATCTTGACGACCTTCTCGACACCCTTGGCGCCGATCACCACCGGCACGCCGACAAACATGTCCTTCACGCCGTACTGGCCCTTGAGATAGGCCGCGGCCGGCAGGACGCGCTTCTGGTCCTTGAGATAGCTCTCGGCCATCGCGATGGCGGAGGCGGCCGGCGCATAGAAGGCCGAGCCGGTCTTGAGCAGGTTGACGATCTCGCCCCCGCCCTTGCGGGTGCGCTCGACGATGGCGTCCAGGCGCTCCTGCGTGGTCCACTTCATCTTGACGAGGTCCGGCAGCGGGATGCCGGCGACGCCCGAATAGCGAACCAGCGGCACCATGTCGTCGCCATGGCCACCCAGTACGAAGGCCGAGACGTCCTTGACCGAAACCTGGAACTCCTCGGCGAGGAAGTGACGGAAGCGGGCGGAATCGAGCACGCCGGCCATGCCGCAGATCATGTTCGGCTTGATGCCGGAAAACTTCTGCAGCGCCCAGACCATCGCGTCGAGCGGGTTGGTGATGCAGATCACGAAGGCCTTGGGGGCATACTGCTTGATGCCCTCGCCGACCGCCTTCATCACCTTGAGGTTGATGCCGATCAGGTCGTCGCGGCTCATGCCCGGCTTGCGCGGCACGCCGGCGGTGACGATCACGACATCGGCGCCCTTGATGTCCTCATAGGACGAGGTGCCCTTATAGGCGGCGTCGAAGCCATCGACGGGGGCCGACTCGGCGATGTCCAGACCCTTGCCCTGCGGAATGCCGTCGGCGATGTCGAACAGCACGATGTCGCCCAGTTCCTTGAGGCCCGCGAGGTGGGCGAGCGTGCCGCCGATCTGACCGGAACCGATGAGGGCGATCTTCTTACGGGCCATGGCCGTATCCTTCCAATTCGGGGCCATGGGGGACATGGCCAGGCGAGAAAGCCGGCGCGCCGGCGAAACCGTGCGTTCCTTTGCCCAGACAGGGCTTTTGCCGCAAGCCTTGCCGGAAAAGCGGCTTTTCCGGGGCACTTCGCGCGCTCGCATGCGCGCGCGAGCGTATGGCCCGATTTTTCAAGCACTTGCGTCGAGGACTACGGCGCGGTTCCGCGCTCGGGGATGCAAAGCCGCCTCGGTAACGATCTACAGATTTTGTAATTCGTTACCGCATTTTTAGACGATGCCGTTGCCGAGCACACGCAGAATGACCCGGATCAAGGTCGAAAGCCGCGTATCGACCGAGGCCTGCGGCACATCCCCCTCCAGCGCCAGCGAGGCGGGATGGATGAAACGGTGAGTCGCGTCGATCACGAAAGCGATCGCTCGGTCGCGGTCGCGAGGCTCGAAGACACCCGTCGCGATGCCCTCGTCCACCACCCGCTCGAACAGCGCCCTCACCCGCGTGCGGTTGCGCCGGCTGATGGCGTGGCGCTTGGCGACAGCCAGCGACAGCGCCGCGAACAGATGCGGCTCCTCATGCAGCAGGTCGCGATTGGCCTTGGCGAGGCCGAGGATCAGCCGCTCCAGCTTGTCGTCGGCGGGGTCGGGCCCATCGGCGATGTCGGCGAGCTTGCGCTCGGTCGCCTTCAGCCAGACATCCACCACCGCATCGACCAGCGCCACGCGCGAGGGGAAGTAGCGATAGACGTTGGCATGCGTCATCCCCGCCTCCTCGGCGACGGCGACGACGGTGAAGCGCTTCAGCCCGAATTGCCGCAGATGCTCGCTGGCGACCGAGAGGATGCGGGTCTCGCTGGGCTCGCGCTGCGGCATGGGTCAGGTTTCCACCAGCCCGGTCGTGTTGCCGCTTGCGGTCGAGTCCGGCCGCCCATGCGGCTTGGCGAGATACTCCTCCGAGCGCATCTCGATCAACCGCGAGACCGTGCGGTCGAACTCGAACGCTTCGCGACCCCGGGTCGCATGGTAGAGCTCATGCGGCTCAGCGGCGGCCGAGGCGACGAGCTTCACATGGTGCTCGTAGAGCGTGTCGATCAGGATGATGAAGCGCTTGGCCTCGTTGCGCCGGTCGAAATCCAGCACCGGAATGTCGTCGAGCACCAGCGTGTGGAAGCGCTGGGCCAGCGCGATATAGTCCGAGGCGCCATAGGCCTGGGCACAGAGATCGGCGAACCCCGCTCGCGCCACGCTGCCCGCCGCCTGCGGCAGCACGAGATCGTGCCCCTGGACGCTCAGCACGGTCCTCTTGCCTTCCGCCACCCCGGACAGCGCCTTGAAGGCGGCATCGAGTGCGGCCTTCGCCTTCTCATCGGCCGGGACATGATAGACCGGCGCGCCGCCGAGCTTCTCGAGCCGGAAATCGGTGCGCGCATCGAGCTTCAGCACCTCGACCTTGGTCTGCAGCAGCTCGATGAAGGGGAGGAACAGCGCCCGGTTGAGCCCGCCCTCATAGAGCCGCGAGGGCTCGACATTGGAGGTCGCGACCACCACCACCCCTGCGGCGAACAGCGCCGTGAACAGGCGGCCGAGGATCATCGCATCGGCGATATCGGTGACGGTGAACTCGTCGAAGCAGAGCAGATAGGCCTCTTCGGCGATATCCGCCGCCACGGGGGCGATCGGGTCGGCGTCCTTCACCTCCCCGCTCTTGATCTTCTGGCGGTAGATCCCGATGCGGCCATGCACATCGGCCAGGAATTCGTGGAAATGCACCCGGCGCTTGCGCTTCACCGGCGCGGCCTCGAAGAACAGGTCCATCAGCATGGTCTTGCCACGCCCGACCGAGCCCCAGACATAGAGCCCCTTCGGCGCCGCGGCGGTGTCCGGCTTGCGGCCGAAGAGCCAGCCCAGCGCGCTGCCCTTGCGCGCCAGCCTTCGAGCGGCGAGCGTCTCGCTCAGCGCCTGCAACTTCTTCACCACCGCAACCTGCGCCGGGTCGCGCTCGATGGTCCCCGCCTCGACGAGGGCGGCATAGCGGTCGGAGAGCGAGAGGGTCATGGTGCGGGAGGCGCGGTCCGGGACGAAGGCCCGTCCGGGTTACGGCAGCGCCGGCTCCACCGCAAGCTCACGCATTACCACCGCACTCACCCGTCATGCTCGTCCTTGTGGCGAGCATCCACGTCTTGAACACGACGCTCGACCAGCGAAGACGTGGATGGTCGGGACAAGCCCGACCATGACGGAACGGCTGCGGTCGCGTGGGGAAGCCCAACCGCGCTGATTGCCTTTCCCGACGGCAAAACCCGCTCACTCGCCCTTGTTGATCGAGATCGGCTTCAGCGGGTTGTCGACCAGGCCGTATTTCGCGATCAGCGCGTCATAGCCGCCATTGGCCTGCAGCTTGTCGAGCGCGGCCTTCACCGCATCGCGCAGCTGTGTGCCTTCCGCGGTCTTGGCGACCGGGATGCCGACCAACGTCATCGTGAAGGGCTTGCCGAGCGGGATATAGGTGTTGGGCTCCAGCTTCTGGAAATGGCCCATCGTCTCGCTGCCCTGCACCGCGCCCTGAAGGCGCTGGGTCTTGATCTGCGTGCGCGCATCGACCGAGCCTTCGGTGCCGACGACGGTGATGGCGGGCTTGCCCTTGGCGACGCAATTCGCCTGGCTCCACTCGCCGATCTGGACCGGCCAGTTGGTCGAGCGGCTGGCGCCGACGCTCTTGCCGCACAGGTCGTCCGGCGTCTTGATCTGGTCCTTGAAGGCAGTGACCGTGTAGAACTGCGCGCCCGAGACCATGTAATCGACGAAATCGACCTGCTCGCGCCGCGCCGGCAGATCGCTCATGCCGGCCATCGCCATGTCGACGCGCCCGGTCTGGATCGAGGGCAGCATCTGCGCGAAGGCGGTCTCCTGCCACTCGACCTTGACGCCGAGTTCCTTGCCGATGGCCTCGCCGAGTTCGATATCGAAGCCGGAGAGCTGATTGGTCGCCGGGTCCTTGAACGCGATCGGCGGATAGTTCGGCTGCGTCGCGATGACGAGCTTGCCGGCGGTCTTGATCCGATCCGGCAGGGCCTGCGCCTGAGCGGCGAGCGTGGTGGCGGCGAGCAGGGCCGCCGTCAGGGTGGTGCGAAGCATGATGGTTCTCCCTCTGAGATCGTTAACAATCCGCCGGCTCACTTGAGCACGGCGGCGATGAAGTCGCGGCTGCGCTGCTGGCGCGGCGTCACCAGAACCGTCTGCGGCGGCCCCTGCTCGACGATCTCGCCGCGGTCCATGAACACCACGTCGCTCGCGACCTCGCGCGCGAAACCGAGTTCATGGGTGACCACGATCATCGTCATGCCGGAGGCTGCGAGATCCCGCATCACACTCAGAACCTCGCCGACGAGTTCCGGATCGAGCGCCGAGGTCGGCTCGTCGAAGAGCATCAGCTTCGGCTTCATCGCCAGCGCACGGGCGATGGCGATGCGCTGCTGCTGCCCGCCCGACAATTCGCTCGGATAGGAATCGCGCTTGTCGGCGAGGCCGACGCGCTCCAGCAGCGCCATGGCTTCCGCGACGATCTGCTTGCGCGGCTGCTTCAGCACCGTCAGCGGCCCTTCGATGATGTTCTGCAGCGCCGTCATGTGGTTGAACAGGTTGAATCGCTGGAACACCATGCCGGTGACGAGGCGCTGGCGCGCGATCTCCGCGTCGGTCAGCTCGTGTAGCTCGTCGCCGACGCGGCGATAGCCGATCAGCTCGCCATCGACGCTGATCGCGCCTTGGTCGATCTTCTCCAGCTGGTTGATGCAGCGCAGCAGCGTCGATTTGCCCGAACCGGAGGGGCCGATGATGCACTGCACCGCCCCGACCGGCACCGACAGCGAGACGTCGTTGAGCGCCCTGAGGTCGCCGAAGACCTTGCTGACATGCGCGATCGTGACGATCGCGGGCGCGGCCGGCGCCGCCATCCCCACCGCGCTCATGCCGGCTCCTCCTGCGCGGCCGCCCGCTTGTTGGCGCGCCGCGTGCCCCGCCCCTTCGAGAAATGCCGCTCGAGGAAATACTGGCCGATCTGCAGCACCGTCACCACCAGCAGGTACCAGCCAGCCGCCACGATCAGCAATTCGATCACGCGGGCATTGGCATAATAGATCGTCTGCGCATTGCGCAGGATCTCGGCATATTGGATCACGCTCGCCACCGAGGTCAGCTTCACCATGCTGATCACCTCGTTGCCGACCGGCGGGATGATGACTCGCATCGCCTGCGGCAGAACGATCCGGCGCAGCGTCGTCAGCCGCGTCATGCCGATCGCCTTGGCGGCTTCCGTCTGGCCCGTATCCACGGAGAGGATGCCGCCGCGCACCACCTCGGCCGTATAGGCGCCCTGATTCATGCCGAGCCCGAGCAGCGTCGCCATGAAGGGGCCGATGAGATCGATGGTGCGCCAGGACATCACGCCCGGAATGCCGATGGTCGGGAAGATCAGCGCGAGATTGAACCAGATCAGCAATTGCAGCAGCAGCGGCGTGCCGCGGAAGAACCAGATATAGAACAGCGCGACGCCGCGCAGCACCGGGTTCGGCGACATGTACATGATCGCGAAGACGACGCCGAGCACGATGCCCAGCGTCATCGCGCAGACGGTCATGATCAGCGTGTTGACGAGGCCCGAGAGGATCGCGGGTGCCGTGAAGAACTGCGCCACCACCGGCCAGGCGATATCGCCCTTGGCGAAGGCGAGGCCCAGCCAGACCAGCACGGCGAGGATGAGCACGGTCGCGGCCCAGCGCCCATAGAAGCGCTGCGGCACGATCCTGAGCCTGGCGATGGCGGCCAGATCACCGGCGTCGATGCGTGACGTCGCTCCGCTCATGCCTGCCCCTCCCCGCTCCAGCGGACGATACCGTCGAGATGATCGCGGAAGCGGCCGATCTGCTCGAGCACACGCTCGGGAGCCGTGCCGCCATGGCCGCTGCGCGCCGCGACCGCGGCATCCAGCGTCAGGCCATCGAGCACGCCATCATCGAGCCGCGGATCGACCGCCCGCAGATCGACGGGGTCGAGCGCTTCCAGCTCTTTGCCCATATCCTCGCAATAGCGCACCAGCGCCCCCGTGATCTCATGCGCCTCGGCGAAGGGTACGCCCTTGCGCGCGAGATGATCGGCGACCTCGGTCGCCAGTGTGAAGCCGAGCCCCGCCTGCGCCCGCATCGGCGCCGGATGCACCTCCATGCTGGCGATGAGCCCGGCGAAGGCGGGCAGCACCTCCTCCAGCACGTCGACGGCGTCGAAGGCGGTGCGTTTGTCCTCCGCCAGGTCGCGGTTATAGGAAAGCGGCAGTCCCTTCAACGCGCCCAGCATCGTGACCACGTCCCCGGCCAGCCGCGCCGCTCGCCCGCGCGAAATCTCCGCGATGTCCGGGTTCTTCTTCTGAGGCATGATCGAGGAGCCGGTGGCGAAGCCGTCATCGAGCGTCACCCAGCCGAACTGGCGCGAGGTCCACAGCGTCACCTCCTCCGCCAGCCGGGAGAGATTGGTCAGCATCAAGGCCGCGACGAACAGGAATTCCGCGACATGGTCGCGCGCCGCCACCGCATCGACCGAGTTCTCGAAGGGCGCCTCATAGCCCAGAGCCTTGGCGCTCTGGGCCGGCTGGAGCGTGATCGCCGAGCCCGCGAAGGCGGCCGCTCCCAGCGGCGATTGCCCGGCCCGCTTCTCCCAATCGGCGAGGCGCGAGGCGTCGCGCAGCAGCACTTGGCCATGCGCCATCAACCAGTGCCCGAAAGTGACGGGCTGGGCGTTCTGGAGATGGGTGAAGCCGGAGCAGATCGTGGCGGCATGCGCCTGCGCCTGGTCTGCGATGGCGCCGAGCAGTTCCGCCAGCATCCCGGCGAGCGGACGCGACTTGGCACGCAGATACAGCTTGAGATTATTGGCGGCCTGGTCGTTGCGCGAGCGTCCCGCGCGCAGCTTGGCGCCGACGGCGCCGGCCCGCTCGGTCAGAACCCGCTCGACGAAGGTGTGGACATCCTCATCCGCCGGGCCCGGCGCCAGCCGCCCGGCGGCGACATCGGCCGCGATGGCGTCCAGCGCCGAGACGATCGCCGCGCGCTCGCCCGCCGTCAGCAATCCGGCGCGCTCCAGCTCGGCGGCATGGGCGCGGCTGCCGGCGATGTCTTGCGGCACCAGCCGCGCATGCTCGCCGGCGGCGCTCGACAGCTTCATCAGGCGCGGATCCGGCGGTTTGCGGAAGCGGCCGCCCCAAAGGCGCGTCGTCTGGTTCATCGCAAGGCGCCCCGATCCCAAAGCCTCTTCGACGCGGGGAAGAATGGCCTCTTGACCCGCGAGCCAGCAAACGAAACGATCTCCCCTGCCCTAGTCGCAAAAGGAATACCCCATGGCCGCCGGCCGGCCACCGCCTTCTTCCACCGCCCTGCGGGCCTTTGCCACCGTTGCCCGTCTTGGTTCGACGGCGCGGGCCGCAGCCGAGGTCAACCTGACGCAGAGCGCGGTCTCCAAGCAGATCCTGGCGCTCGAACACCATCTCGGGGCGATCCTGTTTGACCGCAGCCCGCTCGGCCTCAGGCTCACCGAAGCCGGTGCGATCTACCTGCCCTATGCCGAAGCGGCTTTGGAGCAGATGGGGCGCGGCGCGATGCGCCTCGCCGAGCGTGCGGCCATTGCCCAGCCGATCCGCCTGCATCTGGTCGCCGTCGCCGGCGAGCGCTGGCTGATGGAACGCTTCCCCGCCTTCGCCCAGGCGCATCCCGGCATCGACGTGCAGTTCACCAACTATGTCAGCGAGAGCGAGAGCGAGGAGCCGGACATCGAGATCGCCCATGGCAGCCCACCCTGGCCGGACCGCGAGGCGCATTACCTGTTCGGCCGCGACGTGGCGCTGGTGGCCGCGCCGGGCTTGCTGAAGCGCATGGGCGGTTTGCGGCGCGCCGCCGACATCCAGAAGATGACGCTGCTGCAGCACTTCCAGATGCCGACCTTCTGGGCCGAGTTCACCGAAACCCACGGCCTGCGCGGCGCCGTGCCGGCCCATACCGTGCGCTACGGCTATTACTCGGTGATCACGCGGGCTGCCGTCGCAGGCCTCGGCGTGGCATTGGTGCCGCGCTGCTATGTGGCGGAGGAACTCGTCTCGGGCGCGCTCGTCAACCCGCTCGATCTCGGCTTCGCCAGCGCCACCGGGTGCTGGCTGACGCTGAGACCGCAGGCCCGGCGGCGCGCTGGCCTCGACGAATTATTGGCCTGGCTGCTCGCCGAGGCGGCGAGCTTCGATCGCGCGACACGCACCGGCTAGATGCGATATCGCCGTCAACTGCGCGCGAAGGTCTCGTCGAAGGCGTAGCCCGCGCCGCGCACGGTGCGCAGCGGGTCCTTGGCATCGCCCGGCGTGATCGCCTTGCGCAGCCGCCCGACATGCACGTCGACCGTGCGCTCGTCGATATAGACGTCGCGGCCCCACACTGCGTCGAGCAGCTGGGCCCTCGAATAGACGCGGCCCGGCGCCTGCATCAGGAATTCGAGCAGCCTGAATTCGGTGGGGCCCAGATGCAGCTCGCTGCCGGCACGGCGCACACGCCGCGTCGTCCGGTCGAGTTCCAAATCGCCGGCCGACAGGACGCCGGCGACATGGCCAGGCTTGGCCCGTCGCAGCAGCGCCTGGATGCGCGCGATCAGCTCGGGCAGCGAGAACGGCTTGACGACATAGTCGTCGGCGCCGGTGGCGAGGCCCCTGACCCGCTCGGTCTCGTCGCCCCGCGCGGTCAGCATGATGATCGGCACCCGTTCGGTATCGCGCCGCGAGCGCAGCCGGCGGCACAGCTCGATGCCGGAGAGACCCGGCAGCATCCAGTCGAGCAGGACGAGGTCGGGCGTCGAGTCCCGCAGGTGGATTTCCGCATCGTCGCCGCGCGCAACGCTGTCCACCTCGAAACCCTCCGCTTCGAGATTGTAGCGCAGCAGCAGCGTGAGCGGCTCTTCGTCCTCGACGATCAGAATACGTGCGGCCATGCTTCAATTCCATGCTCCGACCCGGCAGGCTCGCCCATCCGGCGAGCCGCACCGCCGCACCCGTTGGCCATCAGCGGCCAACGGGGCGACGGCGGCGGATCGTCATCCGCGATCAGCTCTCGGCTGAGACGTCCATCGGAATATCGGTGGTGTCCAGCTTCGGCCGGTTGCCTTCCAGCGTATCGCCGGTGATCAGGTAATGGATCGTTTCGGCGATGTTGGTGGTGTGATCGCCGATGCGTTCGATGTTCTTGGCGCAGAACAGCAGATGCGTGCAGAAGGTGATGTTGCGCGGATCTTCCATCATATAGGTCAGGAGTTCGCGGAACAGCGAGGTATAGAGCGCGTCGATCTCGTCGTCGCGGCCCCAGACCTCCAGGGCCTTTTGCTCGTTGCCCGCCGCATAGGCGTCGAGCACGTCCTTCAGCTGGGCCTGCACCAGGCGGCTGATATGCTCCAGACCGACGACCGCGCGATGCGGCGGCTGGAACTGGCCGGAGATGGCGACGGCGCGCTTGGCGATGTTCTTGGCGAGGTCGCCGACGCGCTCGATATCGGCCGCGATGCGGATCGCGGAGATCAGCTCGCGCAGATCATTCGCCAGCGGCTGGCGCCGGGCGATGGTCAGAACCGCCTTGTCCTCGACCTCCCGCTGCAGATTGTCGAGCCGCTGATCGGCGGAGATGATCTTCTGCGCGAGCGTGGTGTCGCGGCGCACCAGCGCCACGGTGGAGTCTCCGAGCATGCGCTCGGCCATGCCCCCCATTTCCGCGAGGCTGCGGCGCAGCGTCTCGAGATCGGAATCGTAGGAGCGGACGATATGGTCGGTCATTGGGGTCGGTTCCTCCGGCGCAGCTTCGATTCAGCCGAAACGGCCGGTGACGTAATCCTGCGTCTGCTTCTTGGACGGATTCATGAAGATCGTGTTGGTCGGCGCGAACTCGACGACCTCTCCGAGATACATGAACGCGGTGTACTGCGAGATGCGCGCCGCCTGCTGCATATTGTGCGTCACGATCGCGATCGTGAAGTCGCTCTTCAGCTGCTCCAGCAGGTCCTCGATCTTCCCGGTCGAGATCGGGTCGAGCGCCGAGGTCGGCTCGTCGAACAGGATGACCTCCGGCTTCTGAGCGATCGTGCGGGCGATGCACAGGCGCTGCTGCTGACCGCCCGAGAGGCCCATGCCGGAGCTCTTCAGCTTGTTCTTGACCTCGTCCCACAGCGCGGCACGGCGCAGCGCACCCTCGACGCGGTCGTCGAGCTCTGATTTCGGCGGCTTCTCATAGAGACGGATGCCGAAGGCGACGTTGTCGTAGATCGACATCGGGAACGGGGTCGGCTTCTGGAAGACCATGCCGACGCGCGAGCGCAGCTCGTTCACGTCGACGTCGTTCGAGATGATGTTGCGCCCGTCGAGCAGGATCTCGCCGGTGGCCTTCTGCTCGGGATAGAGCGAGTAGATGCGGTTGAAGATGCGCAGCAGCGTGGACTTGCCGCAGCCCGAGGGGCCGATGAGCGCCGTGACGTGGCGGTCGCGGAAATCCAGGTTGATGTTCTTCAGAGCCTTGTGCTCGCCATAGTAGAAATCGAGGTTCTTCACCGCGATCCGGACGGGCGCAGCGGCATCGAGCGTCTGCGGGGAAAGTTCAAGGGTCGAGAGCATCGACTTAGGTCCCTCAGGAGCGGGCGACATTCGGTTCACTTGCCGCCGGCGACGATGCGCCGGGCGACGAGCGAGAGGAGGAGGATCGACAGCGTGATGATCAGGGAGCCGGCCCAGGCGAGCTGCTGCCAGTTCTCATAAGGCGCCGAGGCGAACTGATAGATGGTGACCGGCAGGTTGGAGACGCCGCCGACCAGATTGGGCGAGAACCAGAAATTGTTGTTCAGCGCGGTGAAGATCAGCGGCGCGGTCTCGCCGGCGATGCGCGCCAGCGCCAGCAGGATGCCGGTGACCATGCCCGACTTCGCCGCCCGCCAGGTCACCGATGTGATGACGACGGAGGGCGGAGCGCCGAGCGCCGAGCCGGCCTCCCGCAGCGGACCGGGAACGAGGCTGAGCATGTCCTCGGTGGTGCGAACGATGACCGGGATCGCGATGATGCCGAGCGCCACGCCGCCGGCCCAGCCCGAATAGCCGCGGAACGGCTCGACCAGGATGACGTAAACGAACAGGCCGATCAGGATCGACGGCGCCGAGAGCAGGATGTCGTTGATGAAGCGGATCAGGTTCGCCAGCTTCGAGCCGCGGCCATATTCCGCCAGCCAGGTGCCGGCGAGCACGCCGATCGGGGTCGCGACCACGATGCCGAGGAAGGTCAGCACCAGTGAGCCAAGGATCGCATTGGCAAGGCCGCCGCCCTCCGAGCCCGGCCCGGGGGTCACCTGCGTGAAGGTGGCGAGCGAGAGCCCGCCGATGCCCTTCACCAGAAGCATCCCGAGGATCCAGAACAGCACGAAGATCGAGACCATCGTGAAGGCCGTGGCGATCACCTTCATCGCCCGGTCGGCGGTGCGGCGGGACTGGCGCACGCGGCCCCAGGGAATGTGGGAGGCGGCGACGGCCGGGGTCGAGGCTTGGGTCATGCTCATCTCAGGTCCAAAGCCTCAGAATTTCTTCACCCGGGCGACCAAAAGCCGCGCGATGACGAGGACGACGAAGGTGACGAAGAACAGGATGCAGCCCAGCGCGATCAGCGAGTTGAGCTGCAGGCCCAGCGCCTCGTTGAACTCGTTGGCGATGCGCGAAGCGATCGTCGAGCCCGGGTCCAGGATCGAGGCCGAGAGCCGGTTGGCGTTGCCTACCACGAAGGTCACGGCCATCGTCTCGCCGAGAGCGCGGCCGAGGCCGAGCATGATCGCGCCTATGATGGAGACGCCCGCCTGCGGCACCAGCACATGGCGCACGACCTCCCAGGTCGTGGCGCCGATGCCATAGGCGCTTTCGCGCAATACGGAGGGGATCTGCTCCAGCATGTCGCGGGTGATCGAGGCGATGAAGGGCACGATCATGAAGGCGAGGATGATGCCCGCCGTGAAGATGCCGAGGCCCGAAGGCGAGCGGGAATACAGGACAGTGCCGATCACCGGCATGCCTTCGACGATATTCGAAAGCGGGATCTGCACATATTGCGCGAACAGCGGCGCGAAGACGAACAGGCCCCACATGCCGTAGATGATCGACGGCACGGCCGCGAGCAGCTCGATCGCGGTCGCGACCGGCTTCTTGAACCAGGGCGGCGCGAGCTGCGTCAGAAACACCGCGATGCCGAGCGAAAGCGGCACGCCGATCAGCAGCGCGATCAGCGCGGTCGAGAGCGTGCCGACGATCGCGGGCCAGGCGCCGTACTGGTCGTTCTGCGTATCCCAGACACTGGAGGTGATGAAGCCGAGGCCGAATTCGCGGAAGGCCGGCCAGCCGCCGATCACCATCGACAGCATGATGCCGGCGAGCAGCAGCAGCACGAACAGCGCCGACAGAAAGCTGGCGTTGCGGAAAACGAGATCGAAGGTGCCTTTCGGCGTCTTGCGGATCACCGGCCTCGCCGAGGCTGGCATGCTGGTCATGTCGGTCACTGCGGTCATCCGCGAGGCTCCGGTAGCAACGGGCTGAGATTGTCGGCTGCCGATCTCTCGGCCTGATCAACCTCAGCCCTCATCCTGAGGAGCGCTCTGCAGGAGCGCGTCTCGAAGAAGGCTCCAGTGCACTCTGGACCATCCTTCGAGACGCCGCGTGTCGCGGCTCCTCAGGATGAGGGCTGATGATGGAGGAGAGGCGGTTGAGCCCGCCTCTCCGGATATCCGCCTGCAAGCGATCAGAAGATCGGCTTGCCGGAGTTGTCGGTGACGCCCTTCCAGGCGGCGCGGACCTCGTCCTTCACATTCGCCGGCAGCGGAACGTAGTCGAGGTCGAGGGCGAGCTTGTCGCCGTTCTTGAAGGCCCAGTCGAAGAACTTCAGCGCGGCCTGCACGTCGGCCGGGTTCTCCGGCTTGGCATGGACGAGGATGAAGGTCGCCGAGGTGATCGGCCAGGCTTCCGCGCCCTTCTGGTTGTTGAGCGAGATGCCGAAGCCGGGCTGCTCCTTCCAGTTGGCGTTGGCGGCAGCGGCCTGGAAGGCCTTGTCGTCCGGCGCCGGGAAGTTGCCGTCAGCGTTCTTCACGAGGGCGTGGGAGAGCTTGTTCTGCTTGGCATAGGCGTATTCGACATAGCCGATCGAGTTGGCGACCTGCTTGACCGAGGCGGAGACGCCCTCATTGCCCTTGCCGCCGATGCCGACCGGCCACTGGACGGCGGTGTTGTTGCCGATCTTGGACTTCCACTCGGCCGAGACCTTGGAGAGGTAGTCGGTGAACACGAAGGTCGTGCCCGAGCCGTCCGAACGGTAGACCGGGTTGATGTTCGCGTCGGGGAGCTTCAGATCGCCGTTGATCGCGGTGATCTTCGGGTCGTTCCACTTCTTGATCTCGCCCATATAGATCTGGGCGATGATCTCGCCGGAGAGCTTGAGCTTGCCCGGCTCGACGCCGGCGATGTTCACGGCCGGCACGACGCCGCCCATGACGGTCGGGAACTGGATCAGACCGTCCTTGGTCAGGTCCTCGCCCTTGAGCGGAGCGTCGGTGGCGCCGAA
>NZ_JBMDWH010000109.1:0-28026 GCF_048595345.1 Allobosea sp.
TCAGAACTCCTCCCAGCCGTCGTCCTGGCGGCTGGCCGCAGCCTTGCGCGGGGCAGGGGCGGCCTTGGTCTGGGCGAAGGCGGCCTCGGCGAGCTGGCGCAGGCGTTCGGGCTCGCTGTCGCCCGCCGCGACATGGCCGGCGGTCGCCGCCACCGGGCGCGGGGCAGGGCGGGGAGCGGGGGCGTGGCGGGCCGGAGCCGGGCGGGCCGCGGCGCGGGCCGAGCCGACGGCGGCGGCCTGGGCCATCGGCGCGGCATAGGCGTGCGCCTGCATCGCCTGCCCCTCGCGGCCGGTCTTGAACTGCGCCACGAGATCGTTGAGCTGGCCGATACGGTCGGAGAGGGCATTGGCCGAGGCCGCGCTCTCTTCGGCGAGCGCGGCGTTCTGCTGCGTCATCTCGTCGAGATGCGCCACGGCTTGAGCCATTTCGTCGATGCCGCTGGACTGCTCGCCCGAGGCGGCGGAGATATCGGCGATGGTCGCCGCCACCTTCTGCGACGCGGCGAGGATCTGCGAGAGCTGCTCGCCGGCCTGGCGCACCAGCTTCACGCCGCCCTCGACCTCGCTGTTGGAGGAGGAAATGAGCGACGAGATATCCTTGGCCGCATCGCTGGAGCGCTGGGCGAGGGTGCGGACTTCCGAGGCGACGACGGCGAAGCCCTTGCCCGCCTCGCCGGCACGCGCCGCTTCCACCGCCGCGTTCAGCGCCAGCAGATTGGTCTGGAAGGCGATGTCGTCGATGACGCGGATGATGTCGGAGATCTTCTGCGAGGCGGTCTCGATCCGGGCCATGGCCTCGACCGCCTGTCCGGCGATGGCGCCGCCATTCTGCGCCGCCTGCATCGCTTCCGCGGCGATACGCGCCGCATCGCGCGAGCCGGAGGCCGAAGCCTTGACCGATGCGGCCAACTCCTCGGTGGTCGCGGCGGTTTCCTCCAGCGAGGACGCCTGATCCTCGGTCCGCTTCGACAGGTCGTCCGCGCCCATATTGATTTCACGCGAGGCCAGCTGAACGTCGGCGGCTGTCGTCTGGATCGTCGTCACGGTGTCCGAGAGGCGGTCGATGGTCTCGTTGATCGCGTGCTTGAGATCGGCGAAGCGACCGCGATAGGCGGTGTCGATGCGATTGGTCAGGTCGCCGCCGGCGATCGCCTGCAGCGTGCCGGCGAACTCGGTGGTGGCCGAATCCACCACGCCATTGATTTCGTTGATGCCTTCGACCAGCTCCTTGAGCGGGCCCTGCATGCCCTTGGTCTGGGCCCGGCCGGAGAAGTCGCCGTCTCGCGCCGAAACGACGATGGCGGAGACTTCGCTCAGCAGCGCCTGAACCTTCTGCGCCTGCTCGGCGTCGGCGAGCATCGCCAGTTCGCGATCGCGGCGGTTCTTTTCGAGTGCCAGAGCATTTTCGCGATAGGTCTCCAGCGCGGCGGTCAGCGCGCCGATCTCGTCCGGCGATGGCGCGGCCGGAATCCGTTGGCTGAAATCGCCCTGCTGCATCGTGTCGAGCGAGGATTTCAGGCCGGCCAGCGGCAGGCCGACGCGCCGGCGGATGCCGCGCAGGGCTGCGATGCAGACACCCAGGACGGCGAGCAGGAGCGTGGAGACGACCGCCAGCCGCAGCCATGCCGCCGTAAGCTTCTCCTGCGTGATCGCCACCATGTCGTCCAGCGACTGGGTGACCCCGTTGACAATCGCCTGGAAGGGGCCGTTGCAGAGCTTGGTGAACTCGGCCGCCGGCATCAGCGGGCCTGCTGCCGGGCCAAGCTTGCCCACGAGGGCGTCGAGCTGGGCATTGGCGGCGGCGACCTCGCTGGTCATGACCCCGATCTTGCGGGTGAGCTCGCTGCCGACGCCGGCCCGGGCGCCGAGCTGCGCAAGCTCCTTGAGCGCATTATTGGAGACGCCGCGATACTCGCCCAGCGCCCGAAGCTGGGCGGATTCGATGGCCTTTCCGGACGCGACCAACGGGCGCAGCAGCGAGCATTGCGTCCCGTAATTGGCCCTGACATCCCAGCCAGCCGCCTTGAAAGCCTGAAGATCGCCAAGGTTCGGGTCGGCCATGCGGACGGCTGTCGAGGTCGCGCCCGAAGCCTTCAGCATCGCATTTTCGACCATGGCGCCGACAGCGTCGTACCACGGGGCTGTGGCCGCCAGACTGCGTGCGTCCTTCGGCTTGGCGGCTTCGGCGTAGACCTGCGCAAGCTTGTCCCTGGTTGCGAGATCCTGCCGGCGCATCTCCTCCGCCAACGCTTCCCGCTCCGCCAGGCCGGTCGCGACCACACGCTCGATCGCCTGGGCCAGCGCGGCCTTGTTCGCCTCATCGATCTTGCGAATGGCCGAGGTGGCGTCATCGGTCGTCAAGATGACCGTCTGCGCCTGGCCGCGTGCATTGCGGATCGTGTTGCCCGCGAGAAGAAGCGCGCGGTCGGCCTCGACAAGATCCGCGAGGCGCTTGTTGGCCGCGACGTCGGTGCCGGCCTGCAGCGCCATGTAGCCGAGCGCGCCGATGCCGGGCACGCAGATGCAGGCCATGGTGGCGATCAGATAGCGCTGGATCGAGGCAGGAAAAAACTTCATAGGGCTCCCCGTCGCCGTCTAGCGGGTTGTTATATGGTCGAAGCGGGGCGGAGTTTATTTCAAACCGTAAAAAATTTAGTCAATTCCTGGTTGCAATCTGTCCATCGAGCACGTTTGCGGGCAGTCTTGTTTCTCTCCGCTCGTGCGGGCAGCCTCGCGACCATGCATCGCCGCCTCGTCCTGCAGGAACCCGTCTCGCGCGCCGCTCTTTGGAGCCGCCGGCTGGCCTGGTTCGCGGTGCTCGTTCTGGCGCTGTCTCTGCTCCTCGTGCGGCTGCGCGAGCCGAGCCTCGAAGGCCTGGCGCCGGTCGCGGCGGCTTATGCCGTTGTGCTCGCGGCGCTGGTGCTGGCCGTCATCGCTTTCGCCGGGATCTGGCGGCAGGGCTATCGCGGTGTCGGCATGGCCGCCTCGGCGAGCTTGATCTGCGTGCTGCTCCTGCTGCCGGCCGGTTATCTCGGCTACCTCTTCGCGACACGCCCGGCGCTGTCGGACGTTTCGACCGATGCGGAGGATCCGCCGGGATTCGCGCGTTCGCAGGCGGTTCTGAAGGCCCGCGCCGGCCATGTGCCGCCGGATGTGCCGCCCGAACAGCGGCGGCTGCAGCGCCGGGCCTATCCCAAGGCGCTGCCGCTGCTCCTCGACCTGCCGGCCGAGACCGCTTTCGCGATGGCGCAGAAGGCGGCGACGGCGCTGGGCTGGCAGGTTCTGGAAGCGACCCGGCCCGGCGGGCGCAGCGGGGCCGGGCGGGTCGAGGCGATAGCGCGCGGCCGGGCACTGCGCTTCGCCGAGGACATCACCATCCGCATCCGGCCGCGCGTGGGCGGCAGCCGCATCGACATCCGCTCGTCGTCGCGGCTGGGTGGCCATGATCTCGGCGCGAATGCAGCCCGGATCGCCGCCTTTGCCGCCGAGATGGAGCAGTTGGTCGAGAGTCGCTGATCGCGGGCGCTCACGCCAACCGGTAGCGGCTCGCCAGGTTCGGCGGCGCGTCGCTGCACATCACCTCGCCACGGTTCACGAGATCCTCCAACTGCGCCAGCACCGAAAGCGCGGCGGCGCCGTGCAGCGCCGGTGCGAGCCCCTGATAGATCGCGGGCACCATCGCGCCGATGCGCTCGTCGCCGGCGGCGAGGCGGTTGAGGATCGCGGCCTCGCGCTGGCGCCGGTGCTGCACGAGGCCGCGCAGGAAGCGCTGCGGCTCGGTCACGGGCCCGCCATGGCCGGGCCGATAGAGCCGATGCTCCATGCCTCTCAGCGTCTCGATCGATGCCATGTAGGCGGCCATCGAGCCATCCGGCGGCGCGATGACGGAGGTCGACCAGGCCATGACATGGTCGCCGGAAAACAGCGTTTCCTCCTCGGCGAGGGTGAAGGCGAGGTGATTGGCGGTGTGGCCGGGGGTCGCGACCGCGGTCAGGCTCCAGCCAGGCCCGGCGACGACATCACCGTCCCGCATCTCGATATCCGGCGCGAAATCGATATCCGCGGCAGCGTCGAGCACGCGCTCCTCGCCCGGGCCGAGGCTGCGGGACGGGCGGTGCGGCCCGCAGCCGACCACTCGCGCCCCCGTCGCGGCCTTCAGCGCGGCGGCCGCCGGAGAATGGTCGCGATGGGTATGGGTGACGACGATATGGCTCACGGTCTCGCCGCGCAGCGCCTCCAGCAGCCGTGCGACATGGGCGGGATCGCCGGGGCCGGGGTCGATCACCGCCACGGTGCCGCGGCCGACCAGATAGCTGCAGGTGCCGGTGAAGGTCATCGGCCCGCCATTGCCGGCGATCACCCGGCGCACCAGCGGCGACAATTGCGCCACCTCGCCCGGCGGCGTGGTGGCTTCGCGCTCGAACCGGATCTCGTCGCTCATGACAGCCCCTTCGCCCTGCGTCTCGGGCCCTGCCGCGGCGGCGCGGGTTTGCGCGAGGCGCGGTTTCCTATAGACCGGACGCAGCCGCTGCGCGCGGCTTTTGGCAAGACAGGATCATTCCATGGCCGACATGCTTTCCTTGCAGACTTCGACGCTGGCCGGCGAACTCTTCCCTGCGGCGCAGCCGCGATCGGTCGTGCTGCGCAATGTCGCGCTCGCCGTCGCCGGCAGCCTCCTCATGGTCGCCGCCGCCAAGGTCAAAGTTCCGTTCTGGCCGGTGCCGATGACTCTGCAGACGCTCGCGGTGCTCGCGATCGGTGCCGCCTATGGCTCTCGGCTGGGCGCTGCGACCATCGCGCTCTACATCGCCTATGGCCTGGCCGGGCTGCCGGTCTTCACCAACACGCCGCCGGTGGCGCCCGGCCCGCTCTATCTCGCCGGCCCGACGGGCGGCTTTCTCGTCGGGTTCGTCCTGGCTGCCGCCATCGCGGGCTGGGCGGCTGCCCGCGGCGCCTCGTTCGCCCGCATGATCGGCGGCATCCTGCTGGCGGATGTCGTGTTGATGGCGGCCGGTTGCCTATGGCTCGCCCTCGGCGCCCAGATGGCCGGCGGAGTGAGCGGCGTCGGCTTCGCCAAGGCCTTCGCCTTCGGCGTGCAGCCCTTCCTGCTCGGCGAAGCGCTCAAAATCTCGATCGCGGCCTGCCTCGTCGCCGCCGGGTGGTCCGTGCTCGGCCGTCGCGGCTGACCGGCGCTCCCCTCGCGAATTGAAAAAGGCCGGGTCACGCGACCCGGCCTTTTTTCATGGCTCGTTTCGAGGGCGCAGTTCCCGACGCGGCGGCGTCATTTGCCGGAGGGGGTGCCGCCGCAGCTGCCGGTGCCGAAGAGCGGACCGAAATTGCCGCATTTGTCGCAGCCGGACAGGGCCAGACCCAATCCCAGAATGGCGACGAGGAGGGTGAGGCGCTTCATGATCGTGACCGTGCGATGCCGAAAGGAGCCGCACTGTATGCCGGCCCGGCCGCCTGCGGAAGGCAGCGGTGCGCCTGCACGATTAGGGAGCCTCGTCGCACGTGTCCCCGGATGCGGGACGGTTCAGCGCGAACCCAGCGCGAGCCAGCCGAGAATGCCGATCGCCGAAGCTGCGACGAGCGCGAGCGTGAGCTGCGCGTCCCGGGGGCAATGGCGGATCATGTCGGGCTCCTTTCGGGAAAGGCCGCGGCACTAGCCTCGCCATCTGACAGCCGCGTGACGACGGCGCTGCACGCTACCGCGCGAGGAGGGCGTGCCGCCGGCCGCACCGCGGTCGACCGCCACATGGCCGCCGCTGCAGGCCAGACGACAGCCCGCGCCCGGCCGACGGCGGCATGCACGAGAAAAATCGCGGTGTCGCGGCGCATCCTGCGCTGCGCGTCCACCGGCATCACGTCATCATCAGCGGGAAATTTTGGTCGGAGTGGCAGGATTTGAACCTGCGACCCCCTCGTCCCGAACGAGGTGCTCTACCAGGCTGAGCCACACTCCGATCAACTGGTGGCCGGCTTATAGCCAGCGATGCGGATCTGCGCAACAGGCTGTTTGCATCCCATGCCCGATTTCTTCCGATGCCGCTGCGAGCGCCGGGCGAGGCGAGGGGCCCATCCGCCGAGGCGGTTGCGCGGAGTCCCGCGGCGGTCTAGAAGGCGCGCCACGGTGGGGCGTCGCCAAGCGGTAAGGCAGCGGTTTTTGGTACCGCCATGCGGAGGTTCGAATCCTCCCGCCCCAGCCAGTTTCCGTAAGGTCACTGATGCTCGCCACTCTTTTGGGTTGGCTGCGTCGGTATTACACCAGTTGGTGCAGCCGGGCCTGATACGCAGGTCCGGCACGAGCGGCTGGCACGTGGCGGGCGCCTCATATCGAGTGCCGATTCGCCGCCTCATCCGTCACTCAACTCACATGGATGCGCTATGACCGCGACTTCTCATGTCTCCCTCAGTTCGACGGATGGACCCGTGCGCCTCGAACGCGAGGCCGGCATCGGCTTCATCGTGATCGACAATCCGCCGATCAATGCAGGCTCGCTCGCCGTACGCCAGGGCATCCTCGACGCGATCGACGCTCTTGCCCGCGATGCCTCGTTGACGGCGGGCGTCCTGATCGGCGCGGGTACCACCTTCATCGCCGGCTCTGACCTGCGCGAATTCTCCGCTCCCCTCGCCGATCCGCAGATGCCGACGGTGATCGCCGCGATCGAAGCCTGCCCCAAGCCGATCGTCGCGGCGATCCATGGCGCGGCTCTGGGCGGGGGCTACGAGATCGCCTTGGCCTGCGATGGCCGCGTCGCGGTGGCCGATGCCGTGGTCGGCCTGCCCGAGGGCACGTTCGGCATTATTCCGGGCGCCGGCGGCACGGTGCGGCTGCCGCGCCTGACCGATGCCGCGACCGCGCTCGACATCGTCTCGACCTGTCGGCGGGTCAAGGCGCCCGAAGCCAAAGCGCTCGGCCTAATCGACGAGGTCGTGGACGATCTGCGCGCGGGCGCAGCGGCGTTCGCATCGGAGCTGCAGGGCGAGAAACACGGCCTGCGCGACCTTCCGCCGAAGCCGGTCGAGCCGGAGGCCTTCGACAAGGCCAGCGCCGCCGCTCTCAAGCGCGGGCGCGGCCGCCCCTATGCGCAGGAGCAGGTGGCGGCATTGCGCCGCGCCATCCAACAGCCCTTCGAGACGGCGCTGGCCGAGGAGCGCTCCGTCTTCCAGCGCCTGCGCCAATCCGAAGAGTCTGCGGCGCTGCGCCATCTCTTCTTCGCCGAGCGTGACGCCGCCCGCATCGATGGCCTCGGCGACGCCAAGCCCCTGCCGGTGACGAGCGTCGGCATCGTCGGCGCCGGGACGATGGGTTCCGGCATCGCCGCCGCCTTCCTGGCGGCCGGCTTTCCGGTGACGCTGGTCGACCTCAAGCCGGAGCTGCTGGACGCGGCGCGCGAGCGCGTCGCCGGCTTCCTGGCGAAGACGGCCAGGCCTGCTGCAATGACGACCGCTTCGGAGCTTGCCGCGCTCGCGCCCTGCGACCTCGTGATCGAGGCGGTGTTCGAGGACATGGCGGTGAAGCAGGATCTGCTGCGCACGCTGGACGGGATCGTGCGGCCGAACGCCATCCTGGCCTCGAACACCTCCTATCTCGATCTCGATGCCATCGCGGCCGTGAGCGCCGGTCCCTCGCGCGTCGTCGGCCTGCATTTCTTCGCGCCGGCTCATGTCATGAAGCTGCTGGAGATCGTGCGCGGTGCGAAGACGGCTCCGGCCGTGCTGGCGACGGCGCTGAAGCTCGGGCGCGCGCTCGGCAAGGTCGCGGTCGTCTCCGGCGTCGGCGACGGCTTCATTGGCAACCGCATCTACAACGCCTATCGCACCCAGTGCGAGGCGATGCTGCTGGCCGGCGCGCTGCCTGAGGAGATCGACGGGGCGATCGAGGCGCTGGGCTTCGCGATGGGCCCCTTCGCCGTCTCGGACCTCTCGGGCCTCGACATCGCCTGGGCGAACCGCAAGCGGAAACAGACCGAGACCGGCGACCGCAGCGACGTTCCCGTGCTGGAGTGGCTCGTCGCCGCAGGGCGGCTCGGCCGCAAGAGCGGGGCGGGCTGGTATGCCTATGAGGACGGGCGCCGGGTGCCCGATCCAGCGGTGACCGAACTCGTCGCCAAGGCGCGCGCCGAGCGGGGCATCGCCGTGGCCGCGCTTAGTCGCGAGACCATCCAGAACCGCGCCATGGCCGCCATCGTCAACGAAGCGCTGCTGGTGCTGGAGGACGGCATCGCCGCCCGCTCTTCCGACATCGATCTCGTGCTGATCAACGGCTACGGCTTTCCCCGCCATCTCGGCGGGCCGCTCTGGTGGGCCAAGGCGCAGGAGCGGACAAAGCTGGAGCAGGCACTCTCGGCGCTGGAGGGCCTCAAGCGTCGCGGGAGCCTCGATCGTCTCGGCTGAGGGGAATGCCGGTTTGAACGGTCCTGCCAGTGCGACAGGCGCGATCGTCGAGGGATGGGTGACGAACAAGATCTTGACGGGCCGAAGGCGACCCTAGACGGGGCATCGTCGTGATGGACCACGCCAACAAGGCGGGCGAATCCACGGTGCTGGAGCGCTGCTCGCTGCCGCTGACCGGGGCGGGCGTGGTCGCCATGATCATCACCGATCTGTGCGTCATGCGCTGCGCCGGGTTTCCCGGAGGCCGTTTCGTTTGAGCTACGCCGCCATGACTGGTTCGCTCCAGCATGGCGTCGTAGCGTTCCTCGGCTTTACCGGTTCGTAACACATCGCCGTAGCGGCGCGTCGGCAAGCCGTCGCCGCCGATCCAGCGCTCGCCCGTGACAGGGTTGTCGATGACGTCGAGCATCGGCCGGCCTCTATAAGTCAGCGCGATCAGCGTGCCGAAGGTCGGCATGCCGGTGATGAAGGCCTTGGTGCCGTCGATCATTAGCCGCGGCTGTCGCGCACTCGGCTGCTTCTCTTTTGATCGGCGCGGTTTGGGCTGGAGTCGGCACGATGATTGCTTCGTCGCTTTGCGATGACGGATGTCGACGCTCATGCCTTCCTGCTCGTGCCCCAGGCCCTTCCGGCCGGCAACCTGATCACGCCTTCGAAGCCTGCGGGCCGTGACGCGAGGCACGCCGCGCCATGAGCGAAGCCCGGCCCGTCCCGCATTCGCTGACGCTCGACGGCATCACTCACAGCTATGGCGGCGGGCTGGCGGTCGACAACGTCACGCTGGAGGTGAAGGGCGGCGAACTCGTGGCGCTGCTCGGGCCCTCGGGTTGCGGCAAGACCACCTTGCTGCGGATCGTGGCGGGCTTCATCGAGCAGAGCAATGGCAAGGTCATTCTCGGCGACAGGCCAATCGACACGCTACCACCGAGTCGCCGAGAGATCGGCATCGTCTTCCAGAATTACGCGCTGTTCCCGCATATGACCGTGGCGGAGAACATCGCCTATGGGCTCGCCGCCCGCGGCGATAGCCGCAAAGTCCAGGCCGAGCGCGTTGCCGAGATGCTGGCCCTCGTGCAACTCGAGGCCATGGCCGACCGCAAGCCGCGACAGCTTTCCGGCGGCCAGCAGCAGCGCGTCGCGCTGGCGCGCGCACTCGCCATGCGGCCGCGCATCCTGCTGTTGGACGAGCCCTTCGCCGCGCTCGACAAGAATCTGCGCCTCGACATGCAGATCGAGATCAAGCGCCTGCAGCGCCAGTTCGCCCTGACCGCGATCATGGTGACGCATGACCAGGACGAGGCGATGGCGATCGCCGATCGGATCGCCGTGATGAGCAAGGGGCGTATCGAGCAGGTCGGGACGCCCACCCAGATCTATGACGAGCCGGCGAGCCTCTTCGTCAACAGCTTCATCGGGTCGAGCAATTTGCTGGACGGCGTGATCGAGACGGTCGTGCCGGGCGGCTATCGCGTGAGCCTCAGGGCCGGCGCGTCCTGGACCCTCGCCTCGGCGCTGAAGCTCGCGGAGGGCACGCCCGTCGTGCTCTCGGTCCGGCCCGAGCAGATGCTGCTGTCGGAACAGCCGGCAGAGGGATTCTTCGCGGTCACGCCGAAGCTCAGCCTGCCGATCGGCGGAGAACTGATCCACGACGTGGGCGCACCCGGCCGCGTCTCACTCAAGATCGCCGCACCACGCCGCCCTGGCGAGGCGCTGAAGCCGCTCGACACCGCCTATTGCGGGCTCGCTCCCCATGCACGCCCATCCCTGTTTCTCAAATCGTGAACGACAACTGAGGAGGATCCCATGAGCATCATCACCCGCCGCGAGATGCTGGCCGGGCTCGGCGCGCTGGGCGCGGCAGCCGGCTTGGCGCTGCCGGCCCGGGCCGCCGGTAGCCTGACTGCCGCCATCTATCCCGGCACCTGGGAGGAGGCCTATCGCAACGTCGTCGCCCCGGCGCTGAAGAAGAACTACGGCGTCGACGTCGCCTTCGACTCGCTGTTCGCGGTCGATCAGGTGGCTAAGGTCCGCGCCGCGCGCGGCGTGCCGCCCTTCGACTGCTTCGTGCTCGACCCCGGCCCGGCGGCGTCCGCCATGCAGGCGGGCCTGTTCGAGCCGATCGACGCCTCGAAGCTGCCCAACGCCGCCAAGGTGCCGAAGGGGCTCGTGACCTCGCATGCCGTCACCTGCAACGCCCAGGTCGTCGGCATCGCCTACAATCCGAAGAAGTTCGCCACGCCGCCCAAGAGCTGGGCGGATCTGTTCAAGAGCCCTTATGTCGAGCGTCTCGGACTGACGGGATTCCAGACCACCTTCGGCACCGTCTCGCTGATCGAGATCGCCAAGGCTTTCGGGGGCGGCATCGACAATATCGAACCCGCCTTCAAGGCGCTGAAAGAGGCCGCGCCCAAGGTCGCTGCCATCGCCGCTCCGGCTGCCCTGCCGGGCCTGTTCCAGCAAGGACAGATCGATGTGATGTACGGCAACACCAACACTGTCGCGATCCTGAAGGGCAGGGGTGTCGATATCGCCTATGTCGCGCCGGAATCCGGCTCGATCACGTTCCAGACGACACTTCACATCGTAAAGGGGGCCGACAATGTCGACGCCGCCCACAAATACATCGACACCGCGATCTCGGCGCCGATCCAGGACGCGCTGCAGAAGGCGCCCTACAACATGGTGCCGATCAACACCGACACGGCGCTCGACCCCTCGCTCGACATCAAGTCGCTCGACGAATTGTCCAAGATGGTCACGCATGACTGGACGAAGATCAATCCGCAGCGCGCCGCCTGGATCGAGCGTTTCAACAAGGAGATCACCAAGTAAGGGCGCGAGTGGGGACGCAGGCCATGGCCGCCGCCGCGAGCGCGACGAAAGGAGGCTTCCTGGGGCCGCGGGTGGAGTGGCGCCTCGCGGCGCCGCTCGGCCTGACCTACCTCGTCTTCTTCGCTGCGCCCTTCGCGATCCTGCTCGGCATCAGCTTCTATGCCGATGCCGAGCAGACCCGGCTGGGGCTGGACAGCTGGCTGAAGTTCTATGGCGATGCCTTCTATCTCAAGGTGGTCTTCGACACGCTGAAGCTCGGCCTCTTCGCGGTCGCCGCCACCACCATCCTCGCCTATCCGTTGGCGCTGGTCTTTCGGGCGAGTTCCCTGCGGGTGCAGCGCCTGCTCACCTTCATCATCCTGATGCCGCTGCTGACCTCTGTCGTCATCCGCACCTTCGCCTGGATCGTGATCCTGGCCCGCGAGGGCGTCGCCAATCAGGTGCTCATGGGGCTGGGCCTGACCGCGGCGCCGCTCAACCTGCTTCAGACCGAGCTCGGCCTTGTGATCGCCCTGACGCAGATCGAGATGCCGCTGATGCTGCTACCGCTACTGACCATCCTGAACCGCATGGACCAGAACCTCGTCGATGCCTCGCGGGCGCTCGGCGCCTCCCAATGGCGCACTTTCTTCAAGGTCGTGCTGCCGTTGACACTGCCGGGCTGGGTAGCCGGCGCGACGCTCGTCTTCGCGTCCGCCACAACCGCCTTCATCTCGCAGAGCGTCATCGGTGGGGCGCGCCTCGTCTACTTGCCGGCGCTGATCTACCAGCAGGCGACGGTCGTCTATAATTGGCCCTTCGCGGCGGTCGCCTCGCTCACGCTGCTCTTCACGGTGCTGGTCGGCATCATGGCGCTCGGCCTCCTCGGCCGCTTCGCGCGGATGGATTGAGGAGGGCGGCATGCAGCGCGCGACATTCGCCGATCTTTCATATCGCTGGGTGGTGGGGCTACTCGCCGGCGTCGCCATCCTGATCTTGGTCGCGCCGGTGGTCATCGTGATCACCACCTCCTTCACCACCTCGCAAGCCCTGCGGTTTCCGCCGCCCGGCCTCTCGCTGCGTTGGTATCAGGAGCTGTTCGATCCCGTCCGCTCGGCGCCGATCCATGTCGCGGCCTGGAACAGCGTCTGGGTCGCCTTCTTCGCCACCGCGATCGGTATGGTGCTTTCAGTTTTAGCGGCCCTCTCGGTCGCGCGGGTCAGCCGCCCCTCGGCGCGGCTGCTGGAGGCGAGCTTCCTCTCGCCGCTGGTCCTGCCCGCGCTGGCCTATGGCCTGGCGGCGCTGATGTTCTTCTCGGTGCTCGGCATCCGGCCCTCGCTCAATCTTCTGATCGCCGGCCATCTCGTGGTCATCGCGCCCTTCATCTTCCGCACCACACTGGCGAGCCTGACGCAACTGGACACGACCCTGCTCGAAGCGTCGCATAGCCTGGGCGCGAGCCGCTTCTACGCCTTCCGACGCATCACCTTGCCGCTGATCGCGCCGGGTATCGCGGCGGGCGGCTTCCTGGCCTTCGTCTCTTCAATGGACAACGTGCCGATCTCGCTGTTTCTTTCAAATGCGCGCACCGGAATGCTGCCCATCCGGATGTGGGGCATGATGGAATCGACGCTGGACGTGCGCATCGCCGCCATCGCCGGCGTGCTGATCCTCGCCACTCTCGTCCTCATGCTCGTCATGGACCGGCTGACCGGGCTGACGAAGCGCATGAGCGCCTGATACCGGTCTGAACGGAGCCCGCCGATGCCTGCCAGCTACGACCGCGACCTGATCGGCTATGGCGCCCATCCACCGGACCCGAAATGGCCGAACGGCGCGCGCATCGCGGTCAATTTCGTGATGAACTACGAGGAGGGATCCGAGCCTTCGGTACAGGACGGCGAGGGCTATACCGAGCTCGGCCTGACCGAGGCGAACGGCCTGCCGACCGGGGTTAAGGGGCGCGACCTCGCGGGCGAGGGCATGTTCGCCTATGGCAGCCGCGTCGGGTTCTGGCGGCTCATGCGGCTCTTCCAGCAGCGCGGCCTGCCGATGACCGTCTTCGGCTGTGCGCTGGCGATCGAACGCAATCCGCAGGCGGCCGCCGCGATCAAGGCCTCCGGCTTCGATGTCTGCAGCCATGGCTGGCGCTGGATCAAGCATTACGACCTCTCGGAGGATGAGGAACGCGAGCACATCGCCAAGGCCATCACTTCGCTGGAGGCGACGGTGGGGGAGCGCCCGCTCGGCTGGTATTGCCGCTATGGGCCCAGCGTGAACACGCGCCGGCTTGTCGTGGAGGAGGGCGGCTTCCTCTATGATTCAGACGCCTACGACGACGAGCTGCCCTATTGGAAGCTGGTCGACGGCAAGCCGCATCTCGTCGTGCCTTATTCGCTGGTGAACAATGACGGCAAGTTCGGCTCCGGTTTCTTCGCCACCTCGAACGATTATTTCGACTGGCACAAGGACGCTTTCGATATGCTCTATGCCGAGGGGGCGACCCAGCCCAAGATGATGTCGGTCGGCCTGCATATGCGCCTGATCGGGCACCCGGCCCGCGCCGCCGGTCTCGCCCGCTTCCTAGACTATGTGCAGAGCCATGAAGGCGTCTGGGTGACGCGGCGGCTGGACATCGCCAAGCATTGGCGCGAGGTCCATCCCTTCACTGGCGCCTGAGAAAGCTAGGATCGCGATGCCTATCCCGGACCTGATCGTCGCCCTCGGCGAAACGCGTACCGCGTCGAGCGACCCTTCGGCTCATGGCCGCAGAACAGCGGCTTCGTCACCGATGTCACGGCCGATCCGCGCGGCGATGTCTTCGTGATGCTCCGGCACGATCCTCTAATGCAGCCGGACGATCCGCGCGTGATCGAGCTGTCGCTGGAGGGAGACTACATCGCCGGCTGGGGCGGCGACCTCATCGCCGATTCCCATATGCTCACCGCCGATCTCGAAGGGCGCATCCTCTGCGTGGACCGCGACATGCACGAAGTGATCATCTGCTCAAACACCGCCGAGCGGCTCGGCCGCTGGCGGCCAATGCTGAATGGCGCTCATGGCCTTTTCGGCACGCCCAGCGGCGACATCCTGCTTGCCGCGGCCAATCCCAGCCGCCTCACGCACCTTGTGCGGCTGACATGAGCCAGGACACGATCCTCTGGGGCGCGACCCTGCTGGAAGGCTTCGACGCAGCGGGCGAGCCGATCCTCCATGAGAATGCCGGCCTCCTGATCCGCGACGGCATCATCGTCCAGATTGGCATGATCGCGGAACTGGAGGCGGCTTCGCCACAGGCGAGGATCGAGGGCGGCCCGGGCTTCGCGATCACCCCCGGCTTCGTCAACGCGCACCACCATGTCGGGCTGACGCCGCTGCAACTCGGCTCGCCCGATCATCCGCTCGAACTCTGGTTCGCCTCGCGGCTGGCGCTGCGCGATGTCGATCTGGAACTGGACACGCTCTATTCCGCCTTCGAGATGATCGAGAGCGGCGTCACCACCGTGCAGCATCTGCACAGCCGGGCGCCGGGTTCGCCGGACGCCGTTCTGGCCGCTGCGGACAAGGTGATCGGCGCTTATCGCCGCATCGGCATGCGCGCCTCCTATTCCATGGCCCTGCGCGACCAGAACCGGCTGGTCTACGAGGCCGACCAGGATTTCGTGGCGCGGGTGCCCGCCGAATTGCGACCGGCCCTGGCCGCCTATTTCGCGCGCTTCACGCTGCCTCTGGCGGAACAGGTGGCGATCTTCGACGAGCTGCTGCGCCGGCATGGAGGGGGCGAACGCATCCGTATTCAGATCGCTCCGGCCAATCTGCACTGGTTGTCGGATCAGGCACTGGAGACCGCGGCCGATCTCGCCGGCCGAACGGCGCTGCCCGTCCACATGCATGTGCTGGAGACGCCCTATCAGAGGGCCTATGCGCAGAAGCGCACCGGCGGCTCGGCGCTCGCCTGTCTCGACCGCTTCGGCCTGCTCGGGCCGCATTTCACCATCGGCCACGGCGTCTGGATGAGCGAGGACGACATTGCGCTTGCCGGCGACCGCGGCGTCTGCATCTGCCACAACTGCTCCTCGAATTTCCGCCTGAAGAGCGGGCTCGCGCCGGTCAACCGCTTCCTGGCCCGGGAGATCCCGGTCGCTCTCGGCATCGACGAGGCGGGGATCAACGATGATCGCGACATGCTGCAGGAGATGCGCCTCGCGCTGCGCGTCCATCGCGAGCCGGGAATTGATGCGCCGTGCCCGAGCCCGGCGCGGGTGCTGCGCATGGCGACCGAGCACGGCGCCCGCACCACGCCCTTTGCCGGCAGGATCGGCAGACTCTCCCCGGGCATGGCCGCCGATTGCGTGGTCTTCGACTGGAAGGCCGTGACCTGGCCCTATCAGGACGACGCGCTCGGCTTTGTCGACGTGCTCGTCCAGCGGGCAAAAACGAAGTCAGTGCATGCCGTCATGGTCGCCGGTGATTGGATCTATCGCGAGGGCCGCTTCACCCATGTCGATCGGGACGAAGTTATGACGGAGATCGCCAAACGCCTGTCGCAACCCAGAAGCACGGCAGAGTTGGAACGCATCACGCTCTCAGCCGACGTGATGTCCCATGTCCGTCAATTCTATGACGGATATATCGACAAGATCTGATCGCGATCTTGTCGGCCCGTGAATTGGGCCGGACTGCACGAAACCGTTACGATGAGGGGAGGCGGCGTCAGTCGTTGACGCGGTCCAGCCCGATCGTGGCCGATATGGCCAGCAGCGCCAGCACGGCCAGCAGGATCTGGACGCTCGAAATCGCGGCGACCAGCGGCGAATTCGTGTTCTGCACGATCGTCAGCAGTTCGACCGGCAAAGGTCGGTCGCGGTAGCCATGTGTGAAGATCGTCACCGAGAGATTGTCGAAGCCCTCGATGAAGGTGAAGACGGCGCCGGCGAGGATCGCCGGCATCAGCAGCGGCAGGGTGATCGTCCGGAAGCTCTGCCAGCGCGTCGCACCGAGATTGAGCGCCGCCTGTGCGAGCAGAGGGTCGAGCTTCTGCATCCGTGCCATCACGGTGCGCACCATCACCGCCATGACATAGACCGCGATCGAGATCGATTGCAGGCCGATCGAGGGGCCGATGCCGAACAGCGCCCCCGCGAAGAGAACCGCGACGCCCAGGACGATGCCGGGCACCATATGGGGCAGCAAGACGAAGACCGACAAAGCGGTCGCGCCTCTGAAATCGCCGCGCGCGCAGGCCAGCGCGCTTGGCACGCCGAGCGCTATGCATAGCGCAGTGACATAGAGCCCGACCTTGATGCTGGTCCACATCGCGCCCATCAACACGGGCTGGCTGAACAGGCGGACATACCAGTCGACCGTGAAACCGGCGGGCGGGAAGCTAATATAGCCGCGCGTGTCGAAGGACATGATCACGACGATCACGGCGGGCAAAAGCAGCAGCGCCAGCGAGAACAGCGCGACCGCGATCAACAGGCCGATCCCGCAGCGGTCGAGCCAGTCGGTGCCCTTCATCGTTGCGAAACCCTCGTCCAGCGTGTCCCGAGATTGGTCAGCCAGGTGATGGCCGCCAGCACGACGAGGCAACTGGTCATCAGCAGCAGGGCGGTCACCGCACCCTTGCTCCATTCCAGCGAGTAGACGACTTGCTCGTAGATCATCGTCGCGGCGTTGAGGTAATTGCCGCCGCCGAGCAATTGCGGCACCACGAAGGTCGTGTAGCTCAGGGTGAAGACGAGCGCGGCGCCAGTGCCGATCCCGCCGATGCTGAGCGGGAGGACGACATGGCGCAGCGTGCCAAGCCGGCTCGCGCCGAGATTGGCCGAGGCTTCGTCGAGGCGCCGGTCGTGCCGGCTCATCACCGCGATGAGCGGCAGGATCATGATCGGCAAATGGACCTGCACCATGCCGATGATGACGGCCCATGGCGTGTTGATGATGCGCAGCGGGGCCTCGATCAGCCCGAGATCGAGCAGCAGGCTGTTGACGACTCCGCGCCCGCCCAGGATCACGATCCAGGAATAGGTTCTTACGATTCCGCTCGTCAGAATAGGCGCGATGGTCAGAACCAGGATGACGCGCCGTAGCCAGGGCTTGCCGATGAGGTAGAGGTAGGCCACCGGGAAGCCGAGCAGTACACAAAGCACAGTCGTGGACAGGGCCAGTGTGAGCGAGCGCTGGAAGGTAATCCGGTAGAGCGGATCGCTGATAGCCGTGGTCAGATGCGACAGCGAGAAGTCCTGCGAGACGATGACGCCGCGCGAGACCACGATGTCGGAAAAGCCGAGCGAGAGCAGGATGAAGAAGGGGATTACGGCGACGAAGGTGAGGACCAGGATGGCCGGCACGGCCGGCCACACGCCGCTGCCCGAGAGGACCTCGTCCAACAGCCGCCGGTGCAGGCCCCGCTCGCTCATATCCGCGGATAAGCCAGGCAGGATGTCGGATCGCGCAGGCTGATCGCCACGCTGTCGCCGCTGCCGAGGGCGGTCGCGTTGGCATCCCTGAGGGCGACGACCTTCAGCGGCTTCGATCCGCCTGCCTCGACCTCGTATTCCATCAGGGCGCCGACATGGCGACGGGAAACGACGCGGCCCTGCCAGCCGGTCCCGCTCGAGGAAGCCAAAGCGAGATGATGCGGCCGGATGAGCACGGTGACAGGCCCTTCAGCCGAGGTCTCGATCACCTGGCCGCTCGGCAGCCTCACTGCGCCTGCGTACGCCTCGGTCTCCCAGAAGTTCGATGCGCCGACGAAATCGGCCACATAGGCCGTCTCCGGCCGGTCGAAGATATCCTCCGGCGTGCCGAGTTGCTCGATCCGGCCCGAGCGCATGACGGCGATCCGGTCGCTCATCGTCAAGGCTTCTTCCTGGTCATGGGTCACGAAGATCGCAGTGATTCCAAGCCGCTTGATCAGCTGCCGCAATTCGACCTGCATGCCGCCGCGCAATTTGGCGTCGAGCGCGTTGAAAGGCTCATCGAGCAGCAGCACCCGGGGCTCCAGCACCAGCACGCGCGCGATCGCCACGCGCTGTTGCTGTCCTCCGGATAATTGGCTGGGATAGCGATCCTCGAAGCCCGACAGTGACACCGTTGCCAGTGCGAGGCCGACACGCCGCGCGATCTCGGCCGCCGACGTGCCACGCATCTTCAGCCCGTAGCCGACATTGCCGGCGACGGTGAGATGCGGAAACAGAGCATAGCTCTGGAAGACCACGCCGACCGGCCGGCGGTTGACCGGCACCGCCTCCATCTCGCGCCCATCGATCCGGATGGCGCCGGCGTCGGGCGTCAGGAACCCGGCGATGCAGCGCAGCAGCGTGGTCTTGCCGCAGCCCGACGATCCCAGCAGGGTCAGGATCTCCCCTTCCTGCGCGGTCAGCGAGCAGCCATCAAGCACCGTGAGACCGGCGAAGCGCTTGCGCACCGCGTCGATCGTCACGACCGTCGCCGCAGCGCCCGTCGATGGCGGTGCGGCCAGGGTGACGGGTTCGGTCAAGCCGCGAACATCCGGTCGAAAGCCTCGACGATCTTGCCGCGGTTGGGCGCCACCTTGGGCCAATCGACCGACGTCATCGAGGAAATTTCCTCGGGCGTCGAAGGCAGATAGGCGGCGGCACCCGGCGGGGGCAGCACGCCCTTGACGACCGTGCCGAAATAATAAGGCGGCTTCGATGCGAATTCCTGGCTGTCCTTCTCCAGCAGGATGTCCGCGAATTCATGCACCAGGTCGCTATGGGCCGTGCGCGCGAATTTGACGATCATCGTCGGGAGCATCAGCGGGCCGGGGCCGGTGACCTTCGCATAACCCAGCGGCAGGCCGCTGGAGACCGCGATGCCGGTGTTGTCGTGCCAGAGTGGGCAAAGCCCGATCTCGCCGCGCTCGAGCATCTGCTGCAACAGGTTCGGATTGCGCCCGACTAGCGGCTTGAGCTCCTTCCATTTGGCGAGCCCGAAATCGGTGTCCGAGTCCGGCTTGCCGAAGGCGGCTGCGCCGATCGAGACGCAGGCCAGCCCGAGATTGGACTGCGGCCGGCATAGGCCGATCTTACCGGCGTATTCCGGCTTCCACAGGTCGGCCCAGCTCTTGGGCGGGTTCGGCACCATCTGCTTGTTATAGGCGACGCCGATGCCGGCGAAGCTCACCGGCACGCCCCAGCCATAGGCATAGGGCGGAAAGCGGTCGTCGAGGGTCTTGGCGTTGGGCACCTTGGAGATGTCGAGCTTCTCAAGCACGCCCTCGTCGGCGGCGTTGATGATGGCGGGCGAGCCCATCACCGCGAAATCGTAGGGGGAGGCGCCGCGCGCCGCCTTGATCTGCGCGATCGCCTCCGCAGAGAGCCCCCCGATGATGCGCAGGGTGACGCCGGGATGACGTTTGCCGAGGATCTCGCCGGCCCGCTTCAGCGGCTCGTCCTGCGCACTGCCATATCCGATCATCACCAGCTCGCGGGCCTGCGCCCGCAGGACCGTGGGCGTAGCAATCGCCGCGGCGGCTGCGCTGCCCGCCAGGAAATCGCGTCTGGACACCGTCTTCATGCAGGGCCTCCCGGGCGCGGCGCTTAAAGGGCATGGAGCCAAAGGCGAAATCCAACCGCGTGACTTTCAATCTGAACTCAATCGAAAGATATCGCAAGTTCAAAACTTAGCCGGTGTCCGCCCGAAAATGCGCCGTCATGCCACTGCGATGCGCAGCCCTGCGGCTTCGAGGCGCTGAATGTCGGCGGCCGGTGCCCCGTTGTCTGTCACCAGCGCCTCGGCCGCATCCAGGGAAGCGATCCGGGCGCTGCCGACATGGCCGATCTTGGCGTGGTCGGCCACGAAGACGACGCGGCGGGCGGCGTCGATCATTGCCTTCTTGACCTCGGCCTCATCCCAGTTGCCGTTCGTGAAGCCGCGCTCGGCATCGATCCCGGCGCAGCAGAGAAAGGCGATGTCGGCGTTGATCTCGCGTAGAAGCGTGGTGCCGAAGGGCGAGATCAGGCTGGAGCTTTCGAGATTGCGTCCGCCGGTTTTCACCCGGCCGCCTGTGACGATGACGGTCAGGCCAGGGTGGTTCCGTAGGGCGATGGCGATGTCGAGCCCGTTCGTGACGACGACGACATCCGTCAAGGCTTCGGACAGGTTCTGTGCCAACGCCAGGGACGTCGTGCCGGAATCGAGGATGATGGTTTCGCCGTCGCGCACCATGCTCGCCGCGAGCGCGCCGATGCGCTGCTTTTCCTCGGAGAAGCTCTGGCTCGGCAGGTCGAGAGGCCTTTCGAAGCGGGAGGGGCGCAGGGCCATGGCGCCCCCTCGGATGCGGCGGATCAGGCGTCGTTTCTCCAGTGCATCGAGATCGGCCCGGATCGTGACGGCCGAAACGCCAAGCGCCTCCGCGAGTGCCGCGACCTCGACGGTACCCCGTTCGGCCAGCGTCGCCAGAATGCGCTCGTGCCGAGGCAGGGAGCTGCCGCGGCGCAAGTCGGCAGGTGGGGCGTGCTCGTTCATGTGATCCTGTTTCCGCTTGCGTTATAGACTGGAATGAAGAATATCGAAAGTCGAATGCAAAACCCGGAGCTGGAGGATACGCCCTCATGCTCCGCCGAGCGGAGCCGATGAGCATGGCCGATCTGATGCAGCAATACAGGGCGATCAAGCGCGAGTCGTCTTCCGATGCGCCGGGAGACCCGGAGCGGTTTCGCCGTGTGGAATTGACCCATGGTGAGATGATGGCGCAGGGGGATGCGATGCGCCGCACGCTGGAAACGACGGCCGAGACGGTGCGCCGCATCGCCGGCGAGATGGCGGGTCGAAAGCTCACCCGCGTGGTCATCGTGGGCTGCGGCGACTCCTGGATCGCCGGCATCGGCGTTCGTCTGGCGTTTGAGCGGCTGCTGGGCGTGGTCTGCGAGCCTTACGAGGCCTTCGATCTCGAGCAATATGGGCTTGATATGATCGACGATGGCACGCTCGTCATCGGCCTCTCCTCGAGTGGCAATACTGCGCCGGTCAGCGCCAGCCTGAAGGAGACGCTGGCGAAGGGGGGATATGCGGTTGCGCTTACCAACACCGCGTCCTCCGCCATGATGCGCGATTTTCCGGCTGCGTTGCTGATCCAGGCGACGCGCGGCGGTTGGCCGACGCAGTCGAGCACGGCGGCGATGGCGCTCCTCATCTCGCTCGCGCTCGCCATCGCCGAAGCGCGCGGTCTGGGTGAGGGAAGATCCGCGGGGCTCGGGGCTGATCTCAGTGCGTTGCCTTCCGTGATGGACGAGGTGTCCAGCGGCTTCTACGAGCGCGCCAAGGCCTTGGGTCAGAGGTTGGCCCGCGCCGACATGGTGCTGCTCGCCGGCGCGGGCCCGCATCTGGCGCCAGCCGCCTTCGGCGCCGCGAAGCTCAAGGAACTGGCGCCGATCCATGCGATCGCCTTCCCTCTGGAAGAATATCATCATTACCGCACGCAGAAGGCGGGCGACCCGCTGTTCCTCATCGCGCCGGACGACGCCAGCCGACAGAGGGCGCTGGAGACGGCCATCGTCGGGAAGGCCGTCGGCGGTCAGACGATCGTTCTGGTGCCGGAAGGGGAGACCGGCTTCGACGGGATCGCCGACCATGTCTGGGCGCTGCCTGTCGTAAGGGCGGAACTCGCTCCCCTCCTGTACAGCGTGCCGCTGCATCTTTTCGGCTATCATGTGACGAAGGCCCGCGATGCGCTGGGTCTTGGTGCCCCCGTTCTCGGAGGCTGCGCGGCGTGACGCCCGTACTGGTCACGGCGGGCGGACTGACAGTCGACCACGTGATCTCGGCCGACGGCGCCGTAGCGCTCGACAAGGTGGGCGGCAACGGAGCCTATTCGGCCGTTGGCGCCCGCTGTTGGGTCGATGCGGTCGGTCTCGTCAGCGTGGCCGTATCGAGCTACCCCCGCGCCACGCTCGACCGGCTGCGAGAGAACGGTATCGCGCTGGACGGCGTGGCGATGGCGCAGACCGCTCTGCGCAGCGGCAACTGGTTCATTTACGACGAGCGTGGGAACCGCAGCGAGCATCTGACCAGCCGTCCAGAGGAGCTGGAGCAAGCCGGTTTCCCGACCGACCGGCTGACGCCTGAGCAGGTGACGCGCTGGCAGGACCATTTGCGCCGTCGTGGCGACGGCGGGGAGATCTCCTATTCGCGCTTTCGGGACATCCATCCTCTGGTCGCCTCGCAGGTGCCCGAGACCTATCTCAGGGCGAAGGGCGCCCACTGTGCACCGGCGCGTCCCGTGGTGCTGGATGCCTTGCTGCCCCTGTTCAACAGTCGCGGAATGATGGTGACGCTCGATGCGGGTTGGCAACTGGCGGAGCTCTCCATGGACGAGATGTCCCCCTTTCTGGCGCAGGTCGACGCGTTTCTGCCCAGCGAGATCGAACTAGCGGCCATCGTCCCGCAGACCGGTGTCGAAACCGCGCTCGCCCTGGTAGCCGAGCGGTGCCGCGGAACCGCGGCCGTCAAGCTCGGTGCCCGCGGCAGCCTCGTGTGGGACAAGTCCGCCGCGAGGGCCGTCCCGGTTCCCGTCGTCCCGACAAGGGCCATCGATCCGACCGGCGCTGGCGATTCCTTCTGCGGCGGCTTCCTGGCAGGCCTCGTGGAGACGGGCGATCCCGTACTGGCCGCAGCCTACGGCGCAGTTTCGGCTTCGCTCATCGTCGGCCGCTACGGAGCGGACGGCGCCTTGCCCGTGAATCGCGAGGACTGTCGCGCCACGCTCGCCGGGCTGATTGCGGATCTCGGCCGCTTCCCCCTCCAAAACTGACGGATGCCTTTCTCGTGACCAGCCTGCGCGTCTTCGCCGCCCGCCCTCTCGTCATCGCCGCCCTTCACCTGCCCGATTTCGGCAAGATGCGGGACAAGAGCATGGCGTTCCTCGAGGATTACGTCGCGACCAACGCGCGGGTCTTCGCCGAGGCCGGCGTGCCCTACGTGAAGCTGCAGGACCAGACGCGCGAAGCCGGTGCGATGCAGCCCGGGCCGCTGGCGATGACCGCCGCGCTCGGCCGCTTTCTCAAGTCGGAGGTTCCGCAGATCGGGCTCGGCATCATCGTCGAGGCGCATGATCCTGTCGCGTCGCTCGCCATCGCGCATGCAAGCGGGGCGGATTTCGTGCGCCTCAAGGTCTTCGTCGGCCAGGCGATGACGGCTCAGGGGCCCAAGACCGGGATGGGGGCGCAGGCGCTCGCCTATCGCACCCAGCTCGGTCGCGACGATATCGCGATCCTGGCCGATGTGCATGACCGTACGGCCGTGCCGATGTCCTCCGAAACACCGGAATTCGCGGCGGAATGGGCCCAGAAGACCGGGGCGGACGGCTTGATCCTGACCGGTGCCGACTGGGCTGACTCTCTCGCCCGCATCCGCCGGGCGAGGGAAGCCGGGATCAAGCGCCCGATCCTTCTCGGCGGCAGCGTCACGGAGGGGAATGTCAGAGAGGCTCTCGGTCTCTGCGACGGTGTCATCGTCAGCACGGCCCTGATGCGCAAGGACGCCGCGCCGGCCGATGTGCTGCGCTGGGACGTGGACCGGACGCGCCGCTTCATGGACGCCGCAATGGCGGCCCGCTAGCCAAGGGCGGAGCGGCTCGGAGGCTCATTGGCGCGGCGAAGCGCCGAGCCGAGGGCTCAGCGTCCCCCGATCAGATCCTCCCGTCCGATCGCCTGCAACCAGTGCCGGGCGATCTCGTCGCGCCGAGCAAACCAGACGCCGGGTTTGGAGGCGGCATGGGCCAGGAACGTCTCCAGCCCGCCGATGCGCCCCGGCCGGCCGATGATCCGCAGGTGGAGCCCGACCGTCATCATCCGAGGCGCATTCGCCCCTTCCTCATAGAGCCGCTCGAAGGTGTCGATGCAGTACCGCGCGAAATCGTCGCCGAAGACGAAGCCGCCCTGGCGCGTAAAGCGCATGTCGTTGGTGTCGAAGGAATAAGGCAGGACCAGATGGTCTCGGCCGCAGACATCGACGAGATAGGGCAGGTCGTCGTTGTAGGCGTTGGAATCGTAGAAGAAGCCGCCTTGCTCCAGCAGCAGCCGGCGCGTGTTCGGCGAGGTTGCCGAGCGGGTGTGCCAGCCGCGGGGCGGGCTTCCGGCTGTGCGGGTGATCGCCTCGACGGTGCGCGCAATGGCGAGGCGCTCCTCGTCCTCCGTCATTTTTGCATGGCGCTCCCAGCGCCAGCCATGGGCCGCGATCTCATGGCCGTCGGCGACCGCCTGCTCAGCGAGCCAGGGCGAGAGCATCAGCGAGCGGCCGATGGCGTTGACCGTTCCGCGGACGCCATGGGCCTTCAGCGCCTTGCGAATGCGCGGCCAACCGGCGCGCGTGCCGTACTCGAAATGGGACTCCATGCAGAGGTCGCGCACGCCGGTGATCTCGTCGACGACCTCGTAGACGCCCTCGTTCTTCTCGTCGCCCTGGCCGATGGCGAGTTCGCCGCCTTCCTCGACATTGATGACGAGATTGACGGCGAGCCGCGCATCGTCGGGCCAGCGCACGGCGGGAACGGCGTCGCCATAGCCGCGAAAATCGCGATCGGTGGTGATGTCGGGCAGCATGTCAGAGATCCGCCATGCGACGTAGGCCGACGAGCCTGTCGCCGATCACGAGAACGCCGATGGCGAGCAAGATCAGCAGCGTCGAGATTGCGGCGATAGTGGGGTCGGGGCTTTCCTCGACATATTGCAGCATCTGTATCGGCAAGGTCTTGGTCCAGGCGTCGGTGAAGAAGATCGAGATGGGATAATTGTCCATCGAGGCGAGAAAGGCGAACATGCCGGAGGTGAGGAAGGCCGGGGCCAGCGACGGCACCAGCACCTTCAGGATCGCCCTCGGATAGGTCAGACCGAGCGTGCGCGCCGCGTCGATCAGCGTGAAGTCGAACAGCGAGAGCGAGGCGAATACGGTCCGTACCACGTAGGGCAGGGTGATGACGACATGGGCAAGGAGCAGGCTGGTCCAGACCTCGCGCAGCCCTGACGCCCGGAAGGCCTCCAGCATGGCGATACCGATGACGAGGCCTGGCAGCATCAGCGGCGACACCAGGAAGGTGACGACCGCTTCCCGCCCGCGGAAATCGCCGCGCAGCAGGCCGATGGCGCAGAGCGTGCCCAGCACGAGCGCGATCGCGGTCGAGAGCGCCGCCAGCTGTAACGAGGTCAGGACCGGCGGCCAGAGATCGCGCGAGCGCGCCAAAGCCTCGTACCAGCGCAGCGACCATGAAGGGGCGGGCAGGGTGAAAACCGCGCTGGAACCGAAGGAAACCGCCGCCGTCACGATGAGCGGAGTCATCAGGAAGATCACCGTCGCTGCGGCGATCAGCCCGCAGACCCAGCGGGAAACGGCCTCGATCGATGTCATGACGCGCCTCCAAGCCGGCGCGAGAGCCAAGCGCTGCCAACCACGATCGCCACCGCAAGGACGAGCAGCACCGTCGCGGTGGTCGCGCCCAGCTGGGCGTTCCGCATGAACAGGAACGACCGGCCGGTCAGCGTCGCCAGCGTCTGGAAGCGGTCGCCGATCAACAGGCTCGGCACCACATACATGGACACCGCCATTGAGTAGACGAAGGCGATCCCGGTCACGATGCCGGGCAGCGAGAGCGGCAGAGCGACGTAGAAGAAGCGGTAGAGCGGCGAGGCGCCCAGCGTCGCCGCCGCCTCGCCGAGGCGCGGATCGACCAGCTTGAGCACCGAATAGATCGGCAGGATCATGAAGGGCACGAATATGTTGGCCGCACCGATCACAAGCCCGGCTTCGGTAAAGAGCAGCCGCTGCGGCTCGCTCCACAGGCCGATGCCGGTCATGATCTGCGAGACGACGCCGTCGCGCCGCAGTACGATCTGCCAGGCGAAGGCCTTCACCACCACGCCGACCGAGAGCGGCAGGATGATCGCGACCAGGATCGCGGCCTGGACGAAGCCGACGGCTCGAGCCAGCACCAGCGCGGTCGGATAGCCGATGACGAGGCAGAGTAGCGTAACCAGCGCGGCGCTGCGCAGGGTGTTGCCCAGCACCGTCCAACTGAAGGGGTCTGCGAAGAACCCCGCAAAGGCCTCGAGGCCGCCGGGGCCGAGCAGGCTGCGGCCGAGCAGGAACAGCAGCGGCAGCCCGTAGACAACAATCAGATAAACGACCGCGGGCAGCGCCAACAGCACGATGGGGTCGAAGCGCCTCGCCGCGCTCATGCCGCGACCTCGTCTGGCACTGCGGGGTAAAGCAGCGTGTCCTCGACGCGCCAGGTCAGCGGCAGGACGGCGCCGGGCGTGAGGCCGGCCGGCGCCTCCTGCGCTTCAACCATCAGCCGGCCACTCTCCGGCGCGGCGAAATGGAGCTGTACGCGCGCGCCCTGGAAGACCACGTCGCGCAGTGTCGCCTCGATCCGGTTCTCGCCCGAGCCGCCGACCGCAATCCGCTCCGGCCGGACGCCGATCACGACCGGGCTGCGCGTCAGGAAGCCCCCCGGCGCCCGGACAGTCCCCGCCTGCGTCTCGATGGTGACGATCCCGTCCTGCGTGCCGAGGGCGGTGCCGGGGAGCCGGCTCGACAGCCCGACGAAGTCGAGCGCAAAGGGGGTGGCGGGGCGGTGATAGATCGCGGCCGGGCTGTCGAGCTGCTCGATCTGGCCGCGATGCATCACGGCGATCCGGTCGGACATGGTCAGCGCCTCATCCTGGTCGTGCGTGACGAAGATGGCGGTCGTCCCGACCTCGCGCAGGATGCGGCGCAGATCGATCTGCATGGCTTCGCGCAGCTTGCGGTCCAGTGCCGAGAAGGGCTCGTCCAGCAGCAGGAGCTTCGGCGCGACGGCAAGCGCCCTGGCGACCGCGACGCGCTGCTGCTGCCCACCGGACAGCGCCCTGACGGAACGCTCCGCGAAGGCGCCCATCTGCACCAGCCCGAGGAAGCGGGCGACGGCGGGCGCGATCGTCTCCGCGGGCGCAGCCCGGGCCTTGAGCCCGAAGGCGACGTTCTCCGCGACGGTCAGATGCGGAAACAGCGCGTAGTTCTGAAAAACCACGCTGACATCACGCCGGTGCGGCGGAATGCGCGTGATCTCGCGCCCGTCCAGGACGACTCGGCCGGAATCGGGCTTCATCAGCCCGGCGACGATGCGCAGCAGGGTGGTCTTGCCGCAGCCGGAGGGGCCGAGAAGCGAGATGAACTCGCCCTTGCCGACCGCAAGATCGACGCCGTCGAGCACCGTCGCAGGCCCGAAGGTCTTGCTGGCGCCGGTGATGTCGAGGAAGGCAGCGGTCATGGTATCCGCGCTCGCTGGGGATTGATGCCGTCACCCCGAACGGGCGGCCCAGCCGCTTGTCCGGGATGACAATGGAGGATCCGAAGGGGCCTCAGATCGCCATGTCGCGATCCCAGCGCTTGATCCAGTCGTTGCGCTGCGCGGCGACGTTGGCCCAGTCGATCTGGAAGATCTTCACATCGGCACCGAGGCCCTCGGGCTTGGGCACGGCCTTGTTGGTCGCCAGCGAGAAGGTGGGGCCGGCGAGCTTGCTCTGCAGCTCGGCGCCGAGCAGCTCGTTGACATAGGCGAAGGCGAGCTCGGACTGCGGCGCGCCCTTGATGACCGCGATGCCGGACGGCATGGCGAACACGCCTTCCTTCAGCGCGGCGAGGTCGATCGGCGCTCCCGCCGCCTTGCGCTCAAGGCAATAGGACGACATAGCAGGCCCGATCAGATGCGCCTCGCCCTGCTCAAGCAGGTTAAAGGCCTGCGGCTGCTGGGTGTAGACCGTCAGCAGGTTCGGCTTGAGGCCGACCAGCTTCTTGAAGGCGGCATCGGTGTCC
>NZ_JBMDWH010000110.1:0-2338 GCF_048595345.1 Allobosea sp.
CCGGCCTGCTGAAGGCGCTGGAAGGGCAGGATCCGAAGGCCGCCCGCGCCTTCGTCGAGGACGTTCTGTCCATCGCCGGCATTTCGACGGTGGGCGGACGCAGTGCAGCCGACATAGCCGAGCGCTTCCTCGCCCGCGCAGCAGAGCGCGAGAACCCGGTGAACGCCGATGTGAAGGCGCTGCTCGGCCAGGTGCTCGCCGTCTCCGGCGATCCGGACGCTGCCTCCGCCAGCCTGCGCGCATTGGCCGACCAGGCCTCCCTCGACCTTGCCCGCGAACTCGACGCCTTCGACGAGCGCACAGGCTTTCTCGCCGCGCGCGGCGTCGATGTCGGCGCGATCCGCTTCACGCCGGGTTTCGCCCGCAATCTCGACTACTACAGCGGTTTCATCTTCGAGCTGCACGATCCCGCCCGGGAGAACGTCAAGCCCGTGGCCGGCGGCGGCCGCTACGACACGCTGCTCGGCCGCCTCGGCGCCGCCCGGTCCGTGCCGGCCGTCGGTGCCTCGATCTGGCTCGACCGGTTGACGGACACCGCGCAAGCAGGAGCCGCCGCATGAGCCGGACCGACGCACCGCTCGTCCTGGCCGTTCCCTCCAAGGGGCGTCTGCAGGAAAACGCGACCGCCTTCTTCGGCCGCGCCGGCCTCAAATTCGTCAAGGCCAGCGGCGAGCGGGGCTATCGCGGCACCATCGCCGGCGTGCCGGGCGCCGAGGTCGCCTTCCTCTCCGCCTCCGAGATCGTCTCCCAGCTCGCCTCCGGCTCCGCCCATCTCGGCATCACCGGCGAGGATCTCGTGCGCGAGCAGTTGTCCGATGCCGATGCGGCCGTCGAGATGCTGACGCCGCTCGGCTTCGGCCACGCCAATGTCGTCGTAGCGGTGCCGCAGGCCTGGATCGACGTTCGCAGCATGGCGGACCTCGAGGATGTCGCCTCGACGATGCGGGCCCGCCATGGCCGCAAGCTGCGCGTGGCGACGAAATATGTGAACCTCACCCGCCGCTTCTTCGCGCAGCACGGCCTCGCCGATTATCGCATCGTCGAGAGCCTCGGCGCGACCGAAGGCGCGCCAGCCGCCGGGACCGCCGAGATCGTGGTCGACATCACCACAACGGGCGCCACGCTGGCGGCCAATGCGCTCAAGGTGCTGGATGACGGCGTGATGCTGGCATCCGAGGCTAATCTCGTCGCCTCCACCCGCGCACCCTGGAGCGAGACGGCACGCGGGGCCGTCCGCACCATCCTGTCGCGCATCGCGGCCGAGGAAGAGGCCCGCACGCTCCGCGAAGTCCGCGCCCGTCTGTCGCTCGATGCCTCTGCGCTGGCGGCGCTGGCGGCCGAGGTGGGGGCGAGGCTACCCTTCGGCGAACCCGCGCCCGGCACGCCCGCGACGCTGCACTGCCCGGACAAGGCGGTGTTCGCGCTCGTCGAAAGGCTCGAGCAGGCCGGCGCCGACGACATCACCGTCAGCACCCCGGCCTATGTCTTCCGCCGGTCGAACCGGCTGCTGGAACGTCTGGCGGCCCGGATCTAGCAGCATTCTGTGAGAGAGCCGCTCGCAGCGTGTCATCCCGCCTTGATCCTGGAGCAATTGGCCTCTAGGCGTTAACCGTCTCGGGCCCGAGCGGCCGCATGAGTAGATGCAGGTAAGACGATCATGATCCGACGCCTCGGCTTGGCGGCCGTTCTCGCTGCACTCGGCGCTAGCCTGCTCGTCCCGGTCACGGCCGAAGCGCAGAGCCGGCGCAAGCAGCCCCCGCCGGGCGACGCATCGCAGATGCCGATAGCCCCCGTCGAAAAGGTCTTCCCGCTCGGCGCCAGCTGGAGCGTGGTCGAGTTCAACGGCAAGCCGGTCTATGATCGCCGCGCCACGCTGATCGTCGACCAGAACCTGCGCGGAACCGGCTTCGCCGGCTGTAACACCTTCTCGGCCGCCGCCTATCCGCTGCGTCAGCAGGGCTTCGCGGTCGGCCCGATCGCGGTGACCAAGCGCAGCTGCGACAGCGGCGCTATGGCTTTCGAAAAGGCCTTCCTGCTCGCGCTGCGCGGCACGCAGAAATGGGAAACGGTGAACGGCCAGGTGATCCTGAGCGGTTCGCAGGGCAAGATCACGCTCAATCGCTCGCTTTGACGCTCTGACCCGGCGTGTCGCGCCATCGTCGCGAAGCGCCCCGTCGGGGTCGTCTCGAAGGCGGATCCGGCGAGTGTTGGTTTCGTCGCCGTCAGGCCTGGATCGTGGTTCGGCCAGCGCCCGGCACCCTGTTCAGGGGCCCGCGAGCTCCGGGGGGCGCGAGCAGATGAAGACGCGGTCGAGCCCCTGAAGCTCCATGCCGTGGCG
>NZ_JBMDWH010000111.1:0-6126 GCF_048595345.1 Allobosea sp.
GCGCGTCACCGGCGCGCCGATGCGCTCGAGATCGGCGGCGATCTCCCGGCCGATATCGCCGCGGTAGAAATCGTCCAGCCCGGCATCGGCCAGATGCGCGAGCGTGTCGGCCAGCGCCGTCGCCCGGCGCAGGCTGCCGGCCTTCGGCGCCTGTCCCTCCGGCCAGAAGGCGGCGAGAAAGCCGGGCGCGGCTTTCAGCGCATCGCGTTCGTTGGGCCGATTGCCCGCCTCGGACGGAGAGACGGCATAGCCTTCGCGGGCATGGCCGATGGCGTCCAGCAGGAGCTCACGCAGCGGGATGCGCCCGCCCAGCGCCTTTGCGAGGTCGAGTGCGAGGCGCCAGCCGCCGACGGCGCCGGCGACAGTGAGCGCCGCATCGGGGCCGCGGGCGGGGATCGTGTCGTGGCCCTGCCGGCGATAGCGCTCGATCGTGGCGAGCGAGCCGGCAGGGCCGCAGGCCTCGATGCCGTGGCGCTTGCCGTTCGGCTCCTGCACCAGCCAGAAGCCGTCCCCGCCGATGCCGTTCATATGCGGGTAGACCACGGCGATCGTCGCCGCCATCGCCACCATCGCCTCGATGGCGTTGCCGCCCTCGGCGAGGATCGCGCGGCCGGCCTCGGAAGCCAGGACATGGGGCGCGGCCACGGCGGCCGAACCGAAGACAGGCGTATCGCGCATCAGGATCTTGCCATCTCCCAGATCACACCCATCTCGTCGCCGGAGCGGTCGCAGGGCGCGATTTTGTTGCATGGCGCGGCCGGCTCCGCTAGTTCCCTGCCATGCATGGCGGCGCGAGCGGCCCTCCGCAGCGCGGTTGTCTGCCGGGACGGCAGTCGAAAGAAGGACACCATGGCCGAACGGCACACCAACTGGCGCAGCCTCACCATCGTCGTCTCGCTCGGCATCCTGATCGCCGTCGAGCTTTTCGGCGTGGCCCTGGTCGCGGGCTGGGCGCTCGCAGGCTGGCTGGAGCTCGGCACCCTGTTCGAATACGCCATGATGGCGATTTTCTCTGGCTTCGCGGGCTATGGGATGCTCCATCTGATGCGCCGCGTGCTCAAGGTCGAGCATCTCACCACGGTCGATTGAGCGGGTCCGTCGCGGCCCGGGCTGTTTTCGCCATGATCCTCTGCCTATCTGGGGATGGGCGCCGCTGAGCTCTTGCCGTTCGGGCAGGGGCGGGCCAGCGTCGCAGACGTCACGCTTATCGGGATCGACATGTCAGACAGCGCCGGGCAGGACTGCCCCCGTCAGCCTCTCTTCGACCGCCGGCAGCTGGACCGCCGGACCCTTCTGGCCAGCGCCGGCGCGACCGCGACGCTCGCGGCGCTCGGCTTTTCCTCCCAGGCTCTGGCGCAGCAGGGGCTCAAGCTCGGCCAGCCGCAGGATTTTACCTTCGAGGCGCTGAAGGCGCGGGCGAAGCAGATGGCGGCCGTGCCCTATGAGGCGCCGCAATCGCCCAATCCCGATATTCTCCAGAAGATCGACTACGATGCGCATGGCAAGATCCGGTTCAAGCCGGAGATGGCGCTGTGGGCGAACGGGCCTTCGGCTTGGCCGGTGACCTTCTTCCATCTCGGCCGCTACTTCCAGAAGCCGGTGCGGATGTATGTGGTCGAGGGCGTGCAGGCGCGCGAGATCGTCTATGACGAGAATTATTTCGAGATGCCGGCGGATTCGCCGGCCAAGCAGCTGCCCAGCGGCGTCGGCTTCGCTGGATTCCGCTTCCAGGAAAGCCGCAGCGGTCATCCCGGCCCCAAGGGCGAGGCGCTGGACTGGAAGAAGAACGACTGGGTCGCCTTCCTCGGGGCCTCCTATTTCCGCGCGATCGGCGAGCTTTACCAATACGGCCTCTCGGCGCGTGGGCTCGCGATCGATCCGGCGGTCGCCGGCAAGCCGGAGGAGTTTCCGGACTTCACTCATGTCTGGCTGGAGACGCCGGCCGCGGGCGCAGAGCATGTCGTGGTCTACGCCCTGCTCTCGGGCCCCAGCGTCGCCGGGGCCTATCGTTTCCGCATGCATCGCGGCAAGGGCGTCGTCACGGAGATCGAGACCGCGCTGCATCTTCGCAAGGATGTCGAGCGGCTTGGTATCGCGCCGCTGACCTCAATGTACTGGTATTCGGAGACCGCCAAGCCGACTGCGGTCGACTGGCGGCCGGAGGTGCATGATTCCGACGGGCTCGCGCTCTGGACCGGGGCGGGCGAGCGCGCCTGGCGGCCCCTCAACAATCCGCAGCGCACGACCGCCTCGGCCTTCGTCGACGAGAATCCGCGGGGCTTCGGGCTGATGCAGCGCGATCGGAAGGTCGATCACTATCTCGACGGCGTGTTCTACGAGCGCCGGCCGAGCGCCTGGGTCGAGCCGCTGGGCGGCTGGGGCAAGGGATCGGTCCAACTGATCGAGATCCCCACCGATGACGAGATCCACGACAATATCGTGGCCATGTGGGTACCACAGGCCCCGGCCAAGGCCGGCACCGCCTATGAATTCGCCTACAAGCTGCATTGGCTCGCGGACGAGCCCTATCCGACGCCGCTCGGCCGCGTCGTCGCGACGCGGCTCGGCAATGGCGGCCAGCCCGGCACGGTGCGCCCGCGCGGCGTGCGCAAGTTCATGGTCGAGTTCCTCGGGCCGGCCCTCGAGACGGTGCCCTTCGGCGTTAAGCCCGAGGTGGTGCTCTGGAGCTCGCGCGGCAGCTTCTCCTATACCTTCGCCGAGGCGGTGCCGGACGACGTGCCGGGCCATTGGCGGGCGCAGTTCGACCTCACCGTCGATGGCGGGGAGCCTGTGGAGATGCGCTGCTATCTCAAGGCCGGCGACACGGTGCTGACCGAGACCTGGATGTATCAGTACCTGCCGTTCTGAGGGCCGGCGGAAGCCTCCGGACGGCGAAATCTGACGGGCAGAGAATGTTAAGCAGAGTTTCGGGCAAATGCCCCGCCCCTGTTGTGTCGGGGCGGTTGTAATACTATATCATCGCATATGGCCCATGCCGACGACCACGTTCACGCCCATGATCACGCCCGGCCCGATCTGCCGGGCTGGTCGCTGCTGCGCCTCTCTGCCGCGGCGCGGATGGGGCTTGCCGCCATCGTCGTCGCGCTGGTCTGGGCGGCGACGCTCGCTGTGATCGCCTGAGGAGTTAGCGCATGGCGATCCAGCTCAACGATCTCACGCTCGGCTATGAGCGCCACCCGGCCGTCCATCATCTCTCCGGGATGATCGAAGCCGGCAGCCTGACCGCCATCGTCGGGCCGAACGGGGCCGGAAAATCGACACTGCTCAAGGGCATCACCGGCCGGCTCGCGCCGCTGGCGGGCTCGGTCGCGCTGCAGGCCGGCAAGCGTCTGGCCTATCTGCCACAGTCGGCCGAGCTGGATCGCTCCTTCCCGATCCATGTCTATGATCTCGTGGCGATGGGCCTGTGGAACCGCGCCGGCATCTTCGGGCGCATCGGCGCGGCCGCTGCCAGGCGCATCGCCGAGGCGATCGCCGCCGTCGGCCTGACCGGCTTCGAGCGCCGGCCGATCGGCACGCTTTCGGGCGGGCAGATGCAGCGGGCGCTGTTTGCGCGGCTCTTGCTGCAGGACGCCGAGATCATCCTGCTCGACGAGCCCTTCACCGCGATCGACGCCCGCACCACCGCCGATCTGCTGGCGCTCGTGCAGCGCTGGCATGGCGAGAAGCGGACGGTGATCGCGGTGCTGCACGATATCGAGACGGTGCGGCAGGCTTTTCCCCGCACGCTGCTGCTGGCGCGCGAGGCGGTGGCCTGGGGGCGCACCGCGGAGGTGCTGACGCCCGAAAACCTGCTGAAGGCGCGCCGCATGGTCGAGGCCTTCGACCGCCATGCCGAGCCCTGCCAGCGCGACGCGGCCTGATCCAGCAGGGCGCCCGATGCTCTACGACACCCTGATCGGCCCCTTCGCCGAGTTCGATTTCATGCGCCGGGCTCTGGTGGGCGTCGTCGCGCTGGCGGTCGGCGGTGGGCCCATCGGCGTGTTCCTGATGCTGCGGCGGATGAGCCTCACCGGCGATGCGATGGCGCATGCCATCTTGCCCGGCGCGGCGCTGGGCTATCTCGTCGCCGGCTTCTCGCTGCCCGCGATGACCTTCGGCGGGCTTGCGGCGGGTTTCGCCGTCGCGCTGCTCGCCGGCGCGGTGGCGCGCGCGACGGTGCTGAAGGAAGACGCCTCGCTGGCGGCCTTCTACCTGATTTCCCTGGCGCTCGGCGTCACCATCGTCTCGCTGCGCGGCTCGGCGATCGATCTGCTGCATGTCCTGTTCGGCAATGTGCTGGCGCTCGACGACGACGTGCTGATCCTGCTGGCGGGCGTCACCACCCTCTCGCTGCTCACCCTCGCGGCGCTCTATCGCCCGCTGGTCATGGAATGCGTCGATCCGGGCTTCCTGCGCTCGGTCAGCCGCTCGGGCGGGTTCGTGCATCTGACCTTCCTGGCGCTGGTCGTCCTCAATCTGGTGGCCGGCTTCAATGCGCTGGGCACGCTGTTGGCGGTCGGCATGATGATGCTGCCGGCTGCGGCGGCTCGGTTCTGGACGGCCGACATCACGCGGCTGCTTCTGCTGGCCACCGGCTTCGGCATCGTGTCCGGTTATGCCGGGCTCGTCGTATCCTATGCCGCGGGCAGCAGCCTGCCGGCCGGGCCGGCGGTCATTCTGGCAGCCGGCCTGCTCTACATCCTCTCGCTCCTGTTCGGCTCGCAGGACGGGCTTGCACGCCGTGCCTTGATCCGGCCACATCTTGAGAGATAGAAACGTTATACCGTTTCATATTCTCCGGAGCCTTCCCATGATGAACCGTCGCGCCTTCGCCGCCTGCCTTGCGGCCGGGCTGGCCCTCACAGCCTTGCCGGGCGTGGCCAGTGCCCAGGAGAAGGTGCCCGTGGTGGCGAGCTTCTCGATCCTGGCCGATCTCGTGAAGCAGGTCGGCGGCGACCGCGTCGCTGTGACCTCGCTGGTCGGGCCCAATGGCGACGCCCATGTCTATTCGCCGACCCCGGCCGATGCGAAGGCCATGGCAGCGGCCAAACTCGTGGTGATCAACGGGCTGCATCTCGAAGGCTGGCTGCCGCGGCTGATCAAATCCTCCGGCGCCAAGGCGACCGTCGCCACCGCGACGAAGGGCATCAAGCCGATCGAGGCGGAGGAGGAAGGCCACGACGCCAAGGCCGGCCATGGTCACGATCACGGCCATGACGACCCGCATGCCTGGCAGAGCATCACCAATGCGCGGATCTACGTCGCCAATATCCGCGACGCGCTGGACGCCGCCGATCCTGCCGGCAAGGCGGTCTACGACGCCAATGCCGCCGCCTACCTCGCCAAGCTCGACACGCTGGAGAGCGAGGTGAAGGCGGCCGTCGCGCGCATCCCCGCCGAGCGGCGCAAGGCGATCACCACCCATGACGCCTTCGGCTATTTCGTGAAGGCCTATGGCGTGGAGTTCATCGCGCCGCAGGGCGTCTCGACCGAGTCCGAGGCCTCGGCGAAGGACGTGGCGCGCATTATCCGCCAGATCAAGGCGCAGAAGGTGCCGGCCGTCTTCCTCGAAAACGTCACCAATCCCCGGCTGATCGAGCAGATCGCCAAGGAGAGCGGTGCCAAGATCGGCGGCACGCTCTATTCCGACGCGCTCTCCGACGCTTCGGGGCCGGCGGGGACTTACATCGACATGATGAAGCACAATATAAGCGAGATCGAGAAGGCGCTCGGCGCCGGCCCGGCCTGACCGCCGGAGGCGCTTACGCCGGGGCGTGACGAGCGCTCCGGCACCGCCGTTTGAAGAACCAAGGGTCACCCCATGTCCGACAAGATTCCCGTCACGGTGCTCACCGGCTATCTGGGCGCCGGGAAGACCACGCTTCTCAACCGCATCCTCACCGAGGATCACGGCAAGAAGTTCGCCGTCATCGTCAACGAGTTCGGCGAGGCGGGAATCGACGGGGACCTCGTCGTCGGTGCCGACGAAGAGGTCTTCGAGATGAACAACGGCTGCATCTGCTGCACCGTGCGCGGGGACCTGATCCGCATCCTCGACGGGCTGATGAAGCGCAAGGGCAAGTTCGACGCGATCATCGTCGAGACGACGGGCCTCGCCGACCC
>NZ_JBMDWH010000112.1:0-5283 GCF_048595345.1 Allobosea sp.
CCGGCCATTGGCGAAGGTCATCTCCTTGACGATCGCACAGCCGCGCTCGCGCAGATGGCGGCTGGCGCCCCGGCAGACCGAGCGGGTGATGTCCGGCCGGGCCGGCGGCGGATTGAGAAGGGCTGAGCCGGGCATGGGGCAGGGTCCCTGTCGGATGGGAAAAGGCAAGGGTCGCCGGAATCGGGCCGCCGCCGCCGTCGCAGCAGCCCGCGCCAGATCCTGACAGGACAGGCCCAGGTCGCGACGCAGGGCGCTCCACCTCAATGTTGGGCTGGCGCCCGCATTGCGCGCGAGACTATAAGGCCAAAAAGGCCTGACGGCCGATAACACGCTTGGAAACGCTTCATGGACCTTCACGCTGCGAGCCTGTCCGCGCCCGCACGCCTGCCGACGAGCGCGGCAGGCCGCATGGCCGATTGGATCGAGCGCCTGCTGGCGCGGCTGGTGGAGGCAGTGGCGGCGCTGCTCGTCGTCACCGAAATCGTCATCCTGGGCGCCGGGGTGGCCGCCCGCTACGTCTTCCACACGCCGCTGGTCTGGTCGGACGAGCTGGCCTCCATCCTCTTCCTCTGGCTGTCGATGCTGGGCGCCGTGGTGGCGCTCCAGCGCGGCGATCATATGCGCATGACCGGGCTGGTGTCGCGCGTGCCGGCGGGGACCAAGCCTTTCCTCGAGGCGGTCGCGCTCACCGCCTCGATCGCCTTCCTGCTGCTGATCCTGCCCCATGCGGTCGATTACGCCGAGGAGGAGAGCTTCATCGTCACGCCCGCGCTCAGCCTCTCCAATGCCTGGCGCGCGGCGGCGCTGCCGGTCGGGATCGGCCTGATGCTGGCGGCGGCCGCCTTCCGGCTGGCGCGCTTCCGCGACTGGCGGCCGGTGCTGCTGGCGGTGGCGGTCACGGCGGTGCTGGTGGGGCTGTTCTGGCTGGCCGGGCCGGCGCTGAAGCCGCTGGGCAAGCTGAACCTCATCGTCTTCTTCGTGGGCGTCGTGGCGCTGAACGTCTTTTCCGGCGTGCCGATTGCCTTCTCCTTCGCGCTCGCGACCTTCGGTTATCTCGCCTGCACCACCTCGACGCCGCTGCTGGTGATGGTCGGCCGGCTCGACGAGGGCATGAGCCATCTCATCCTGCTGGCGGTGCCGCTCTTCATCTTCCTGGGTGCGCTGATCGAGATGACGGGCATGGCCCGCGCCATGATCCAGTTCCTCGCCTCGCTGCTCGGCCATGTCCGCGGCGGGCTGTCCTATGTGCTGATCGGGGCGATGTATCTGGTCTCCGGCATCTCCGGCTCGAAGATCGCCGACATGGCCGCGATCGCGCCGGTGCTCTTCCCTGAGATGCAGAAGCGCGGCGCCAAGCCGGGCGATCTCGTCGCCCTGCTCTCGGCCACGGGCGCGCAGACCGAGACCATCCCGCCCTCCATCGTGCTGATCACCATCGGCTCGGTCACCGGCGTGTCGATCGCGGCGCTGTTCACCGGCGGCATGCTGCCGGCGGTGGTCCTGGGCGCGGCGCTCTGCTTCGTCGTCTGGTGGCGCTACCGGGACGAGGATCTCAGCCATGTCGTGCGCGAGAAGAAGCGCGTCATCGCCCGGCTGGCGCTGATCGCCCTGCCCGCCATCGCGCTGCCCTTCGTCATCCGCGCGGCGGTGGTGGAGGGCGTCGCCACCGCGACCGAGGTCTCCACCATCGGCATCGCCTATGCCGTGCTCGCCGGGTTGCTGATCTACCGCCAGTTCGACTGGCGCCGGCTGCCGCGCATGCTGGTCGACACCGCCTCGCTGACGGGGGCGATCATCTTCATCATCGGCACCGCGACCGCGATGGCCTGGGGGCTGACGCAATCGGGGTTCTCGCGCGATCTCGCCCAGGCGATGTCGGCGGTGCCGGGCGGCGCCTGGGGCTTCCTCGGGATTTCGATCGTCGCCTTCATCATCCTGGGCAGCGTGCTCGAGGGCATTCCGGCGATGGTGCTGTTCGGGCCGCTGGTGTTCCCCATCGCCCGGTCGGTCGGCATCCACGAGGTCCATTATGCGATGGTGGTGATCTTCGCGATGGGCATCGGCCTGTTCGCACCCCCCTTCGGCGTCGGCTATTACGGCGCCTGCGCGATCTCCAAGACCAATCCCGACGAGGGCCTGACCTATATCTGGGGCTATATGGCGGCGCTCGTGCTCGGCCTGCTGGTCGTGGCGGCCGTGCCATGGATCTCGACCGGCTTCCTGCATTGAAGCCGCGCCTGCGAAACAGTCTTTCGTCCTCTTTCGCAGATGCGTTGGTTGTGGTGTCTTTGTCGGACGACGATCCGGCAACAACGGTGCCGCCCTCAGTGGCGGCGCCTTCCAACGACCGGCGCGAGAGCGAGGAGGCGCCGCATGCGCAATGACCAACCGGGCCAGCGGGGCTCTTTCTACCAGCGCGACCGCAGCTGGCACCCGCCGGCCTTCACGCCGGACTACAAGACCTCCGTGCTGCGCTCGCCGAAATACGCGCTGCTCTCGCTCGGCAACACCGTCTCCGAGATGACCGGACCTGTCTTCGGGCACGGCATGCTCGGCCCGCTCGACAACGACCTGATCCGCAACTACGCCCAGACCGGCGATCCGATCGGCCCGCGCATCATCGTCCACGGCCAGGTTCTGGACGAGGACGCCCGCCCGGTGCGCGGCGCGCTGGTCGAGTTCTGGCAGGCCAATGCCGGCGGCCGCTACCGCCACAAGAAGGAAAGCTATCTCGCGCCCGTCGATCCGAATTTCGGCGGCTGCGGGCGCACCATTACCGATGACGAGGGGCGCTACTGGTTCCGCACCATCAAGCCGGGCCCCTATCCCTGGCCGAACGGCGTCAATGACTGGCGCCCGGCCCATATCCATTTCTCGGTCTTCGGCCACGCTTTCGCGCAGCGCCTGATCACGCAGATGTATTTCGAGGGCGACCCGATGATCTGGCAGTGCCCGATCGTGATGGGCATCCCCAGCCGCGAGGCGGTGGAGCGGCTCGTGGCGGCGCTCGACCGCGAGAACACGCTGCCGATGGACACGATGGCCTACAAATTCGACATCGTGCTGCGCGGGCGGCGCTCGACCCTGTTCGAGAACCGGATGGAGGGCAATTGATGGTCCAGCCTCTGCGCCGCCTGAAGGAAAGCCCGTCGCAGACGGCGGGTCCGTATATCCATATCGGGGCGACCCCGAATTTCGCCGGCATCGAAGGCGTCTATCCGCATGATCTGGGCTCGCAGCCGCTCGATCCGAAGGTGAAGGGCGAGCGCATCGTCATCACCGGCCGCGTCTTCGACGGCACCGGCACGCCGCTCAAGGACGCGCTGATCGAGACCTGGCAGGCGGATGCCGAGGGGCTCTATCCGGGCCAGGGCGAGGCCCGCGGCGACGCCGACCCGCATTTCACCGGCTGGTTCCGCCAGGCCGTGGACGGAACGACCGGCGTCTATCGCATCGAGACGATCAAGCCCGGAAGCGCGCCCTACTTCGATGGCCGGCCGATGGCGCCGCACATCACCTTCTGGATCGTGGCGCGCGGCATCAATATCGGCCTCCACACCCGGCTCTATTTCGGCGACGAGGACGAGGCGAACGCCGCCGACCCCGTGCTGGCGCGCATCGAGCACCGCCTGCGCGTGCCGACGCTGATCGCCGAGCGCAGCGAGGAGAACGGCCAGTCCGTCTACACCTTCGACATCCGCCTCCAGGGCGAGGACGAGACGGTGTTCTTCGACATCTGAGGCGGCTCCCTTCCGCCACCTTTCGATACAGCAACGAGCAGAGCATTCCATGAGCGAAGCCTTTATCTGCGCCTATCTGCGCACCCCGATCGGCCGGTTCGGCGGATCACTCTCCTCGGTGCGGGCCGACGATCTCGGCGCCGTGCCGCTGAAGGCGCTGATGGAGCGCTACAGCCAAGTCGATTTCGGCGCCGTCGATGACGTGATCTTCGGCTGCGCCAACCAGGCGGGCGAGGACAACCGCAATGTCGCGCGCATGTCGCTGCTGCTCGCCGGCCTGCCCAAGGAGGTGCCGGGCACGACGATGAACCGCCTTTGCGGCTCGGGGATGGATGCGGTCATCACCGCGGCTCGCGCGATCAAGGCGGGTGAGGCCGAGCTGATGATCGCGGGCGGCGTCGAGAGCATGAGCCGCGCGCCTTTCGTGATGCCCAAGGCCGAGACGGCCTTCTCGCGCCATGCCGAGATCCACGACACCACCATCGGCTGGCGCTTCGTCAACCCGCTGATGAAGAAGCAATACGGCGTCGATTCGATGCCGGAGACCGGCGAGAACGTCGCCGCCGACTGCAACATCAGCCGGGAGGACCAGGACGCTTTCGCCGTGCGCTCGCAGCAGAAGGCGGTGGCGGCCCAGAACAATGGCCGGCTGGCGAAGGAAATCGTCCCGGTCGCGATCCCGCAGCGGAAGGGCGACCCGATCCTCGTCGAGAGCGACGAGCACCCGCGCGGCGACACCACCCTCGAAAAGCTTGCCAAGCTGCCGACGCCCTTCCGGAAGGAAGGCGGCACCGTCACCGCCGGCAACGCCTCGGGCGTCAATGACGGGGCGGCGGCGCTCATCGTCGCCTCCGAGAAGGCGGCCGCGACATACGGCCTGACCCCGCTGGCGCGCGTGCTCGGCGGCGCGACCGGCGGCGTGGCGCCGCGCGTCATGGGCCTCGGCCCGGTGCCGGCGACGCGCAGGCTCTGCGCGCGGCTCGGCCTCACCCCGGCCGATTTCGACATCGTCGAGCTGAACGAGGCCTTCGCCAGCCAGGGCATCGCGGTGCTGCGCGATCTTGGCATCGCCGAGGACGCGGATTTCGTGAATCCGAATGGCGGCGCCATCGCGCTCGGCCACCCGCTCGGCATGTCGGGCGCCCGCATCGCCGGCACGGCGGCGCTGGAGCTTTCCCTGACCGGCAAGAAGCGCGCGCTCGCCACCATGTGCATCGGCGTCGGCCAGGGCATCGCGATCGCGCTGGAACGGGTCTGACAAGTCACGCTAGACTGCACCGCAGCAGTCCACGACATTGGCGAGGGATGGATGACGAACAAGATCTATGAGGGGCCGAAGGCGGCTCTCGACGGCCTGCTCTTCGACGGGATGACGATCATGTCCGGCGGCTTTGGGCTGTCGGGCAATCCCGAGAGCCTGATCCCGGAGATCCGCGATTCCGGCATCAAGGACATCACCGTGATCTCGAACAATGCCGGCGCCGACGGCTTCGGCCTGTGGATGCTGCTGCAGACCCGCCAGATCAAGAAGATGATCGCGTCC
>NZ_JBMDWH010000113.1:0-5314 GCF_048595345.1 Allobosea sp.
CGAGGAGGCGGTGGCGGGCAGGCGCCCGGGCACGTTGAGATGGCCGACGATCTTGACCCCGTTCGGCGTGGTCACGACCTCCCCGGCCTTGGCGAGTTCGCAATTGCCGCCGCGCTCGACCGCCAGATCGACGATCACCGAACCGGGCTTCATGCTCTCGACCATCGCGGCCGTGATCAGCTTCGGTGCCGGGCGGCCGGGGATCAGCGCGGTGGTGATGACGATGTCCTGCTTGGCGATGTGGCTGGCGGTCAGCTCCGCCTGCTTCGCCTGATACTCTTTCGACATCTCCTTGGCGTAGCCGCCGGCCGTCTGCGCCTGCTTGAACTCCTCGTCCTCGACGGCGAGGAACTTGGCGCCGAGCGATTCGACCTGCTCCTTGGTCGCCGGGCGAACATCGGTCGCGGTCACGATCGCGCCGAGGCGCCGCGCGGTCGCGATCGCCTGCAGGCCGGCGACGCCCACGCCCATGATGAAGATCTTCGCGGCGGGCACCGTGCCGGCCGCAGTCATCATCATCGGCAGCGCCCGCCCATATTCGGCCGCCCCATCGATGACGGCGCGATAGCCGGCCAGATTGGCCTGCGAGGAGAGGACGTCCATCACCTGCGCACGGGTGATGCGCGGCATGAACTCCATCGCGAAGGCGGCGACGTTGGCCTTGGCCAGCGCCTCGACCTGCGCCTCATTGCCGTAGGGATCCATGGTCGCCACGACCAGCGCGCCGGCCGGCAGCGCCGCGATCTCCGCCTCGGAAGGGCGCCGCACCTTCAGCACGATCGCCGCGCCAGCGAGCGCTTCGGCGGCGGTGGCGGCGATGGTCGCGCCCGCAGCCTCGTAATCCGCATCGAGAATGCCGGAGGCCTTGCCCGCCCCGGCCTCGATCACGACTTCGGCGCCGAGGCCCTTGAACTTGCGGACGGTTTCCGGCGTGGCGGCGACGCGGGTCTCCGCCCCTTGCGTTTCGGCTGGGACAGCAATGCGCATGGCGGGGTGAGGCCTTTCCGGCGTTATGAGAGGCGGATCAGAGCAGGACGAGCGCGAGCAGCATCAGCACGAGGGCGACCAGCGGCGCGCGCCAGCCGATCGTCGGCGCGGCGATGCCGACGCCCGTGCCGATCACCGACAGAAGCGTGCCGATCAGCGCGGTGCCCCAAGCATGCTTGGTGCCGCCCACGGCGAGCGCCGCGACGATCGCGACGCAGGCCACCGTTCCGACCTCGGCCATGTGGACGAAGCCGCTATAGGTGCGCTCGTGCTCGGGATAGTCCATCGCCGGGGTCTCGGCGTGATGGGCATGGTCGGCCATGATCTCGATCCTGGAAAAAGCCACAGTCTCTTTGCGTTTAGCGCACCCGCGCCGCACGGGCAACGCGCCAGCGTATTCGGCGGGCGGTCCCCACCGCATCAAGCTGCCATACACCCACTTATCGCGATTTCAAACGATTTAAAGCGCCCACTCTCGCGGCAATGGCCGCTGCACCGCAATAGGTGAGGTCGCGTGGCTTGCGCTGCGCCTCACAGCCCGACGGCGGCGAGCGCCGCGGCCTGCCGCTGCGCCACCTGCGCGGTCTCGAATCCCTCGATCTCCGCTTCGAACAGCCGGTGGAAATTGAGTTCGGCGTCGAGATGAAGGAAGACGCCGCCCAGCCCGATCGCGGCGCGATCCATGAAGACGAATTCGCGCGGCACCGTCACGGGCCCGCGCTGCTTCAGCGCCTGATGCACCTGGAACGCCTGCTTGCGCCCGTATTCGGCGGGGCTGACGCCCTCTGCGATCCGCCGCACCCGGTCCTCGAGCAGCGGCCCGTAGATGAAGCGGGCCCAGATGTTGAGAGTCTCGACCAGTTCCTTGCTGAGCCCCTTGAAGCCCCAGGTTTCATAGGCATGAACGACCCGCGCATCGTCGCCGCTCTGCAGGCCGCGATAGAGATCGACCACCCCCCCGACGAAACGCGGCGGGAAGATGCGGATGCAGCCATAGTCGAGCAGGTTGATGCCCGCCGGCGTGCCCCCCTCTGAAAACACGGTGTAATTACCCAGATGCGGGTCGCCATGAATGACGCCGTGATGGCTGAAGGGGCGCCACCACGCCTTGAACATCGCGGTCGAGATGCGGTCCCGCACCGCCTGCTCGTCCTGCTTGTGGGACAGGATCGGCGTCCCTTCCAGCCAGTGCATGCTGAGCAGCCGCTTGGTCGAGAGCGCGTCTTCCACCGCCGGCACGCGCACCTCGGGCGTTTCGGCCAGCATGACCCGGTAGAGCGCGCCATGCCTGGCCTCGCGCCGGTAATCCAGCTCCTCGCGCACCCGCGCGCCGATTTCCTCGACGATCTCGCTGGTGTCGATCACCGCGCCCATGCGCCGGTGCAGCGAGAACAGCACGTCCAGCTGCGCGATATCGGCCTCGACCGCCGATTCCATATCCGGATATTGCAGCTTGCAGGCGAGCGGCGCGCCCTCGCGCGTCGTCGCACGGTGAACCTGCCCGAGCGAGGCCGCCGCGGCGGGCCGAAGATCGAACTCCCCGAAGCGGTCGCGCCAGCCAGCGCCCAGTTCGGCCATCATCCGGCGCTTGACGAAGGCCGCGCCCATCGGTGGCGCCTGCGATTGCAGCTTCTGCAATTCGGCGGCATATTCCGGCGGCACCACATCCGGGATCGTGGCGATCAGCTGCGCCACCTTCATGATCGGGCCCTTCAACCCGCCGAGCGCCTTGGCCAAGGCTTCGGCATTGGACGCATTGCGTCCTTCGAGACCGAACAGCCGCGCTCCCGCCATCCGCGCCGCGACACCGCCGACATTGGCGCCGACGCGCGCATAGCGCGCCGCGCGGGCGGAGAAACGATTGGCTTCGCTGTCGTGCTCGGACATGGGCTTCAGGCTCTCGCTTTCGTCGAGCATGTAAGGCGCGGTCTGACGGGCACCAGAGGCACGACGCCGCACGAGGCCGTCACACCGGGTCCTGCCCCGCCAGCAGACAGATGCGCCGCGCCACTTCGTAGGACGCCTCGAAGGCCGGCACCGGCAGGAACTCGAAGCGGGAGTGGAAGTTCAGCCCGCCGGTGAAGAAGTTGGGCGTCGGCAGGCCCCGCGCCGAGAGAGCCGCCCCATCGGTGCCACCGCGCATGGGGATCACCTTCGGTGCGATCTGGAGCTCGCGCAGCGCCGTCATCAGCAGATCGATGCTGCGCCGGTCATCGCCGAGGCTGTCCTCGATATTGCCGTAGACGTCGCTCACCTCCCAGCGCACCTGCCCGCTCGGATAGCGCTTGGCGATCTCCTGCCCCACCTCGGCGATGAGCTGCTTGCGCGCGGCGAAGGAGCTGCGGTCGAAATCGCGGATATTGGCTTGCAAGACCGCCTCGGCCGCATTGGCGTTCAGCCCTGTGAACCAGACATAGCCCTCGCGCCCCTCGGTGTGCTCCGGCGTCTGCGCCCGGTCGAAGGCGGCGATGAAGTCATGCGCCATCAGCAGCGGGTTCAACAGCACGCCCTTGGCCGACATCGGATGCGCGGTCACGCCGGCGAAGACGATTCGGGCGCTCGCCGCATTAAAGGTCTCGTAGATCACCTCGCCCAGTTGGCACCCGTCGATCGTATAGGCGAAATCGCAGGCGAAGCGCTGGAGATCGAGCGCCTTGGCACCGCGCAGGCCGATCTCCTCGTCCGGCACGAAGGCGATATGGATATCGCCATGCTCCTCCTCCGGCGAGAGCCGGGCGAGCAGCGTCATCAGGATCGCAACCGCGGCCTTGTTGTCGGCGCCCAGCACGCTGGTGCCGTCGCCGAAGACGATGTCATGGCCCTTCCAGGGTGCGATTTCCGGGTGCTCGCCAGCGCGCAGCCAGATGTCCTTCTCCCGATTCAGGCACAGATCCTCGCCCTCGAAGCGCAGCAATTGTGGCTTGACCACCGGCGATAACCCGACATCGACGGTGTCCAGATGCGCAATGAAGCCGATGCGCGGCGCATGGGCCTTCGTACCGCGCTTCACCGCCGTGACGGTCGCATGCGCATCGACGATCACCTCGTCGAGCCCCAGCGCCCGCAACTCCTCGGCCAGGAGTTCCGCAAGCACCTGCTGGCCGGGCGTGCTCGGCAGCGTCGTCGCCGCCGCGTCACTCTGTGTATCGACCGCGACATAACGGAAGAAGCGGTCGAGCAGCTCGTCGCGCAGGGTCATATCGGTCGAGGCTCCATGGCCGGCAAGAGGAGGTCTTGCCATTCGCGTTCGGGAAAAACGGCGCTGGACACCGGCCCGGTCAGGCCGGCGCGTCCTTCGGCCAGTTGTCGCGGATCCAGCGCGTCAGCCCCTCCTCCTCGACCTCGCCCGCGGCGAGAGCGAGGATGGCGGCGGCCGCATCGGCTTCGGCGACGATGAAGTCGATCCCGTTGATATACAGGAAGGTATAGAGAGCCAGCAGTGCCGTGCGCTTGTTGCCGTCGATGAAGGGGTGATTCTTCGCGAGGCCAAAGGCATAGGCCGACGCGAGTTCAGCAAGATCTGAATTCTCGTAGGACCATTTGTTGACGGGGCGCTCGAGAGCCGAGGCCAGCATTCCAGGATCGCGAAGCCCTGCTCCACCGCCATGGATCGCGATCTGTTCGTCATGGATCGCGATCACGACGTCTTCGGACAGCCAGTCCGGCTCGGTCACTTGGCCAGTTCCGCAAGAGCGTTATGGTAGAGCTTCATGCCACGTCGTGCTGCAGCCATCGCCTTGTCGAAGTCCGGCTTTTGTTTGACGAAGCGAAATCCGCCATTCGGCTGCTCGACGAGATGAAGCTTGTCGCCCTCTGAGAGCTTTAGCTGCGCCAATATCTCTTTCGGCAGGATGAGCCCGAGCGAATTGCCGATCTTGCGCACCTGAAGGACATTGACGGCTTCGCCCGCTTCGGACTGGCTCGGAGAGAGTTGCCTATTCATGACCTCAGCCTCCTTTGCTGTTATACGATTTGTATAACAGCAAAGGAGGCTGAGGTCACCATCTATTGCCATCCTGGGAGAACCTGCCCACGCCCTCCTTCGCCTCCAGCACCAGCTCGAAGGTCATCAGCACGGGGTTATCCGCTCGCAGCAACCGGCCGGAAGCGATATCGCCGCCATAATCGACCAGCACGACGTCGACCGAGGCATTGGGTCCCTCGCCGCCATCGGCGATCCGCCCACCCGTGATCGCGACCTCTGTCGCGAAACGCTCGACCGCCGGCCCAGCCTCGAACCGCGCGCCGATCGTCGAGCCGACGCCGCCATGGATCACGGCTTCGGCGATGCCATGCTGGGCGCAGAATTCTTCCAGCGCCCCGCAGA